>JANPCO010000130.1:0-14586 GCA_031430995.1 Sphingomonadales bacterium | reverse complement strand
CGCATTGGTAATCGGATAGCGCCTATCACGCCCGAAATTACGTTTGCCTAGCTTCACACCAGGCGGCGCTTGGCGGCGCTTATATTCTGCGATGCACAACAGGCGTTCGATGCGCGCGACGACGGCATGGTCAAATCCGCGCGCGGCGACTTCTGGCACGGACAATTCCTCTTCCACCAGGCCCATCAGGATCGGATCAAGCTCAGGATAATCGGGCAGACTGTCGGAATCTTTCTGGTCAGGCCGCAGTTCCGCGCTTGGTGGCTTGGTGATAATTGTGTCTGGCATTACAGGCCCGTCCGGCCCCAGCCCAAGGCGCGGCTTGTTGGCGTTGCGCCACCGTGAAATGGCAAAGACTGTCATTTTATAGGCGTCTTTGATGGGGTTATAGCCGCCAGCCATATCGCCGTAGATCGTTGCATAACCAACGGACATCTCGCTTTTGTTGCCTGTCGTCATCAACATGGAGCCGAACTTGTTGCTCAGCGCCATCAGAGTGACGCCGCGAATGCGGGACTGGATGTTTTCTTCGGTGATATCATAATCCCGGTCGGCAAAGCTCCCTGACAACATGGTGTCAAAAGCCTCAACTGCTGGCGAAATCGGGATAGTATCAAGTTTGCAGCCAATCATCCGGGCGCATTCGGCCGCATCATCAAGGCTTTCCTGGCTGGTGAAACGGCTTGGCAGCATGACGCTCCACACTCGGTCTGGGCCTAGCGCATCTGCTGCAATCGCGGCGCAGATCGCACTGTCAATTCCGCCCGACAGGCCAAGCAAAACGCCGGGGAAGCGATTAGCATTCACATAATCGCGCAGGCCCATCATCATCGCGTGATAGACATCGGATGGATGGGGTTCGAGCACGGCAATCTCGCTGAGCGTGCACGACCAGCCACCTGTGCCCCGGTTCCACTGCGTCAGACGAACATGTTCCTCCCAATCCGGGAATTGCGCCGCCATTTGTCCGTCACCATTCAGAATGAAGGAGGCCCCGTCAAAAACCACTTCATCTTGCCCACCAACCCGGTTGAGATAAGCCATCGGAAGGCCAGTTTCTCTTACCCGCGCAGCCACGATGATTGAGGATCGCAAGTCATCCTTATCAATTTCAAACGGGCTGCCGTTGGGTGAAATGAAGAATTCAGCCCCTGCTTCTTTCAAATGAGCGCACACCGTCGGATGCCAGACGTCTTCACAAATCGGCACGCCAATCTGAACACCGCGAAAGGCGATTGGCGCGGGGAGGGGGCCAGCGGCGAACAGTCGTTTTTCATCAAAGGTGCCATAGTTGGGCAAATCATGCTTATATCTGACCGCCGCGACCACGCCACCGTCGAGCAACGCGACGGCATTATAGAGAGCATCGCCGTCACGGTGGATCGTCCCAACCAGCATCGCCGGGCCACCGTCAGCTGTTGCTTTTGCCATGCGGTCCAGCTCAACTTCTGCCCGTTGGGCCAAGGCTGGCTTCAGCACCAGATCTTCCGGCGGATAGCCAATCAACTGCAATTCGGGAAAAACGATCAAGTCCACCCCGGACTGTGCCGCCCGGACCGCGAGCATGGCATCGGCATTGCCGACTAAATCACCGACGCGTTGAGTGAGCTGGGCAAAGGCGATTGAGAGACTGTCTGTCATCCCCTCTCCCTATGCTGGGGAGAGGGGAGCTGCAATGGGGCTTAGGGCAGGGGGTTGTCGCCCAAAGCACCTCTGGCAGACGGTCTGTTGCCAATCAATGTTCTCTTCCAGCCAGCCACAACATCTGCGTTAGGGGCTCAGTCAGATAACTAAGCGCTGTTCGCTTTCGCATGGGAACGACAACTTCAGCCGGAAGCCCAACTCTCAGGCCGATATCGCCTCTTGCCTGACGGATTTTTGAAAGTTCTGATGGCGGCACCATGACCTCAATCATGAAATGGCGCATGCCGGACCTTTCGTCTTCGAAACTATCTGCGGAAACTTTGCTGATTTTGCCGTGGAGGACGGGAATGGTGCGTTCATGAAGCGCGCTGAACCGCACCTGCGTTTCCATGCCAACTTTCAGATCATCAGCGTCATTGGGGGAGGCTTTGGCGTCGATCACAAGCGCACGGTTCAGCGGAACAATTTCCATCAGCGTTTCTCCAGCTGCAACAACGCCGCCAACTGTGTGCGCTTTGAGCCCAACGACGCGGCCAGTCGCTGTGGCGCGGATCATGGCGCGTTTAAGCTGTTCCCGCGTGGCCAAAAGTTTAGGTTGCAAATCATCCAGCCGCACTTGGACATCGCGAAGCTGTGTCGCGGCACTTTCCAGCACTTTACTGTTCAGGGACACGATCTGCATGCGCGCTTCACCAATGGCTTCGGACGATCTGGCAATTTCGGATGTGTAAGACCCGTAGCCACCATCAAGCTGCGCTGCACCCCGTTCCATTTCACGGATGCGGTTAATCGCGACAAAGCCGCGCTCTTGCAGTCCGCGCAGGCCGTCCAATTCCTCCTTGATCAAACGCTGCTGTTCCAGATTAGATTTGATCTGATGCTGAAATCCCCCAATTTGTGCGTTATACTGCTCAATCTGTTGGCCAATGACGCCCTTTTCACTGCCAATCGCAGTGCGCCGAGCCGCATGGAGAAGGCGCTGGCCGCGCATCGCCTCTTTGGCAAGGGCGGCATCGGCAGGGACAAGCGCCGCATAGTCAGCTGGCGTTCGGACAGTGTCCGACCCGTCGCGTTCGGCGCGCAGCCTTTCCCGCAGCGCAAGCAAGTTGACGACTTCAGCTGCCATCCCACGTTCTGACGCCACCAGGTCTGACGCTGATATGGTGATTAGCAAATCGCCTTTCTGAACCAATTGGCCTTCGGTCACATTAAGGGCAGTCACAATTCCGCCGTCTCGGTGCTGCACAGACTGGCGATTGCCAGACACGGCAACAACGCCCTGGGCCACTGCGCCCGCGTCAAGCGGCGTGGCCGCAGCCCAGCCCAGAAAGCCGATAAAGAATGCACCAGCAATCATCAGGCCTTTGCGAATTTCGCCTTTGGGGGAACTGAGTTCTGCAAACGCATGATCAGATTTGGGGGCGAAAGAAAGAGGTGGCATCGCTCAATTCCTTTTCATGCTGACGACATTTTGCCGGTCAGCCGTCTCGCGCAGAGCTTCAATAACGGCGGTCCGTGGGCCTTGATGTTCGACAGTGCCATTCGCCATCACGATCAGCCGGTCGGCATGGTTCAAGATGAAGGACTTATGCGCGGCCATCAATACGGCGGCACCGCGCAGTTTTGCAGCTTCAATTGCCCTCATCAATGCCTGTTCGCCTTCGGCATCAAGGGCCGAACTGGGCTCATCAAGAATGATAATTTTTGGATCGCCGTACAGCGCTCTTGCCAGTGCTATTCGCTGCACCTGTCCGCCAGACAAGTCGAACTGAGCGCCGCCGATTTTGGTGCCGTAGCCGTCTGGCATCCGCAGGATCAGATCATGCACCCCTGCCATTTGCGCAGCCTGCACGACGCGGGCGGCCACTTCATTAGCATCTTCACAGGCCTCCACATCAAAGCGAGAGATATTTTCAACAATTGTCCCCGGCAACAGCCCGCAATCCTGGGGCAAATATCCGATATGTTTGGCCAGATTTTCCTGGTCCCAATCGTCAAATGTCGCGCCGTCGATGCGCACTTCGCCAGCGTCGGGCTTGATGGCCCCAGCCAGCAGCCTTGCAACTGTTGATTTTCCCGCGCCAGAATGGCCAATCAATCCGACGACTTCGCCGGGATTGAGCACAAATGAAATGCCGTGGACGATGAATGCTGATCCTTGCGGATTGCGCAGCGTCAGACTGTTGGCTTCAACATGCCCCTTGGGATTTGGGAGCATCAATGGCTTCACGTCATCGCCTTGGGTTTGTTCAAACAGGGCCTTGATCGTCGCCAGCGCATTGCGGGATTGATTGATGACCGGCCAACTGCCCACCAATTGCTCAATCGGCTGCAGCGCGCGGCTGAGCAGAACTGATGCTGCGATGATGGTCCCAACGGAAATCTGGCCTTTGATGGCCAAAAATGCGCCTGCCCCTAACGATAGAGATTGCAGAAACATCCGGACAAATTTCACAAGAGCCGAATAGCGCGTTGTTGAGAGTTGAGTTGTCGTGACGCCAGCTAGGCCTTCACCCCGCGCGGCCTTTTGCCGAGCGACAATGGCACGGCGCATTCCGAGCGCTCGGATCACTTCAGCTTTATTGGTCAGCAATTCCTGCGCGGCGTAAGCTTTAGCATTGGCCTGATGGCTTTGATTGCTGCGTTCGCGCACGACACGTTCATTCATGACGGCAAGCGTGATAAGAATGGCCCCACCAATGCAGATGATCAGCCCCAAAACGGGGTGGATCGCAAAGGCCGCGATGAGATAGATCGGCGTCCAAGGCAGATCAAAGGCCGCCATGGCGGCTGGCCCCGCCATGGCTTGACGCAAATTGTCAAATTCTCGCATGGCCGAAGCCGTGCCTGCGGTGTCCTTCGATTTTGTTGCGCGCGCCATCAGCCGGTCAAGGATCGGCCCCGACAGTTCAACATCAAGGCGTAGAGCTGCGCGCATCATGAGGCGAGACCGGATATTTTCAAGCGCCGTAAGCGTGCCAACCGCAAACGCAATGATAAGCGTCAGCCAGAAGAGGGTAAGTACACCGCCCGTCGGCACCACCCGGTCATAGACTTGCATCATGTACAGGGTAGGTGCCAGATAAAGTAGATTGATTAGTGCACTAAACAGTGCGGCACTTGCCAGAAATGGCCGACATTTGGAAACTGCGGCTTCCATTGGTACTGGCAAATTGCGAAACAAGATTTTCATTCTATCCCCCCGAACTGTGTTTGCCGTGGCCAGGCGGACATGACGTCCGCCTAGCCAGACTTCGGGTTAGATGAACAGATCGCTAAACCGATGTTCGTTAAAGTTGTGCTGCAAAGCGTGATCATCCATCCAGTCAAGGTGCATAGCCTGCAGATCGACCACATGATGAGGCGCAGCAGGCAGGGTGGTTGACGTTGCTCTATGGTCCAGCGGTGCCAGATCCATCAGCATTTCCCGGTTGAGCTGGAACGATCCTAACCGTCCGGCCCCCACCATGAACCCATCGAAGGCATGACTGAAGTCAAATCCACCGCCATCTGTTCCTGGCAAATCATGTGATGCAGGCAGTGCTCCATCCGTCGCAATCAGGGCTGGTGCACTGAGCGGCGTTGGAGCTGTATATCCACCAGCAAGGAACGGAGTGCCTGAAAGCCAGTTCGTCCGCAGCCCAGCAAGCAACATTCCGATATCACCAAAGCCGCCCCCGCTAAAGCCGGTTTGGAACATATCATCAACAACATGAGCATTCGGAAGGAGATCCGCATAACCGCCGAACTGAGTGCCTGTTGCCACCGGTCCTGCCACTGGGCTCGCTATGTTATGAGACAAAGCGCCGCCTGAGGCCAATGCTCCGTTGATGATATCCTGAGGGCGAATACCGCCAACAAAGCTATCCTGGCCACCAGCTGTGTTGAACACCACGCGGTGATCAGACGTCAGCCCGGTTATATCAACAGTGTCATTCCCCACACCACCATTCACGGTGATTGTGTTGTAGTTCAGACTGGTGAACGGCGCTGCAAAATTGCCAACCACTGTAATTGTGTCACCAGCGCTAACGCCGCCATCAACCACGCCGTTTCCGTTCTGCGCAGTTGTTTGCAGGGCGTTAACATTGATTTCCTCAACATTGTCCAGCTCAGAAATCACGACGCCGTTGCGCGTGATGACAATTTCCGTCCCACCGTTGAGGCCGACACCAAAGCCTGCAGTGATGGCAGCGGCCCGAGTGTAGATGACGAAGTTTTCAGCACTGGCATCACCGTTCAGCTGGAACGTATCGCCGTTCGCGCCGTTGGCACCGCCATCGACAAAGTCACGACCACCGTCGCTGGTGTTCTGGATGATCAGATCATCGCCTGCATCGCCTGTGATTGAATCGTTGCCACTGCCGCCATTCAACGTATCGTTGCCGTTCAAGCCGCGGACAAGATCCACCCCTGCGCCGCCAAGCACGATATCGTCACCATCGTTACCGATGACTATGTCGTTGCCGCCGCCGCCGTCGACTGTGTTATTGCCTGCATTTCCGTCAACCCGGTTGTTAAACTCATTACCGGTCAGGTTGATGGCCCCAAGGCCTAGGTTGTTGGTTGTGCCCAGTTGCTCAACTTCAGCCCCAGCCGTCAGCGTGTAGTTGGCGCTGGCAAAGACCCGGTCATTGACGCCGCCACCAACGGCCTCGACGATCACATCACTGGCGTTATCGACAAAGTAGAAGTCGCTGCCCAATCCACCAATCAGAGTGTCCGCGCCAGCACCGCCGTTCAGCGTGTCATTCGCTGCGCCGCCAGTGATCGTGTTGGCAAGGATGTTGCCAGTGCCCACGAACACACCCGCGCCAGTGTAGGCCAGATTTTCAACATTGGCGCTAAGCGTTTGAGCCGCGAGGCTTGTGTTGACAGTGTCAATGCCAGAGCCTGCGCCTGCCAATTCAATCGTCGTGTCGCCCACTGCGTCGACTTGGTAAGTGTCATTGCCCAGGCCGCCTGTCATCGCATCCGCGCCAGCTCCACCGATGAGAGTGTCGTTACCGCCAGCGCCGTTCAAACTATCATTGCCAGCGTTGCCAGTGATCACGTTATCAAGGGCGTTACCTGTGCCAGCAAAAGCGGAAGAGCCTGTTTTCGTGAGGTTTTCAACTTCAGCAGCCAGAGTGAGCGCACCAAGTGCCGTGAGCACCGTATCAGTGCCACCGCCGCTGAGTTCAGTGATGGTATCAAGCGTGGTATCGACGATATAAGTGTCGTTCCCGCCCGCACCTGCCATGGCATCGGCCCCTGCGCCGCCATCAATGACGTTAGCAGTGCCATCGCCAGCCAGCGTGTCGACAAACGCGCTACCCGTCAGATTTTCGATGCCAATCAGAGTGTCAGACCCAGCACCAACGGTGTTCTGAGCTGCTGCTATCGCAAGGGAAACTGTAACCCCTGATCCTGCACTGGCGTAGGAGGCTGTGTCATTTCCGATGCCACCATCCAGCAGATCATTACCGCCATTGCCGTCAAGAATGTCATCCCCGTCCAGACCGTTGGCGATATCATCAAAGGCGGTAAGGGTGGGATTATCCGGCCCTGCAGTGCCTGTGAACAGATCGCCCACGCCAGCTGTTGGTGCCGACGTGACGCTTTCAGGCGTTCCAAGCCCGTCAGTGAAGGATGTGATCACGCGCAATATCTGCCCTACTTCGGCTTGTGTGGGTGTGAAGGACTGATTTGTAGCGCCGCCAATGCTGGACCAAGCGCCGCCAGGGGCTGTGCCAACTGGTGCCACTTGCCATTGGTAACTGAACGCGCCGAGCCCGTTGAGATCAGCAATGGCTGCAGTATTGGCGATCAATTGCTGGCCTTCGGTTGGCGTGCCGCCGTTGCCATCAGTGATGGTTGGCGCGCCTGTTGCGGCTTTGAGTGATATTGCGATTTGGGTGAACGTGCCTGTCGCCACTCCAGCCGCATCTCGGTCAGTAAAGCGCGCGAATTCAATGTTGGATAGTGTGTCTGTGCCTTCATTGTCCAACAAAGGCTCACGGATGGGCGGGCCTCCGGCGGGGTCTGCATTGATGATTGGAGCAATCACATTATCCGTGATCGTCACAGTGCCATTCGCATTGCCTGTAATTGTGTAGTCGGAACGATTGCCGGCGTAGAGCGCAACATCATTGTCAGCGGCAGTCGCACCGGTCGTGATAAGTTCACGCACGGCCACCATTTGCCCGGGGTTGATCCGTCCAGCCAGCAGATCAGCTTTGATTTCGTTGAGACTATCAACTGATCCGTCTGTGCCAACAGAAGCCAGATTAGTGACAAGCGCACCTGTGCCATCTTTGTTGGCATGGATTTCGATTTTGACATTCAACCAGCGGTCACCGTCGATAATGTCGTTACCGGCTTTCCCGTAAATCAAATCACTACCCGCCCCGCCGAGGAGGATGTCGCCGCCTGAGTTGGGGTTAAAGACAAATGTGTCTGTTGCCAGACTAGCAAATGGTGTCGCATCTATGCCCACGGTCTGGCCGCGGAGCGCACCTGGCGTCAGTTTCAACAATGTTTCCAATCCGCTGATTAACGAGACGTTTTGCGACAAGAGCATGGAATCCGTTACGGGTGCCCCGACAATTCCCACGCCCGCACCGGCGGCACCCGTCGGCGCACTCGTGCCTGTGATTGTGTCATTATATTTCCAGCCAGATGCGCCTTCGACGGAGTCCGCCCGGTCGCGCAGTGTCAGCGCTTGCTGATTAACAAAGCGCGAGAGGCCAAGGTCGATCTTGATACCTGACGTATCAGTATCCCCCTTAGAAACGACCCAGTCAAAGCCCAGCATACCATTGGCGCGCGTGATACCAGCGTTGACAAACATAATGTCATCACCAGATTCGCCGTCATAATCGGTGTCGTTGCCTTGGCCGTTTAAAATGTCATGGCCGATGATGGGCGAGTTGAAGAACAGATCGGAGTTTTCGCCCGAGAGGCCATCAAATCCCTCGCCGCCTTCGATCCAGTCATTGCCTTCATTACCGAGCAGCCCATCCGCACCATTGCCACCAAGAACGAAATCATTGCCTTCGCCTGCAAAAATTTCGATGACGTCAGATCCTGCCATGATGAAGTCATTGCCTTCATCACCGAACAGAACGTCGCCGAAGCCGTGGGTATCGCTGACGACATCATTGCCCTTGTTGCCGCGCAGAAAATCGCCATCGCCGAAGAAATCTTCGATAATGTCATCGCCGTCGCCACCAAAAACCTGATCCGCCTCTGATCCGGCGTTCAGATAATCATTGCCTCCGTCACCCCAAAGCGTGTCGATGCCTTTGTCGCCGTAAAGCTTGTCATTCCCTTCCGTGCCGCCCAACACCACGTGTTCGCCGCCAAAGAATTTTAGGGTGCCGCCATCAATCTGGCCGTCTCCGTCAACATCAACTGTGCCATTTTTGCGCACAGTTTTGGTGCCGATGTGGAACAGTCCGTCCTCCCAAACAGGATCATGATGAACACGGTTGCCGCCAAGATCAAATGTATCGCCGTCCTGCGCGATATTCTGGTCAAGTTCTAGAATGGCGTCAGGCGTGTCGAACAATGTGCCATCGACATGCGTTGAATCGGTGTCACCAAGGTTAGAATTGCGCATCACCAGATCAGCAAAAGTGTTGGGTTCCAGCTGATTGAGCAAGTTCATGCCCTGAGTGCGACTGAGATAGTAGAACCGATCGCCGTTCTGCAGACTTTCCAACTGCGTTTCAAAAACATAGTTGAACGTTGAACCCAGCATTCCACCGAATTCCATTTTCGCCTCTGCAAGTCCACCGATCCAGAGATCGACATCGTTCAAGCCGGAGTTTGCGGCGTTCCATGCACCTGTGCCGTTGAGGAAATCCTCTGCATCAGCCGCCACGACACCGTCGCCGTTAACATCAAGACCCATGACGATTTCCATCGCCGCATCGCGTTTTCCAGCACTTGTCGTGGCGGCCAAGATTGATGAATGCTGGCCGTATGCAGCGATGAAATTGACAATTGAAATCGGGTTTTTGATGTGTTGGCCAAAATCAAACCAGCTATCATAAGGCTTTAGCTGCGCGTCGCCCGTTGACGCATAGAATTTTTCGCGAACATGATTGAACGTCGGGACGCCAGCGTCACGACCGCGTGCAATGTTGAGCGCAGGCAGATCAAGTGGCAGGCCTAGCAAGTTACTCCGCACCGCATTGACAACAAATTCGTCGATTTCATTGCCGGTTTGGCGGGCCATTCCGCGGATGATGGCACCGTTCGCAGCAGCGGCGTCGACGCCGCTGGCGCTATAGGCCTGCGGGTTCAAAAATGCCTCGATCAGGCCAAGCTGCGGACCGCCATCGACAGTTTGCAAGTCTTTGCCCAGCCGATCAACAGTATCAGTGAGCATTGAATGACCGAAACGGTAAACAACATGCGCAAACTCGGCGACAATTGACGGATCAAGATCAGCTGAGTTGGTGAAGATGAACGCGTCCACATTGGGCTGAACTTTGCGGGCAAATTCTTCAAAAACCAGATGCTGATATTGCATTTCCGTGACGAAGCGACCGGCCTGAAACAGTCGTTCCCCGTTCCAGGGCAGCGCATCAATAGCAGCTGCGGTTGTGGGGATCGGGTCAGTATCAAGCAGTGGCACCAGCAACCATTCATTGATGATCGCCCGGTCTCCTGAAGCAATGATTTCATCCTTGTTGGCTTCGACAAGCCGGTTATGTTCGGAATGGAAAATGGAGTGAACAGTCGTCAAACCGATATTTTCGTTGCCGCGACCGTCGCCAGTCACGAAATGCGCATCAAGCATCTCATTGTCATAGGTCAGCGGATTATGATCATCGGCAATCAAATCTTTGGCGTTTATCACCCCGTCAAGATTGACGTCTGCAAGGTCAAGCACGTCAACTGCGCCGTCAACATTGGCGTCCGTCAGACGGACCCCAAGAAACGCGACGTCGGCCGCATCTGAGACGCCGTCACCATTGGCGTCAAGAACATCCGAATCTGCGACTTGCTTAATCTTAGGGGTCGCAGGATTGTGATCGGCGTCGACCATACCGGGGGCCGCATGGTGTGAAATGTCGTTGAGGAAAGCATGGCCCGTTCCAACCGGTGTTACGCGGTATTCTTGCCCAGCTGGCAGGGCCGGAAGGCTCGCGCCGGGTGGCAATATGACTTGGCCAGTTGTTATCGCGTCCAGATTCAGGCCACCTGCAACGCCTTCCACAGTGAAGTTTCCAGCAGCTGTAGAAATCAGTGCGCCAGTAGCACTATCGATCACAGTGATTCCGACAACAAGTTGAACAAAGCCGTGGGTGCCCGGAATGAACTTTCCGTAAGCGTCCGCTACCAGCAGGGGAACATCATTGACGTCATGATCGCGAAGGGTGAGGCCCAACATGTTCTGAGACTGAGCTTTGACCTCAGCCCAGTTTGCGATTTTTCCGCCGGAGCCGTCGAGCAACCTGCCAGTTGAGACGGCCACTGGGGCAGCCACAGCATCGCTTGCAATATCGACCATTGCATATTCGCGCAGGAACACTTGGTGTGATGCCGCTGAAGTATAGGTCTGGTTCTGGTCAATGAACGGTGTTGTAGTATTCATCGCTTCAGTTTTCAGGCCCGTTATGGGGTCAATAAAAGTGGTTTCACGCGTCAACGCCATGAAATTTGGGCGATCATCAATTGTGCCGAAGACACCGTCAGCGCCAAAGCCATCATCATTGACGATGGTGGTCGATCCGTCAGGGTTGGTAATTGTTTGCGGCCCGACAAGTCCGTCTGCGCCTTTGTCATACAGCGGATCATCGCCTTGCAGGGGAATATAGACAGTGCCGTTGCCACCCTTCGTCACAAGGTCCAACCCGTGATCAAAGAATTGGCCAAAGAAAGTCATCCAGCCGTTAAACCCTGGCGAAAGCCCGATATCCGGCGACGCGTTCAGGATGAACGCAAGATCAGCATTTGTCGGCACATAGCCAGCAGGTGGTGCTGCACCGCCGTGCGCTGCAGCATAGGCCGCTTGCGATTTTTCGTTGGTAAACCAAGCCTGGATTGCAG
The DNA here is from genome assembly GCA_031430995.1 of Sphingomonadales bacterium. Classification (GTDB taxonomy): domain Bacteria; phylum Pseudomonadota; class Alphaproteobacteria; order Sphingomonadales; family Sphingomonadaceae; genus Aquisediminimonas. The sequence goes on along the minus strand of JANPCO010000130.1, from coordinate 2,898 downwards.
CAGGATTGGTGATTGTCTGATCCACAATCAGATTGGAAATGATCCGGGGGTCAGCATCAGCCACGCTATGCGATCCAGGAATTGTGGGATCATAATTATTGTTCGTAATCACCACGCCGCCCGGAGGCGCCCCAGGAGCACTGGCCGGAACCAGAACGACTTGATAGTTGTCATTCACGGTGCGAAACTCAGGCGCAAGCAGCCGCGGGAAGAGCTGATCTGCCGCACCAACATGTTCTTGCCCCGGCAACAAATGGTTGAAGCTGCCATCCACGGTACGCAGCCCTTGCGGCAGCAGAGCAGCATCTGGACCGATTATATCAACCAGACTTTCGCCAGCGGCATGGCGCTCAGCAATTTTAATCTGTTGAAGAATTTTGATAAGATCGTTCAGATTTACCTTGAAAGAGCTGGACATAATAACCTCCCGTTGAAGCAATAAAATAAGTCAAAATTTTCCGCCGCCAAAATAGACGTTAAAAAATATCAAAATTTGGAATGTCCCCTGACATCGATACAAGTGGAGCATTACCCAATCAGCAATAAATGGTCAGCTCTGTTAAGCCGAATCACGCCCGTTGTTCTCGAAAGTGTAGATTAGAACCGAAATTTCGATCCGGTCTAGTTCAGTAAACGGCCTAGCCCATTCGACTCATTTGGGTCATTTGTGACTGAACAATTTCAGTCGATGGGATTAGGCTATAAGTATTAGGATTGGGCAGAAAGGTGTCGATTAAGCCGCGCCAGGGTCAGAGTCAGAATCAGAGCCTCAGGGACGGTGCCCGCTGATGGTTAGGCCCGCACTGCGATGCGGCGGCGGTCTGCCCATTCGGGCGTGCGTGCCCGCGTGGCGCGGCTCATTTTGCCGTCCAATACAGCAATCACCCCAACTCGGTTGTGAACCCCTAGTTGCCTGAACGCAGCGGCCATGTGAACTTTCACTGTGCTTTCAGAAATGTCGAGCGCGCGGGCAATTTCCTTGTTTGAAAACCCTTTGCGCAGATGCTGCACAACATCACGCTGGCGCGCAGTCAACGAAATTTCCGTAGCTTCGTCCTCTGTTGGTTGCGGCGTGTTCGTCCAGGCTGGCGTATCAGACACACAATTTGGAACGAATATCTTGCCTTCAAGAACCAGCTTGAAAGCGCCAATCATGGCTGCGGCGTCCATATCTTTAAGGATATAACCGTGTATCCCCGCCGCCAACGCACTCAGCATCGCCGCCTGGTTGGTCTGATCTGACACAATCACGATGTGGAGCGCAGGATAAGCACTGCGCAGTTGCCGGATGCCGTGCAGTCCGTTCATCCCAGTCAGAGACAGATCTACCGTGATCATCGTATAGGCAGGATCGGCGGCGAGCAGAGCGCATGCTGTTCTAAAATCAGCCGCACAATTGACGGTCTCTATCCCTAGATGGTGGTGTAAAATCTCGGCAATTCCAGCCGAAGTCAAAAAATGTGTGTCTGCTACAAGAGCAAGTGTCGATACATGTGTCACGGCCGTCCCCATCGATCAAAAGTCGATACGCGTACTGGGTGCGACCCCCCTAAGAATGAAAAATATATTCTTAACTAACGCTCAAATTTGCATATGATTCGCTCATTTGTCAATCAAAAACCGAAAATTCGGCTTTTACGATACACACAAGTCAATACATCCCTTTTATAATGTCATTGTCGCCACTGCGCCAAGGCCCGTTGCGCCGCACCCTCTGCCAGCAATCCGGCGGTTGAGTTGGCCCAGCGGCATTTGGTTTTTCGGCGCTTTATCAAGTCTGACGACGGTATCGACCAGCAACGACTTGTCAGCATCATGATAGCCATAGCCGGCAACGGTGGTGTCTGGGGCAATGAAGTAGATCATTGAGCTGTGGTTGATGCTGTGGCCTTTTTCCAACGGCCTTGGCGGAATATGTTCGCGAATGACATGGTAGGCGATACCAGCCTCTGAAAGCTGCTTACGGGTGCCAGTAAGCACCATGAGCTCTTTTTGGTACCGCGTTGCCAGGGCGCGCATGGCAAGCCGTTTCTCCCAATTGGGGCCGTGCAGCATCGGATTTTCTTTGCCCGCAACAAGCCGGCTGATCGTGAGTGGAGCCGCATCAATATCAACGAAGGCGGCGTTCGCAGCCATCCCCTGCGCGCGCAATTGCCGCGCAGATTTGACGATTAGCGGGATTGCCTGCGTACAACTTCCCGTGCAGCGGCTATATCCGAAATACAGCAACGTCCACCTACCGATGAAGCGGGATATGCCCACAGGCTTGTCTTCCCAATCCGCGAAATCCAGCACGCCGCCAATTTCGTCCGGTGACGGCTGAGCGTGACCATAGAAATGTGAGCCTTGATCGAGAGAAGCCCGCATTTGTCTCGGAATTTCATACCGCGCAGAAATGAGAATCGGTGAATTCATCATGATACCATCACCTTAGTCCGGATGATTCCAGCGCCACTATTTTGCACTTGACCTGTAACCCAGTGAAGAAATTCGATTTTGGCCATGTAAGTTCCGCGCGCCGGGGGTTGCAGAATTAAATCATAGCGCTGTGCTGTGCTCATTTCGAAGGGGATGCCAGCAGGGAGCAGCTTAGTGCCACACCACGGGTTGATGCCCATGGCGTGACCATCCGAACAGGCCCAAGTCGCGTCACAATCGAGCGTGATGCGCAGCACTGAATAGCTGGCGTTGAGCAAACGGATGAGGATGCTTTGCCCTAACGTGGCGGACACTGTCGTCTTCGGGTCCGTCAGCGTTTTGTCAGAAAATATGCCGTTCAGCAGGAAATACTTAGGCACAAACCGGTTCAGGCCGACGTCAAGGCCGCACAGACCAGCATCATGATCACCAATCGCGTGCCAGTTCGGATCCATATCATCCACAACCCAGGCGCGCTCC
>JANPCO010000129.1:0-2270 GCA_031430995.1 Sphingomonadales bacterium | reverse complement strand
TGCTCAGTGCCCTTGAAAATACGAAGCGAACGCATTTGCGCGCGACCAAGCGGCCCGCGGGGAACCATGCGTTCCACTGCCTTCTCCAAAATACGTTCTGGAAAACGACCGCCGAGGATTTTGCCTGCAGTCACGCCTTTGATCCCGCCGGGATAACCAGTGTGGCGGTAATAAATTTTGTCCTTAAGCTTTTTGCCCGTAAACGTCACTTTGTCCGCGTTGATGATGATGACATTGTCACCGCAATCAACGTGAGGCGTATAGCTTGGCTTATGCTTGCCGCGCAGGATATTGGCGATGATCGAGGCAACACGCCCAACGACCAGACCGTCAGCATCAATCAAATGCCACTGTTTTTCGACTTCGGCAGGCTTGATAGACCGCGTTTGCCGGGTGATGACCTTCATGTGGCCGTCCCTTCGCTGATGGTTAAAAACGAACACGCCGTCCGGGTGGACAGCGTGACTGCAGCGCCTTTCGCGGTATCTGTGCTAAAAGTCAAGCGAATGTGCGGGTTTTGCGACGGGTAAAATGTTACCATATACCGATTATCCGCCCCAGCTGCCGCCTCCTCCGCCACCGCGCGAAAGGGAAGCGCGGCCGCCAAAGCCGCCGCGTGATGCAATCGCCGCGCGGGAGAGTGTTTTGGCAGGTGCGGCGTCGAACGCTTTACTGCCAATCAGATATCTGCCCGACGGGCTTTTGTTGCCGTGAACCCAAGCGCCTGATCCCGAATAAGTCCGATCGTTGCGTTCATCGCGGTAAGCGCCAGCATAGCGGTAACGCCGCGCGCCTCCGTTAATCAGATTGCCAATGATGAAGCCAGTCATGATGGGTGAGAAGTAGCTGCCGTGGGATTGGCAGTTCACATTGCCGAACTGATCCTCGCAATCTGTCAGCGATTCAAACCGCGGCGCCTTTGTGTCATCATCCCCCCACGCGGCCTTTTCGGCTTCGTCACACTGCGCTTTGTTGAATTCGCCAGATGCCATGCATTCCGAAACGGATCGGAACATCGAGACTTCAGTGGGTTCGCCAAATTGTTTGCGCGACAATTCTTCTTCCGTCGGGCCGCTGTCGCATCCGGCGAGCATGGAAAGCGCACCGATTGCGGTAAAGCCGACCGCACGGGATCGTTTGCGCTTGCGGATGATTGGCGTCGCCATCACTTGGTTCCTCACGTCGACATGCTGGCAGCGTTGAGCAGGCCAACCGACACTGACGTCGCGGCAAGGTAAGTTGCCACTGCGATGTTGCCTCCTTCAATCTTTGCTTTCACATCGCTCAGAATGAAGCGGCGCATGATGATGAAGGCCGCAATCTGGATCACACCAGCCAGCACCGCCCACACAGCAAATTCCAACGCGCTGCCAGTGACTTCAAGCGCGGATGATAGGGGGAGCGCAAAGCCAAGCATGGCACCGCCCAAAGTGATCGCCGCCGCCACATTGCCGCCCGCAATCAGGCCTTTTTCATCATAAGGAGTTGCGGCCTGATAAAGCCGTTTGAACAGGATAAGAAACAGGCAAGCCAACCCAAACGCAATGATGAATTTCTGCGCGCCAAACACAAACCCGTGCCAATCATAACTCATGTTGCTGCTCTCTTTTGATCCGAGTGAAGGGGGTCACCGATAGCGCTTGCAGTGTCAAGCATCTCGGCTAGTTTTAGGGCATGTATCGTCAAATCCTCCCTGAACGCGCCAACTGGCAAGACATTGCCCAAAAATATGGTTTCACTTTTCACCACAATGGCGGGGAGAAATACTGGAACGAAGCTGCGGCTTATGTCTTCACACTTGAAGAGATTGAGCGAGATATCGAAGACCCGACAGGTGAACTGCATGCCATGTGCCTTGATCTGGTGACAGATGTGGTGGGCAGTGATGCCTTGATGGCGCGACTGGCCATACCGGAGGCGCACCGCGACCTTATCGCCAACAGCTGGAAAGCAGGCGATCAGTCCCTCTACGGGCGGTTTGACTTGGCCTATGATGGGTCTGGCCCGGCCAAGATGCTGGAATACAATGCCGACACTCCAACAAGCATTTATGAGACGGCGTTTTTTCAGTGGCAGTGGCTGGAGGATATGATCACCGCTGGCCGTGCCCCGGGCTCGGCAGACCAGTATAACAGCCTGCATGAGGCGTTGGTTGACCGGTTTCGCGGTCTATTCCCAACCGGCGGCACAGTGCATTTTGCCGGGTTTGAGGATCATGTCGAAGACCGGCAGACTTTGCTCTATCTGGAGGATGTCGCGCGGCAAGCGGG
>JANPCO010000128.1:0-4428 GCA_031430995.1 Sphingomonadales bacterium | reverse complement strand
GTCGGCGAGGAGATGCACAAGGGCGCGGTGCCCTATGTCGATATCTGGGATCGCAAACCCTTCGGCCTGTTCCTGATCTATTATCTGATCGTGGGGGTGTGGGATAATGTGATCGCCTACCAGATCGCCGCAACGCTGTTTGCCGGGGCGACCGCCTGGGTGATCTGCCGCATCGCATCTTTGTGGGGCGGGGCGCAGGGCGGCTGGTTTGCCGGGGCGCTGTATCTTTTGTTTCTGGGGCCTTTGTATGGGTTCGGGGGCCAGGCACCGGTCTTCTACAATCTTCTGATCGCATCCGCCGCGCTTTTGCTGCTAGGTTCTGCCGCACAATTGCGCGAAGGCCATGTTCCTGCCGCCGTCTGGTCAGCGATGGCGCTATGCGGGCTTGCGCTAACTATCAAACAATCGACTCTGTTTGAGGCCGCTTTCTTTGGACTCTATGCGGCAACATTGCTGTTGAAAAGCGCATGCCCAAAGCCAAGGGCGGCTACCCTGATTGCTGGCTTCATGCTGATCGGGGCTGCTCCGATGGCTCTTATTTCAGCATGCTATGCGATTGCTGGTTATTGGCCAGAATACTGGCAAGCAATGGTCACATCCAACATTGTGAGATTGCGCCCAAGTGCGTTTTTCACATGGATCAGCCTAGTGGTTTCCATTAGCCGGATTGTCATCTTGATAGGCGTTGCATTGGTTGGCTGCATCAAATCGCACACATCATTCAATCAGGAAAGTCAGCGCTTCGCATTACTATGGATCACGACAGGTTTTGCCAGTCTGATTTCCACGCCTGAGCTAGGCATTCTTCACTTCCTTCCCTTGCTGGTTCCCTTGTGTGCCGCATCCGGCTTTGTTCTTGGCTTGCGACCTATCGGCTGGCTGGCAATGGGGATTGCCTGCGCCTTTCCGTTTAGCTGGAACAAGCCATGGGATTTTGATCGAACTCACAAGGCGCGACTGGCCATAGCCAGCTTGACAAAGGCGATTACCGAGCATGGCGGCGAACGCGGTCTCTTTGTGTTTGGCGGGCCGATGGTGCTGTATACACAAACTGGCTTGCGCCCTTTGTCTCCTCTGGCTTTCACTGGCCACTTGGGGGATCCGGCGGATCAAAACGTAAGTCACCTAGAGACTGTTCCCGAAGTGAACCGGGTGTTGCGGATGCGTCCTGGGGTAGTGGTAACGTTTACATTCGCTAGTGCGACCCGTCATATTGCCGCGAGCAATCAGGCAGTTTTTGCTTATGTTCGGGAGAACTGCAAATTGGTCGACGTTGTCCAGTATTATCAATTTCGGACACCAGCGCTTGCCAATGTGTATGGCGATTGCCGCCCTAAAGTCAGGCCTGCCTATTAGCGCGGGGCCGCGCAGCGCTGGCGGTAGGTTACATTCACCCGTTCGGACAGGATCAGATAGGGCAGCCACACAAAGGCGCTGATCAGCACTTTCTGGATATTGCCGATCAGCAGGCCTTGCAGCGATGTGCCCACCGCATGGGGCAGGCCGGGCTGGGCGCCAATCTGCTGGGCGATGATCAACTGGGCGGCAATATCCAGCAGCCAGACAAACAGCAGCATCCTCGGAAACAGCGGAACATTGCGCAGCGCCATCACGAAGCAGACCATGTAGAAAAAGCTCATCACGATCACGTCTGCCGCCATCAGGTGGAACAGCTGCTGGCCCCAGATCGGTGCGTGGCTGTTCATCGCTGGCACGGCGAGCATAAATTCAAAACTGCGGAACACGACATTCAGCAACAGCCCGATCAGCAGTGATGCGATGAAGCCGGCCGGGCCGAACAGGGGGTTGGTATGGGCATCATCCACGCTCAGCTTGCGCCAATTGCCATAGAATGACAGGCGGAAATCCGGTTGCACCATCGCCGCACCTTTTTGCCAGCTGCCCGCCGCGATCAGGAAACCGGCCAGCGGTGCAGCGGCAATCAGCAGATAGGGCAGGACCATTGCGGCCAGATCGGCAAGGCTGTGAACCGGGGATGCCGCATAGATCAGCTTGGGAATGCAAAGCAGGATCATCATCCCGAACCATGCTGCCACAATCCCATCGATCCGGCGGTGCAGCAGTCTGGGAATCACCCGGCTGCGCCGCTCCAGCGCGGCGGTGTAGCGATGCATCGCTGAAGTTATGAAATTGCCCAGCCTGGCTGCTCCTGCTGACCCGTAGCTATCCTGATCGATACAGCGCATTTATCACCCCCGCCTGTCAAGTCTTGGCTGGGTGACTTGCACCTAAAGCGGTTTGTATTTGATGGAATCGCCATTGAATCCCCCTCCCCGTCGGGGAGGGGTTGTATCAAGGTGCAATGAGCTTGACTCATTTCCCCCTTCCCCGTCCTTCGACAGGCTCAGGATGAGCGGAGGGAAGGGTCGGGGATGGGGGAGCGAGGCAAATGGTGCGCGCAAACATCCGCGGCAGTACACCCCCACCCAACCTCCCCCCCCCAGGGGGAGGGGCTAAGTGGATAGATATAAAACGGAAAAACACTTGTGCGGGATGTTCTAAGGGTTCGCGCTGCGCTCGCAATGACGAGTGGGTAGATGAACGCCACCAAGCAGCACAAATCAGTGAGCAACTGATTCGGCATCGCGCCCTATATTCCTGTGACGAAACGGCCACATTAACCGCAGCCGTTAAAGTTTGGCCCGGCTAACTTATTGCAAACAATGGTAAATATTTTAACGCCTTTTTTTAGTTGTAATGCGCCCAGCGAAGGCGGAAAATAATGCCAGTTCCGAGGTTCCAGGCGCATGATGGACCGACGCAAATGTCGGTTTTATCAATAATAAAACGGTCGCGCCGGTTCCAGCATTCACCCGCCTCGGACAGGCCAACCGGAAATAGATGCCGGAGCCATCAGTTGAACAAAGTGCTGCCATTTTCACAGGCACGCTCAATAACAGGGTGTTATCCAATGCGTAATTTCATCACAAACTTCATCGCTGACGAATCCGGCGCTTCGGCTGCCGAATATGCTTTGATCCTGGCCGTTATCGGTTCGGCTATCGGTGTTGCTGCTCTGGCGCTTGGCGGCGAAATCCGCGACGCCATCGTTGGCGCTGAAGCCAATGTTGCAGCTGCACAGGGCAGCCTGCCTGCAGCTGACTAAGATCGAATTTACCTGACCGGCCTCGTGCCGGTCAGGCACTTTTGCTTAACGTCTGGCTTGAAAGATTCAGAAAAAACTCAATCACAAGGTGTGAACCAATGCGTAATTTCATCACAAACTTCATCGCTGACGAATCCGGCGCTTCGGCTGCCGAATATGCACTGATCCTGGCCGTTATCGGTTCGGCTATCGGTGTTGCTGCTCTGGCGCTTGGCGGCGAAATCCGCGACGCCATCGTTGGTGCCGAAAAGAATGTTGCTGCGGCGCAGGGCAGCTTGCCTGCAGCTGACTAAGATTGTGAATCTGCCTGACTGGCCATGGGGCCGGTCAGGCTCTTTCAAATCCGGGGGCACGGCTGGTGAATCAACGCAATATCTTTATTCTGGGCATTTCAATCGTGATCGGTCTGATCGCGATCTTTCTGGCGAACGCCTATTTTTCCGGCGTGGTGACGCGTGAGGAAAAGATCGCCGAACAGGCCCGTATGGCGCGCATCGTTGTCGCCAGTCAGGATCTTGCGTTCGGCGTGCCGCTCACGCCCCAGAATTTGCGGCTGGCCAACTGGCCGGCCAATTCGGTTCCGACCGGATCGTTTACATCGGTTGAGCAGGCCACCAAGAATGGCCGGGTCGCGCTGCGCCCGATCGTGGTGGGTGAGCCGGTGCTTGCGTCCAAAGTTTCCGGCCTTGATGGCCGCGCCACGCTTTCGGCCAATCTCCCGGCTGGCAAGGTGGCCTATTCAGTTTCTATCGATGCGGTGGCCGGGGTTGGCGGATTTGTCCGACCGGGTGATGTCGTTGATGTGCTGCTCACCCGCCAGATCCCCGGCGAAGGAGCAACCGGCAGCGACAAGATGACCGACGTGATCCTTGAATCGGTTCCGGTGCTGGGCATCGATCAAGTATTGAATGAGAACAGCACCGAACCAGTGGTTGGGAAAACCGCCACACTGGAAGTGGATACGCTGGGCGCGCAAAAGCTGGCGCTGGCCCGCGAACTGGGCAATCTCAGTCTGACGCTGCGCAATGTTCAGGATCAGATAACCGGCGCGCGCAGCACCGTGATCGCGCGGCAATTGTCTGCCAACCGCTATTACATTCCGGCCAAAAAGGGCAGCTCTGGCCCGCCCGCGCAGATGGCCAGCGCGGTCATCCCCCTTCGGGCAGGAACGCTGCCGGGCAATCCATTTGCCGCCATGCCGCGCTACAAGGGTCCATCGATGACCATCGTGCGCGGCGGCAAAGCCAGCGAATATGAGGTGCAACGTGGCTATTGATCGCAACCGGCCAGCGGCCCATCTG
>JANPCO010000127.1:0-10401 GCA_031430995.1 Sphingomonadales bacterium | reverse complement strand
TGGCCCCAGCCTGGGCCTGTTCATTGTGGTCTTGGCGCTGGCCGCTACGATGCTGTTCCCGCGCACCGGCGGACATGATCCGCGCATTCGGCTGATCCCCATGATCGTTGGCTTTGTGCAACTTGCGCTATTTGCGCCGATAATCCAGTTTGATGCCACGGGCTGGGCGCTTTACAGTCTCCTTTCAGCTGCCAGCCTTTACCTCGGCTGGCGCGATCCCAAACTGATGCCAGCAACGCTTGCAGCACTGGGGCTGGTCATCATTCTGTTGTTCGCTGCCTTTGAACAAGGCAGGCCGCTGGCGCTATGGGCGGCGATTGCCGCAACTGTCCTCTTCGCCGTTCCGGGGCATCTGCTTGCGCGCAAAGACGGGCAGACGCAAAAGTATTGGACGGTTCTGGCACTTGGCGGGCTTGGAGGGCCGCTTTTGGTCGCATGGATCAGCCAAGGCTTGATGCTGTTTACAGACGTCACATGGGGCTTGCTCTTCGTAGGGGCTGCTATCATCGCTTCCTCGCTCAGTTGGCGGGCAAGAGGCGCTGGTGAGGATAAGCTAAAGCCGGATTGGGCCTTATTTGGTGGGGGCGTTTTGGCAGGGTTTCTGGCCTTCATTGCCGCGACGCATTTGGTGGCTGACCTCTGGATGGCCGCAGCAGGATTTGGGATCATGTTAAGCCTGTCGGTCTGGGCACGTCAGGTAAAAGACAGCAGCCTGTTTAACGCAAGCGTTCCTTTCGGGTTGGTCGCAGGCCTATTCTGGGCAACGTCATACCTCCTGCGGCCCAGTTTGAACGATGCCATTTTCATCGATGGCGGCATTCCGCCGGTGATTGAACTTGCCGCTCTTTTCGTCGTGCCTGCTATTTTGTTTGCAGCTGCTGGCTGGTGCCACCGAGGCCGCCTCAGCAGCGAATTGCTGCGCTGGATTGCTGTGACATTGGCAGCAGCCGTGTCACTGGCGCTTGTTCCTGCCCTTTGGCATGTCGCCGCTATGGTTGGTTCAGCGGCAGGGCTTGGCCTTTGGGCGCGGCAAAGCGGCGATGCATTCCGGTTCCGCGCCAGCCTCGCGCTAATCACCCCGGCTGGGCTGTTCTGGGCCAACCAGATGATCCTCAATTCCTCAGTTCCACTGTCGATCATGGCCGACGGCGCGCGCCCGACTGGCTTGTTAATTGCGGCGGTGCTGGTCGTGCCTGCCGTTTTGCTGGGCATCACAAGCTGGTGCCACAAAGGCCAGATCAGCCGTCAAACTTTGCGCTGGTTGACGCTGGCACTTGTCGTCGGTCTGGTCCTTGCGCTTGTGCCTTATAACTGGCACGGCCCGGCCCTGTTCCTGATGGCTTCTGCCTGTGTTTTTGGCGGCACACGCGTTCCTTTGCCGCGTTACGGGGTGGAGGCTGTTTTCGGCGTGGCTTCAGCATGGCTTTTGTTGCGGCTCACGCCTTTCTTGATCATCCTCATACAATCGGCGGTGGGTGTTCCTACTCATTTTGCCCTGATTGATCCCATTGTCTCGGTGCTGATCACGTGCGGATTGCCTGCGCTGATCTTGTCCCTCACCGCGTGGAGGCTTGGGGACCATCTCGAAACCCGTTTCGGCAAAGTCGTGATAGCGGTTGCCGGGGTGAGCGGCATTGCAACGCTCTATGCGCTCATCAAACAACCCCTGCAGATTGCAACGGACACGCAGTTTACCGACTGGGGCTTTATCGAACGCGCGATCATTACGCAGGGGCTCACGGGGATTGGCCTCGCATTGCTCTGGCGCGGTGGGGCAAAGCTCAGGCTTGCCAGCGCCGTTGTGCTCGCGCTTGCCGCAGGGCGGCTGATCGGCTTTGATCTGCTGCTCTTCAACCCGGTGCTGGTTGATCAGAATGTTGGCAGCGTGCCGATCGCCAATGCGGCAACAGTCCATTTCGGGCTGGCGGCGCTGGCCTGCTGGTGGATTGGACTGCGTTACGCGGTGCTGCCGTTCGTTAAAACTGTGCTGCGCTTTTCAGCATTGGCGCTTGTCGCGCTCACAGTGGGGATGACTGTCCGTCAGGCATTTCAAGGCGACGTCTTGACAGGGTTTGATCTGCCAAACACCGAAAATTACGGCTACTCCATTGCCTTCCTCATGCTCTCACTTGTCTGGCTGTGGCGCGGTATTGCAGGCGGCGCACGCTGGCTGCGGATGACCGGGCTCGCTTTGTTGACGCTCGTGACGCTAAAAGTATTCCTGATCGATGCAGCAGCGCTTGAAGGTCTGCTCCGCGTGCTGTCCTTCATGGGGCTTGGAGGCGCTTTGATCGGGATTGGCTGGGTTTACACGAAAGTGCTGACTCGCGAAGCGGCGCAAGAGGATGCACAAAATGGCGGCTAAAATTTGCATCCTGACCCCAGACCCAGGATATCCTGAACGGTGGCAAACTGGCGCGGACGAATATCGCACTCTGTTTGGCGACATATTGTCCTTTCGGCCTTGGAATGATGCTGGGGATTTATCTGGCTTTGCGCTCATATTCCCGCTTCTGGCCTGGGGCTATCCGAAGTCTCCCCCGACTTGGTTTGCGGCGCTTGATGCTTGGGAGGCGCAGGGCCTGCCTTTTGCCAACCCCATATCCGTGCTGCGCTGGAACACGGACAAGGATTATCTGCTCGATCTGGAGGCGGCGGGCACCGCGATTGTGCCGACGGTGGAAGTTCACGGGTTGAGGCCAGCGGATTTGGAGGCGGCCCGGGCGCGCTTTGGGTGTGAAACTCTTATCATCAAACCGCCAATTTCGGCAGGCGCTGACCGCACCTACAGGCTTGGGCCCCAGGATGCGATCCCCTTCACTGTGCTGGAAAAGGAAATGCTCATTCAGCCTTTGATGCCTGCCATTTCCACTGAGGGGGAGTTCAGCCTATTCTATTTTAACGGTACGTTCAGTCACGCCATCCTGAAAACGCCTGCCTCAGGCGATTTCCGTGTTCAGGAACAGTTTGGCGGGCGAGAAGTAACTGTTGATGCCCCGGAAAAGGCGCAGCGATTGGCACAAATTGCAATTGCTGCGGCCCCTGCGCTGCCACTTTATGCGCGGGCCGATATGGTGCGCGGCGGTGACGATCAGTTTTTTCTGATGGAGCTGGAAATGATCGAACCCGCCCTTTTCTTTGGCCATGCGCAAGACGACGGCGCGGCGTTTGCGGCGGCTGTGCAAAGCCTTTTGCCCTATGACCCACTGTCATAAAACTGTAACAGCATTGTCACATTGCCGACCCGTAGTGATTCTAAGGCAATAGGGCCGGTGATCATGGGACATAGGAAAACAGCATGACTAAATTGAGTTCGATATCTGTCATTGTTCTTGCCTCGGTTGGACTGGCTGCGTGCGGCGGCGGCGCTGGGGGGTCTTCGGGGTCGCGGGATCAAATCCGCGCTGTCGGATCATCGACGGTCTACCCATTTTCCAAGGCGGTTTCTGAATCCGTTGCCAAGTCCAATCCGTCGATCAAGTCGGCAATCATCGAATCAACTGGCACTGGCGCTGGCATGAAGCTTTTCTGTGCCGGCGTCGGCGTTGCGCATCCTGACATGGTCAATGCATCACGCCGGATGAAAGCATCTGAATATGCCGATTGCGCCAAAGCGGGCGTGAAAGACATCATCGAAATTCAGGTTGGCCTCGACGGGATTGCCTTTGCCGAAGCGCAGGGTGGACCTGCCATGAAACTAACCCCAGCCGATGTTTACAAGGCGCTGGCTGCCAATCCCTTCGGTAAGCCTAACACGGCTAAGATGTGGAGCGAAGTCAATGCCTCCCTGCCCGCCATTCCCATCCTTGTTTACGGCCCGCCGTCAACATCTGGCACCCGCGACGGCCTTGCAGAACTGATCCTGACTAAAGGCTGCGATACTGATCCGGCGATGAAGGCCCTGAAAGAAAAAGATAAGGACGCGCACAAGAAAATCTGCACTGGCGTGCGCGATGATGGTGTTTACGTTGATCAAGGCGAAAATGACAATCTGATCGTTCAAAAACTTGCCGCCAACCCCAAGGCCATTGGCGTGTTCGGGTTTTCCTTCCTTGAAGAAAATAGCGATAAGCTGAAAGGCGTTCCTATGGCTGGCATCACCCCGACCTATGCGACGATTTCTGACTTCACATACCCCGGCGCACGTCCGCTGTTCATTTACATCAAGCAGGCGCATTTGAATTCGATTAAAGGCCTGAAGGAATTCGCGGTCGAATTTTCCAAGGCTTGGGGCCCGGATGGTTATCTGAAAAAGCAAGGCATGGTGGTTGCACCAGAAGATGTGCGCACAGCGAACGCCGCCATTGCGCAGAATATGACGCTGCTTGACCCCACGAAGCTAAAATAAGCGATACCCCCGCGTGTCGCCAACCATATTATTCTTGCTGGTCATTGGGCTTGGCCTGATCACATGGTTGGCGGCGCGCGGGCGGGCTTACGGATTTAGCGCCGCTGGTCGCGTTAAGCTCCACTCTTTGCCCAGTTATCACGGCTGGTACGCGGCGCTGTGGGTCATCATCCCCGCAGGACTGTTTGTGGTGATCTGGTCTGCAATATCGCCGGGGCTTTCCATTCAAGCAGCCCTTGCCGACCCGTCGGTTGCGGCCCTTCCGCTGATGGATATGGAACGCAATGCGATAGTCGGCGAAGCATATCAAATCGCCCGGGGTTCAGGCCAGGCCGCGTTTAATCCTGCGGCAAGTGCGCTAGTCGCGCCAATGAAAGCAGCGATTAGTTATTACGGCGTCATTGGCGCGGTGCTGACATTGATCATTGGCCTTGCTGGCGGGGCTTTTGGTTTCCTGAAACTCCGGCCTGATTTTACCGCACGAACGCGGGTTGAGCGGGTGGTGATGGGGCTGCTGCTAATCGCGTCGCTGGTTGCCATGTTGACAACGGTGGGCATATTGGCATCGCTGATGTTTGAAACAGCGCGGTTTTTCACGATGATTTCGCCGCTGGATTTCCTGTTTGGCGTCAAGTGGAACCCTGATCCGATTGCGCCCTTATCAGCTGACACGGGCAAGACGTTCGGCGCCATCCCTCTGTTTTGGGGCACTTTGTTCATTGGTGCGATCATTGCAATGATTGTCGCCATTCCGCTTGGGTTGATGAGCGCAATTTACCTCACGCAATATGCAACGGCCCGCACGCGCAAATGGATGAAGCCGCTGCTGGAAATTCTCGCAGGCATACCCACCGTGGTCTACGGCTATTTCGCGGCGTTGACTGTAGCCCCGATGATCCGCGATTTCGCGGCTGCGCTGGGCATGCAAAACCCGTCCACAGAAAGTGCACTGGCAGCAGGGCTTGTGATGGGTATCATGATCATTCCGTTTGTCTCCTCCATGGCGGATGACAGTATCGCGGCTGTTCCACAAGCGATGCGTGACGGATCGCTGGCGATGGGCGCAACGACATCTGAAACCATCAAGAGGGTGCTTGTCCCTGCGGCTCTGCCCGGCATTGTTGGCGGTGTCATGCTGGCGGTCAGCCGCGCCATTGGGGAAACGATGATTGTCGTGATGGCAGCCGGAGCTTCGGCCAATCTGTCGATCAATCCATTGGAAAGCATGACCACAGTGACTTATCAAATTGTGCAAATGCTGACGGGCGAACAAAGTTTTGATCATCCGGCCACCCTGTCGGCCTTTGCGCTGGGGATGGTGCTGTTCATTGTGACGCTGATCCTCAACATCATTGCCCTGCGCGTCGTCAAACGCTTTCGGGAGGCTTATGACTGATACGCCAGCTAAGTTAGCCCCCACCAATTGGGCATCACCCGAAATGACCGGCAAGTTGAAGGCGCGTTACGCGTCTGAGAGGAGGTTCCGGCTGGTCGGGCTGGCAGCCGTCAGTCTGTCAGCTTTGTTTCTGGTCTGCCTGCTCGTTTCGATGACGTGGAACAGCGTAGGCGGCTTTACCCGGACGGAAATCAAGCTGAACATCGATTTTCCAGCGCTTGGCCTGACAGTTGATCAATCGCAACTGGAGGCCCCTGACGCTGCAGAAGTGCTTTCGCGTGCCGGGCTGGCCGAAGCGGTCTCCCTCTCCGCAATGCAATCTTACGGACCGCAAGGCGCTTCGTTTGTGTCGGACGGCGCCTGGGTTGACGTCCGTAGCAAGCTGATCGCTAACCCTGGCTTGCTCATGCAAAAAGTGCAGATTAATGTCGCTGCGTCTGATGACCTTGCCTCTGCCGCGCGCGGTGAAGGGGCCCCAGACATCAAGGCGGCTTATGACCGCTTGGCCAAACAAGGCGCAGTCGGCAGTGCGTTTGATCCCGGGTTTCTGGTGCGATCAGACGCCACTGATCCGGGCCAAGTCGGCATCTGGGGGGCACTTAAAGGCTCAATCCTCACCATGTTTGTCACACTGGTGCTGGCCTTCCCCATTGGCGTGCTGTCAGCCCTTTATCTCGAAGAATATGCCCCTAAAAACCGCTGGACCGATTTGATTGAAGTTTCGATCAACAATCTGGCCGCGGTGCCTTCGATTATTTTCGGGCTGTTGGGCCTTTCCGTTTTCCTGACCTTCATGGGGCTGCCGCGCTCTGCGCCGCTTGTCGGCGGGATGACGCTGGCGTTGATGACCATGCCTGTCATTGTTATTTCTGGCCGCAACGCGATCAAAGGCGTGCCGCCGTCCATCCGCGATGCTGCCCTCGCCATTGGGGCCAGCCGTATTCAAGTGGTGTTTCACCATATCCTGCCGCTTGCCCTGCCCGGCATATTGACTGGCACCATCATTGGTATGGCCCGCGCGCTGGGGGAAACGGCCCCGCTGCTGATGATCGGAATGCGCGCCTTTGTGGCGTCACCGCCCGACGGATTGACGTCGCCCGCTAGCGTATTGCCGGTCCAGATTTTCCTCTGGTCCGATGAAGTCAGCCGGGGTTTCATAGAACGCACGTCCGCCGCGATCATTGTGCTGCTTATCTTTCTGCTGATGATGAACGGTGTTGCCATCTATCTCCGCAACAAATTCGAACAACGCTGGTAAGGGCGCACATGACCACCACCCCCAAAATGACGGCACAGCATGTGTCCATCTATTACGGCCAGAAACAAGCCATCGACAATGTCTCGATCGACATTGCGACGGAACATGTGACGGCGTTTATCGGCCCGTCTGGCTGCGGCAAATCAACATTCCTGCGCGCGCTTAACCGCATGAATGATACAATCCCGTCCTGCCGGATGGAAGGGAATATCGAACTGGATGGGCAGAATATCCAGACGTCAGGCATGGATGTGGTGCAACTGCGCGCGCGGGTGGGCATGGTGTTTCAAAAGCCCAACCCCTTCCCCAAATCCATTTACGAAAATATCGCTTACGGCCCGCGCATCCACGGCCTTGCCGGCGCAAAAGGCGACCTTGACGGCATTGTTGAAAATTCACTGCGCAAAGCGGGCCTGTGGGATGAAGTGAAGGACCGGCTGACGGATAGCGGCACGGCGCTTTCAGTCGGGCAGCAGCAGCGCCTGTGCATTGCCCGCGCCATCGCGGTGGACCCTGAAGTCATCCTGATGGATGAACCCTGCTCTGCGCTTGACCCCATTGCAACGGCGCGGATTGAGGAATTGATTGATGATTTGAAAGGCCGTTACGCCATTGTGATCGTCACGCATTCGATGCAGCAGGCCGCTCGGGTATCCCAGCGCACGGCATTCTTCCATCTCGGCAAAATGGTGGAATACGGAAAAACATCCGATATCTTCACCAACCCGCGTGAAGAACGCACCAAGGATTATATCACCGGGCGCTATGGTTAAGATTTGGACGGATAGGATTTGAGATATGACAGAACATACCGTCAAAGCATTTGATGAAGACATCACCCGGTTGCGCGGCCTAATTGCGGAAATGGGCGGCTTGGCCGAAGTCGCGCTCGAACAGGCGATGGACGCACTCGTCAATCATAATATGGAATTGGCCGCAGAGGTCGTCGCGCGCGACAAGCGGCTTGATGCGCTGGAAATCGAAGTGGATAAGCTTGCCATTCGCGTGATCGCTTTGCGCGCGCCAATGGCTGATGATTTGCGCGAAGTGATTGCTGCCCTTAAAATCGCAGGAGTGATTGAACGGATTGGCGATTATTCAAAGAATATCGCCAAGCGGGTCGGCGATATCGAAGGGCGCAAACGGTTTGAACCGCTTATTCTGCTGCCTGCCATGGCTGATGTAGCGCGCGGCATGGTTCATGATGTGATGACGGCTTATGCAGCCCGCGATCCTGAGTCCGCCAAGGAAATCGTGGCGCGCGATGACAAGGTTGATAATTTTTACAGCAGCATTTTTCGCAATCTCGTTAGCCATATGATGGAAAACCCAAGCTCTATCAGCAGTGCAGCTCAAATGCTGTTCATTGCCCGCAACCTTGAACGCATTGGCGATCATGCGACCAATGTGGCTGAAATGGTTCACTACGCCGCAACTGGCCTCTACCTTCCCGACCGCGAAGATCGCGGCGTGGCGTAGGCCAAAGAGAGATCAGCGTACCGCTGACAACAGGAAATCAAAATGTCTTCTCCCAAGCTGTTACTCGTTGAAGATGACAAGGCCTTGGCCGAACTGGTCGAATGGCATTTTACCCAGGATGGCTATCAGGTCTTCACCACAGAAGACGGTGATGAGGCGCTGATATTGGCGCTGGAGCATCACCCCGACCTGGTTGTGCTCGATTGGATGGTTGAAGGCACGTCTGGCATTGAAGTCTGCCGGAGGCTGCGGCGCGGCAAGGAAACTGCCAATTTGCCCATCATCATGCTGACGGCGCGGGGCAGCGAAGACGACCGTATCCGCGGGCTAGAGACCGGCGCGGATGATTATCTGACAAAGCCTTTTTCTCCGCGTGAACTGATCGCCCGGGCCGCAGCTATCCTGCGCCGCGTTCGGCCAGCCTTGGCCGGGGAAACGCTCGGTGTCGGTGATATCGAACTTGATACCGTGCAGCACAAGGCCAAGCGCGCCGGGCAAATGCTGGTGCTTGGCCCCACTGAGTTTCGGCTTCTACGGCACTTCATGGAACATCCGGCCCGCGTCTTTTCCCGCGAGCGGCTGCTCGATTCGGTTTGGGGCATGGACAGCGATATTGAACTTCGCACCGTGGATGTTCACATCAGGCGATTGCGCAAAGCGATCAACGCGCCTGGTCTGGTCGATCCGATCCGGACGGTAAGATCTGCTGGCTATGCACTGGATTTTGAAGGCTGACGTCCTCTCCGCTAAGGGGAGAGGGGAAGAGTATACCTCACGCCGCAGCCCGGTTCAGGCGGTCATTGATCGCCAACCCTATGCCATTTCCCAGGATCGGCGCGACGGCGATACGCGCGGTGCCTGACAAATCAGCCTGATGCAAAAGATCGAATAGCCGCGCCGCCGCTTCGACCAAATTGCCTGACGCAGACAGAGTTGCATCGCCTGTTATATCCCCAAAACCGATCAGCCATTCATTGTCTTCAGCCTTTGTCGCATTGAGACGCAGCGGCTTTGACGGGGCATAATGGCTGGCCAATTGGCCGGGGGACTCAATGGACTGTGTCGCGGCCAATCCTAGCCCTAGATCAAGCGGCCCGGGCCGAAGCAGGCGCAACGCACCGTCTGCTGCGACTGCCACGATGGTTGATTCCAGCCCTACAGCTGTGGCCCCGCCATCCAAAATCAAGGGAATGCGCCCATCCAAACTCCGGGCCACATGGTGGCTGAGTGTCGGGCTGATCGTGCCGCTGGCGTTGGCAGACGGCGCGGCCAGCGGCTTTCCCGTGGCCGCAAGCAACGCCTGCATGGCGGGGTGGGCAGGAACGCGAATTGCAATGGTTGAAAGCCCCGCTGTGACAAGGCTTGCAATGCCGTTGCCCTGTCGTGCAGGTAGCACCAGCGTTAACGGGCCCGGCCAATAGGCTGCGGCCAGCACGCGGGCCTCCGCGTTAAAGTCTGCAAGCGCCTCTGCTGCCGCCAGATCAGGCACATGGACGATCAACGGATTAAAACTTGGTCGGGCTTTTGCGGCGTAAATCCCTGCGACAGCGGCTCCGTTAGTGGCGTCAGCTGCCAACCCGTAGACAGTCTCTGTCGGCACCGCGACGCAGTGCCCGCTCGCAATCAACGCCGCTGCCTTGGCTATCGCGCTGGGCGAAACGGCCAGCGTCCGCGTGTCAAAAGGAGGGGTTGAGAGCATGACCCTGTGCGCTATACACGCGGTGTATTTTTCGCAAGCCTACCGGTTCGGAGCCCACCCATGACCTATTCCACCCCCATTGCCGAACAGCGGTTCGTCCTTTCCCACATGGCTGGTATTGAAGAGCTCGCAGCCCACCAGCGCTACGCAGACGCGACGCCGGATATGGTGGATGCGATTCTCGAAGGTGCAGCTCAACTGGCGATGAATGACTGGGCGCC
>JANPCO010000126.1:0-9138 GCA_031430995.1 Sphingomonadales bacterium | reverse complement strand
GGCTCCAGCGTCATCATGCCAGCAGCCGATTTGGCGACGCAGCGGAAGGTGCCGACGAGATTGATCTGGATCAGCCAGTTAAACGCATCCAGCGGATAATGTTTGATGCTGCCATCGGTTTTGGACCGGCTTGCCGTTTTCATCGCGCTGCCAGTGCCTGCGCAGTTGATGAGGATGCGTTCCTGACCATTGGCGGCGCGCGCCTTTTCAAAGCCAGCGTCCACGCTTTCGTCGCTCGTCACATTGACTTCGCAAAACACGCCCCCAATTTCAGCGGCCATCGCTTCGCCTTTTTCAACCTGAAGGTCAAAAATGGCGACTTTAACGCCCTTTGCCGCCAGCGCACGGGCCGTTGCTGCACCAAGGCCGGAAGCGCCGCCTGTAATGACGGCTGAGATTGTGTTGTCGAGTTTCATTTAGGTGGGTCCTTTATCAAGAAAATCCGTTCGCCCTGAGCCTGTCGAAGGGTTCCCTTGCCTATAAGCATTAACGCAAAAAAGGCAGGGAAGGCTTCGACAGGCTCAGCCCGACCGGTTGTTGGTTAAAGCCGTTCAATAATCGTCACATTGGCGACGCCGCCGCCTTCGCACATGGTTTGCAGGCCGTATTTCTTGCCCCGCGTGCCAAGCGCGTTGACTAGCGTCGCCATCAGCTTCGTTCCCGAAGCACCAAGCGGATGGCCAAGCGCAATCGCGCCGCCGTTGACGTTCAGCTTTTCTGGATCAGCGCCAGTATGCTTGAGCCAGGCAAGTGGCACGGACGCAAAAGCTTCGTTCACTTCAAACAGGTCAATATCACCAATCGACATTCCTGCGCGCTGCAATGCCTTGTCCGTTGCAAACAGAGGCTCCTCTAGCATGATCACTGGGTCGCCTGCCGTCACGGTCAAGTTATGAATGCGCGCGATGGGCGTCAGGCCGTAATCCTTCAGCGCCTGTTCTGACACGATCAGCACAGCCGACGCGCCGTCACAAATCTGGCTGGATGACGCGGCGGTCAATGTGCCGCCTTCTTGCAGCAGCTTCACACCAGCGATGCTCTCTGGCGTCGCGTCAAAGCGAATGCCTTCATCAATGCTGTGTTTCACGACGCCTTCGGGCGTTTCGACGTCCAGCACCAGAATTTCATTAGCGAACGCGCCGGACTGGGTGGCGGCAATGGCGTTGGCGTGGCTCTTATGGGCGAAGGCATCCAAATCCGCCTTGGTAAAGCCGTGCTTCTTCACGATCATTTCCGCGCCCATGAACTGGCTGAACATGATGCCGGGATATTCTTCCTCCAGCCGGGGGGATTTGTAATTGCCAAGGCCTTCACGCATGTGGAACGCGCCAGTGGAACCCATAGGAACGCGCGTCATGCTCTCCACGCCAGCCGCAATCACCACATCCATTGTGCCCGACATGACGGCCTGGGCCGCAAATTGCATCGCCTGCTGGGATGATCCGCACTGGCGATCAATTGTTACGGCTGGAACGCTGTTGGGCAAATGCCGCGCGGCGAGGACCGCATTGCGGCCAATTTGGCCCGCCTGTTGGCCACCTTGGCTGACGCAGCCCATCACGACATCGTCAATGCGCCCGCCATCAAGTCCCGTGCGCGCAACGATAGCGTCAAGTGTCGCAGCGGCCAGATCAACAGGATGCCAGCCAGCCATTCTCCCATTTCGTTTTCCACCAGCGGTGCGCACCGCGTCGACAATATAGGCTGTGGCCACGGCTCGACTCCTAACATTCGTTGCTTGTTCGGCGAACCACTTGCGCAAATTGACGTTTACGGCAAGGGAAACTTGATTGGGTTGTGGGAGAGCAGATATGAATGTCAGTGAAGCCGTCGCTTACCGCCGATCTGTGCGTGGCTTTCTGGATAAGCCCGTTGATATTCAATTCTTAAAGGACGTAATCACTCGGTCTGCACGAGCAGCGACGGGCGGCAATGTTCAGCCTTGGCATATCGATCTGGTCCACGGCGACGCGATACTGCGCCTGAAAGACATCATGCGCGGCAAAATGGCAGAAGGCCCGCCCAGCGAAACACCGCAATATGATATTTACCCAAAAGACCTGAAAACGCCCTATAGAGATCGCCGTTTCGAAGTTGGCCAAATGCTTTACGAAGCTATCGGAATCCCACGCGAAGATAAAATGGGCCGGATGATGTGGTTTTCCCGCAACTTCCAGTTTTTCAATGCGCCTGCCGCGCTGTTCCTGACGCTCGACCGGCAAATGGGGCCGCCGCAGTGGGGCGACGCTGGCATGATGCTGCAGAACATCGCGCTGCTGCTGTGTGAAGCCGGGCTGGACTCATGCCCTCAGGAATGCTGGGCCGTTTATCCCAAAACCATCGGCGCGTTCCTCAACTTGCCCGAAGACCGTATCTTATGGACGGGCATGGCCATTGGCTACAAAGACTCAAGTGACCCTGCCAACACGCTGGCCACCAACCGGGCCCCTGCTGCGGAGTGGCTGGTGGAACACAGCTGAGCCCCAAAAGCGCCAGCACATGTTGACAGACCCCCTCGCCTTCGCCATTGGCCTGCCTTCCCGACGGCCTGTTCAAATGAACGGCAAGGCATAGGGGCAGGTGGCCGAGTGGTTAATGGCAGCAGACTGTAAATCTGCCCGCGAGAGCGTACGCTGGTTCGAATCCAGCCCTGCCCACCATCACACCACATTTTTTTGTCGAACCTGAAACTCCAAAACACCGATATGGCGAGCAATAAGCTGCGCGTGGCGCGTCTCAATGTTGCGTATTGCGGCAGTCGTAACAAGTGACGCAGCATTTTAGACAGACGGCGCTGCGTAAAATCGTCTCTTGTGATATTATATCATTGCAAATGCCCGCTGCTCGTGGCATACGTCAACAATGTTATTGAAAATGCCAAAGGAATGCTGCGTGGGGCAAGATTGGTTTGATCGTTTTGCCATTGGAGCGTCTGGCCTTTGCCTGCTCCACTGCCTGGTATTGCCGATCATCTTGGTTGGCTTGCCATCTGGCATTCACGCACTTGGCGGCGGAGAGACATTCCACCTCATTATATTATCCACTGCGATTCCTCTCAGTTTATGGGGGCTGATTGGCGGACGAAAGCTTCACGGCAATATCCGCCCGGTGCAGCTTGGGCTGGCTGGCTTGCTGCTACTTGTGACTGGTGTCAGTTTGGAACTGTTGAGTTTGCGGGTTATTGGAACGCTGCTGACTGTATCGGGCAGCATGGTTCTGGTTGGGGCGCATGTTCTGAACTGGAAGTTGCGCAGCGTTTCCTTAAGGCACCGCTAGCACTGTCGACTGGTAGCGACGAAGTGCCGAACCTCGCAAAGCCCGGGACGCCACGTTTGGGTTTGCGTCTCCGTTGTTTTCGCCCCTTTCACAGCTTGCACACGCAGTGTCGACCTGCTTGACTGCGCCTTATGCTGTCAAAGAGGACCACAAAATGAACCGCATTGCCCTTGCGTCTGGCGTGGTGCCCGAATTTGGCCCTGTCGAAACTATCCGCGCGGCTGTTACAGCCGGATTTGATGCAGTGGGATTATGGGTGGAGCCAGAAACATGGACCGCCGCGACGCTGCGCGAAACCACGGCCGCGTTAGCCGGTAGTGGCCTCGATCTGATTGATGTCGAAGTGATCTGGATCAAGCCCGACAGTGATCTGGCGATGCATAAGCGCACCATCGACATTGGCGCCGAACTGGGCGCAAAGCATGTTCTGTGCGTATCATCAGACCCCGATATGGGTGCCACTGCGGCGCGGCTGGCGGCTCTGTGCGAACACGCTGAGCCGTCCGGCATCCGCGTTGCGCTAGAGTTCGGGATTTTTACTGAAGTTAAGAATTTGGCCATGGCAATGGCTGTGTTGGATGCTGTGGCGCATCCGCTACGCGCCCTTTTGGTTGATCCGATCCATGTTGACCGCTCTGGCACAACAGCGCTCCAAATTGCCGCTGTCCCGCGCGATCTTCTGCCCTATGCACAATTTTGTGACGCACCGGGCACGCGGCCTGACCCTGCAGATTTCGCGGCTGTCATCACAGACGCGATTGATCTGCGGCTGAACTGCGGCGATGGGGCTTTGCCACTTTCCGCGCTGCTGGACGCTCTGCCTGCCGGCGTGCCGCTCAGTATCGAACTGCGGTCAAAAATGCTGCGAGACCGATATCCTGATGCGGGCGCGCGCGCAAAAGTGGTGGCAGATGCGACGCGGCGGTGGCTGGCCACTTATGACAGGCGTTCAGGCGTGACAGCGCTTTAGGCAAACGTCATACGCCCATCATCCCCGCCGTTGTTGCGCCGTCAATCACATAGTCACTGCCGGAAATGAACGCGGCTTCATCGCTGGCAAGATACGCGACAAGGCCTGCGATTTCATCAACTTGCGCCATGCGTTTAAGGGGTGCCATGCCCTCAAACTGCCCGCGCGCAGCCGCTGGATCAGGGGCGCGGTTGATGACGCCTTGGATCATATCTGTTTCTACAACGCCCGGCAGAATAGCGTTGCAGCGGATTTTATACCCCTGGTTGCCGCAGTGAACGGCAATCGATTTGGCCAGCGCCACAACGGCAGCTTTCGTCACCGAATAAGCCATGAAATTGCCCATTGCGCGGTGGGCATTCATTGAACTGTTCATGATGATTGATCCTGTCGGACCGCCCGGATTATCCTTCATCGCAGCAACGGCCGCCTTGGCAGTTAGCATGACGCCAGTCAGGTTCACGTCAAGGATGGATGACCAGCCCTCCAGAGTGATCGTTTCCACACTGCCGTCGCCCGTTTCGACGCCAGCATTGGCAAAGGCAATGTCCAGCCTGCCGTGGGCGGCCTTGATCTCCGCCATCAGGGCTGCCCAGCTGGCGGCTTCTTGCACGCGGTGGGCGTGAAATGTCGCCCCGGTTTCAGCGCAGATTGCGTCTGCTGCTGCTGCGTTCGATCCGGTAAAGACAACCCGCGCGCCTTCGCTGGCCAGTCGCCTGACGGTGCCTGCCCCAATGCCTGAAGTTCCGCCTGTGACCAGCGCTACTTTTCCGTCCAGACGCCTGCCCATATTGTCTCTCCTCAACATCAAGTGCCACCTTTATCTTGGGCTCAAACCGATGCTTTACGCAAGGTGACGCTTCATTCAAATTCTTATCATCCAACAACAGCCATTAGCCGATTTCCGAAAACGGCTAGCCGCTGAAGAAAGTGTCTGGCAGTCACCTGTGTCATGATCGGTTTTGCGTCTTTTGATATGATGGTGCGGGGAGGTTCCGTTGCCCTGCTATGCTTATGGAGCGCAGTGCTGATTCGAGATCACGGCAAAGCACTGCCCGCGCGGATGGCACTTTGCATGAGTGCCGCAATCATCTGCCATGTAATTTCAACTGTGCCCGGCCGCGTCAGATTGGAAACGCCGCTTGATTGGATCACGATCCTAGGCTCAACTTTAGTGCCCAGCTTTTTCTGGCTGTTCGCAAAGGTGTGGTTCAACGACGAAACACAGATCAGCCGGCGCAGTTGGGGAATTGTGTTTGGATGCAGTGCTCTGATGTCAGTGAGCATTCTACTGTTCACGACGCCTGGGCAAGAACGGTCAGCAGCAATCCTCGGGCCAATTGCGCGCATCCCGATGTTCACCTTTATCTTTGCTGGCCTGAGAGTAGCATGGCAAGGCCGTGACGGAGACTTGATTGAGGCACGTCGGCAGTTGCGGTCTCGGCTCGTTTGGGCCGTTGGCATATTCATGGTGGTTGTGCTTGTCATTGAAATTGCCGTTTATCAGGGGCTGGCGCCAAAGTTCATGCTCACTTTGATTGAGGCCGGAACATTGCTCCTGACCTTTGCTCTGTGCGCAGAAATGGTTGGTCTGCGACAAGAAGATTTGTTCGCATCGTCAATCAGTCCCGAAAAGTTTGACAGGCAAGCAGATCCTGCGTTCCTGCCGCTAGCGGCCCGGCTTAAGCATCATATGAGCGAAACGCGCGCTCACCGTGATGAAGCTTTGACTATTGCGGCACTCGCCGCGCAATTGGGGGAGCAGGAATACCGGCTGCGCCGCGTCATTAACGGGCATCTGGGATATCGGAATTTTTCGGCATTTCTAAATGGATACCGGCTTGATGAAGTGCGCGGGGCTTTGGCTGATCCCCAGCAAAAGACAGTGCCGATCCTAACAATTGCGCTGGACGCGGGGTTTGGGTCGCTTGGCCCCTTTAACCGCGCCTTTCGAGAAGCGGACGGAATGACGCCGACTGAATTTCGGTCTCGCCGTCTGGCCAGTTCCGAAATCAGCTAGCTGAAGTTGGAACCCGCGAAGCCGAACCGCGCTGGACTGGGCAGACAGAGGGTCATGTTAAACGAATATGAGGTTGTTCCAGATGTACTCCAGCTTTCCTGATACGCTGATTGCCGAAGCGTTTAGCCGTGCCCCAATCATCTTTGCCTTTGATTTCGGACGCTACCTGATTGCGGCCTGCCTTGTTAGCGCCACCGTATGGGCGCTCCGCCGGTCCCCGATATCGGCACGCAAGATACAGGCGCGTGAAGCCACGTGGACGGATAAGCGCCGGGAAATCTGGGCGTCTGCACAAACGTGCGGTGTCTATGTCGTGATGAGCCTATTCGTGATTTGGGGCGTCAAGCATGGTTGGATGCAGCGACATGAGACCTCAGTCAGCTGGGGCGTCGATATCGCCACGATGGTTGGCATGTTGATCGTTCATGACGCTTATTTCTATTGGTCACACCGGGCGATGCATCACCCGCGTCTTTTCAAGACGTTCCACCGGTTTCACCACCGCACAATAACGCCAACACCTTTTGCAGCTTATTCCTTCGCCATTCCTGAGGCTGTGGTCATGGCGATCTTCATGCCGATCTGGCTCGCCATCGTGCCAACATCCGTATGGGTGATTGTCGTCTTCCTCAACATCATGATCCTGCGGAACTGTATTGGCCATGCTGGGTTCGAATTACACCCGCGCTGGTGGCTGTCCTCTCCGTTCACGCGGTGGATCAGCACAACCACTCATCATGACTTGCATCATGCGGGCAGTTTCAACCATAATTTTGGGTTCTACTTCACCTATTGGGACAAGCTAATGGCCACTGAACATCCAGAATACAACGCGAGGTTTGCAGAAGTGACCGGGCGGGAACGGACCCGCACGCCCGCACCGACGCCCGAAGATCTGGCCGTCAGCTAAGCCCGAGCATCTTGCGTTCTCGCCTGATCCAGTCCGCCATGCTTGGGCGGGCGTGAATAGCAGCGATGAATGCGCAGAGTTTGGGATAGCTTCCAGCGTCCGGGGCCACGCCGCAATGCGCCAAGTTTACAAAGGGGCTGGCAACGGCGATGTCCGCCAGCGTCAACTGATCATCGACCAGATAGCCCGAAGCCGGGATGACGCTTTCAAGATAGGCATAAAGCGGGATCACTTCCTGTTCCCCAGCCAACGCCGCAGCCTCATCGCCCGGCCGCCCCAGGAACTTGGGAGAAACGATCCGGTTGAAGAAAATCTTTCCAGCCGCTGGCGTGAATATCGTGTCCGCAAATTCATCATACCATGTGACCCGAGCGCGGCTTTGCGGAGCTACAGGAATCAGGCCACCTTCGGAATGCTTGGCCTCAAAATAAGCAATGATTGCCGACGAGTCCGAAACGCCAAAATCACCGTCTTGCAACGCTGGCATTTTCTTGAACGGGCTGCACGCCGCAAAGGCCGGGCTGCCATCGCCGATCCCAACGGGCACCAATTCAAGTGTGATGTTGCGTTCTGCTGCATAAGCCAGAACCTTGCGGACGAACGGGGATACTGGCGCGCCGTAAAGGATCATCATAATCTCCTATTGTCGTTGTTGAAGGGTGCGGTTTGCCAGTGTGCGTTGCGAAGTGCAACCTTTCTTACCCGGTCAATCATTGACGCCGTGGGATTTCCTGCCACGATGTGATTTACGGGTATTGGGGGGTCGCTTCAGTGTTTTTCTTGTGGGTTCTAACGGTCATGGGCGGTGCCTTTGCCGTTTATACTTTGCTCAACCGGATCGCGCAGATCGAACACCGGTTTGAACGGCTGTTGAGCCGCATGGACCGAATGGAGCGCGATGCGCCGCTTCCTGAGCCGGACCGGAGCGCTGCCGTGCGAGTCTCTGCCCTAGCGGCGCGATTGCCAAGCGTTGCTTCGCCCGTGGTTGAAAAAGCTGCGCCGTCAGAGGTCGTCGATCCAGTCATCATCACGCAGCCGAACACACCGTCAACCTCAGCGCCACCACCTCCCGCCAACCGGTGGGCAGCCCGTGTCGTACGGAGTGAGCCAGCTTCAGTAGCGGAGCCTTTGATTGCAAACGCAGCGCCGCCCCCTCCAGCGGGAACACCGCCACCTGCTGCTCCGCCGCCGCCGCCACCGCCTGCTACCCCTCACTCAGCGCCACAGCCAGCGCGCAAAGGCGTGTCTATTGAAGCGCTTATTGGGGGCAAGTTGCCGATATGGGTTGGCGGCGTCGCGCTGATCTTGTCAGCTTTCTTCCTTGTGCGTTACTCGATCGAACAGGGCCTGCTTGGCCCGGGCGTCCGGTCAGTCATGGCCGCAATCTTCGGTGTGGCGCTGCTTGTTGCCAGTGAAGCTGCACGGCGAATCCCGCGCTTTGCTGAAGACCCGCGCGTCGGTCAGGCCCTCGCCGGTGCTGGCATCGCGAGCCTTTACGGAACGCTTTACATGGCGGGGCAGCTTTACGGCCTGATCAGCCCTACCACGGCCTTTGTGCTGATGGCAGCGGTGACGGCAGGGGCGTTGTTCCTATCCCTTCGCCACGGGCCGCCAACGGCCATCATGGGGTTGATCGGGGGCTTTACGGCGCCGTTTCTGGCAGCACCTTCGGGCAATCTGGTGCCGCTGTTGGTCTACCTCGGGCTGCTGATTGCGGGCTTGTTTGCTGTCGCCATCCAGCGCGGCTGGATGTGGCTGGCGCTGGCGGCCACGGGCGGCGGGGCGGTGTGGACCTTCGGGATCATGGCGGCTGACTTGACTGGCATTGGCCCCAGCCTGGGCCTGTTCATTGTGGTCTTGGCGCTGGCCGCTACGATGCTGTTCCCGCGCACCGGCGGACATGATCCGCGCATTCGGCTGATCCCCATGATCGTTGGCTTTGTGCAACTTGCGCTATTTGCG
>JANPCO010000125.1:0-4715 GCA_031430995.1 Sphingomonadales bacterium | reverse complement strand
CACCAGCGGGCGCAGTTCTGGCGGAATGACGGGAATGACTTCCAGGATCATCCATTCCGGGCGGTTGCCGGATTCAATGAAG
Source organism: Sphingomonadales bacterium (assembly GCA_031430995.1). Taxonomy (GTDB): domain Bacteria; phylum Pseudomonadota; class Alphaproteobacteria; order Sphingomonadales; family Sphingomonadaceae; genus Aquisediminimonas. The sequence goes on along the minus strand of JANPCO010000125.1, from coordinate 4,633 downwards.
CTTTCGACGACCTTCAAACGCTTGATGATCTTCTTGGGCTTCAATTCTGACTTGGTGGTAGCCAGGTCTTCTAGAAGTGCCGCTTTCTCGCCTTCGAGATCAAGCTCTTCAAGCATCCGGCGCACGGCTTCAGCGCCGATGCCAGCCGAGAAGGCGTCTTCGCCGTACTCATCCTGCGCTTCGAGAAGATCATCCTCTGTCATCAACTGGTATTTTTCGAGCGGCGTCAGGCCCGGTTCCATCACGATGTAATTTTCGAAATAGAGCACGCGTTCCAGTTGCTTCAACTGCATATCTAGCAGCAAGCCAATGCGCGATGGCAGCGATTTCAGGAACCAAATGTGCGCGACAGGGGCCGCCAGTTCGATATGGCCCATGCGTTCGCGGCGGACCTTCGATACAGTGACTTCAACACCGCATTTTTCGCAGACGATGCCTTTATACTTCATGCGCTTATATTTGCCGCACAGGCATTCATAATCCTTGATCGGGCCAAAGATGCGCGCACAGAACAGGCCGTCACGCTCAGGCTTGAACGTGCGGTAATTGATGGTCTCTGGCTTTTTAATCTCGCCAAAGCTCCACGAACGAATGCGATCTGGCGATGCAATGCCAATCGAGATTTGGTCAAATGTTTCCGCCTTGGCGACGGGATTGGCGAAGTTCATCAACTGGTTCATATTTTTGCTCCTGAGCCCTTTTGCGCGGGCTAGAAAAATTCCGTTTCCGTTTCCGTCATGCTGACCTTGTTTCAGCATCCATGCCCCGGACTCCGTGGCATGGACCCTGAAACAAGTTCAGGGTGACGGTTTTACGTCGTCACTCGGCAGCGATTGCCAGCCCGTCGTCCGCGTCTTTATTGTCCACAATGTTGGTCATCTCAAAATTGAGGCCCAGCGAGCGGATTTCCTTGGCGAGAACGTTAAAGCTTTCAGGAATGCCTGCTTCAAAAGTATCGTCACCTTTGACGATGGCTTCATACACTTTGGTCCGCCCGATCACGTCATCAGACTTCACCGTGAGCATTTCCTGGAGCGTGTAAGCAGCGCCGTAGGCCTGAAGCGCCCAGCACTCCATTTCGCCGAACCGCTGCCCACCAAACTGCGCTTTACCACCCAGCGGTTGCTGCGTGACAAGCGAGTAAGGCCCAATTGACCGCGCATGGATTTTATCATCCACCAAGTGATGCAGTTTGAGCATGTAAATAAAGCCCACTGTCACTTGCCGGTCAAAACTATCCCCGGTGCGGCCATCATAAAGCGTGACTTGCCCTGACGTATCCAGACCCGCCAGCTTCAGCATGTGAGACACATCAGCTTCGCGCGCGCCGTCAAACACTGGCGTTGCCATGGGCACGCCGTTTTTCAGGAGACCCGCAAGTTCAACGATGTCGCTATCTGTCCGGCTATCAATTTCGGCATGATAAGTCGGGCCGTAAGTGACTTTCAAACGTTCGCGCACAGCCTCTGGCGGACGACCCGCCGCTTCGCCGCCGCTTTCACGCCATGCCGCCAAGGCTTCAGTGATTTTCTGGCCCAAACCGCGCGCAGCCCAGCCCAGGTGAGTTTCAAAGATCTGCCCAACATTCATTCGGCTTGGAACGCCCAAGGGATTAAGCACAATGTCAACAGGAGTGCCGTCTTCGAGAAATGGCATGTCTTCCATCGGCAAAATGCGTGAGATCACGCCCTTGTTGCCGTGGCGACCAGCCATCTTGTCACCGGGTTGCAGCTTACGCTTCACCGCGACGAAGACTTTGACCATTTTGAGCACACCGGGGGCAAGATCATCACCACGTTCCAGCTTTTCAACCCGGTCTTCATACTTGGCGTTGATCAGCTTGACGGACTCGTCATACTGGCTGCGCGAGGCTTCCAGATCGGTCTGCGCTTTGTCATCAGCAACGGCAATTTTCCACCATTCGAAGCTTTCGACTTCAGCCAAACCTTCTCCGTCAATCGCTTCACCTTTTTTCAGGCCCTTGGGTGCGGCAGTGGCGGTCTGGCCAATCAGCAGATCCTTGAGGCGCGAATAAGTCGCGCGGTTAAGGATCGTGCGTTCATCGTCGCGGTCCTTGCCGAGACGTTCTTTTTCTTCGGCCTGAATGGCGCGCGTCCGGTCATCAATGTCGATGCCGTGACGGTTGAACACACGGACTTCGACGACCGTTCCAGCAACACCGGGCGGTAGACGAAGCGACGTATCGCGGACGTCAGATGCTTTTTCACCAAAGATGGCGCGCAGCAGCTTTTCTTCCGGCGTCATTGGGCTTTCACCCTTGGGCGTGATTTTGCCAGCGAGAATATCACCGGGTTCGACTTCGGCACCAATATAGACGATCCCGGCCTCGTCGAGGTTGCGAAGCGCTTCCTCACCAACGTTGGGAATGTCACGGGTGATATCTTCTGGCCCCAGTTTGGTATCGCGGGCCATGACTTCAAATTCCTCGATATGGATCGAGGTGAAGACATCATCCTTCACAATGCGTTCGCTGATGAGAATCGAATCTTCGTAATTATAGCCATTCCAGGGCATGAACGCGACCAGCGTGTTCCGGCCCAGTGCCAATTCACCCAATTCAGTCGAAGGACCATCAGCGATGATGCTGCCTGCCTCGATCACGTCACCCACCTGAACCAGCGGACGTTGATTGATGCAGGTGTTCTGGTTGGATCGCTGGAATTTCTGCAGTGTGTAAATGTCCACACCTGATTTTCCGGCTTCGATTTCACCTGTCACGCGCAGCACGATACGAGTCGCATCGACTTGATCAACAATGCCTGGGCGACGGGCAGCAATTGCAGCACCGGAATCCCGTGCCACTGTTTCTTCCATGCCAGTGCCCACAAACGGCGCCTCGGCACGCACCAAAGGCACGGCCTGACGCTGCATGTTCGATCCCATCAACGCGCGGTTGGCGTCATCATTTTCAAGGAACGGAATGAGCGACGCTGCCACAGAAACAAGCTGCTTTGGCGACACATCCATCAGCGTCACGCGGTCACGCGGCGCGATCAGGAATTCGCCAGCTTCGCGGGCCGACATCACATCATCGGTCAGTTCACCGTCGGGGCCAATGCCCACAGTGGCCTGTGCAATCACATGGCGCGCTTCTTCCATTGCCGACAGATAGACGAACTCGTCAGTCACGCGGCCTTCAACAACTTTGCGATACGGTGTTTCGATGAAGCCGTATTTATTCACGCGGCTGAAGGTGGACAGCGAGTTGATAAGGCCGATGTTCGGGCCTTCTGGCGTTTCAATCGGGCAAATCCGGCCATAATGGGTCGGGTGAACGTCGCGGACTTCAAAGCCTGCGCGCTCCCGCGTCAAACCACCTGGCCCAAGCGCTGACACGCGGCGCTTGTGCGTAACTTCTGACAGCGGATTGGTCTGATCCATGAACTGCGACAGTTGCGACGAACCAAAGAATTCGCGCACAGCGGCAACCGCTGGCTTGGCGTTGATCATGTCATTCGGCATCACAGTCGACACATCGACTGAGCTCATCCGCTCCTTCACGGCGCGCTCCATGCGGAGCAAGCCGACACGGTATTGGTTTTCGAGCAGCTCACCAACCGAACGCACCCGGCGGTTGCCAAGGTTGTCGATATCGTCGATGTCGCCTTTGCCGTCCTTCAAATCGACCAGCGTCTTGACGACGGCCAATATATCTTCTGACCGCAGCGTGGTGTAATCGTCAGGCGCATCAAGGTTCAAACGCATGTTGATTTTGACGCGGCCAACCGCAGACAAGTCATAGCGTTCCGGGTCAAAGAATAACCCTGCGAACAGAGCTTCGGCGGTTTCCTTCGTTGGCGGTTCGCCGGGGCGCATGACGCGGTAAATGGCATCCAGTGCCATGTCACGGTCTTCGGACTTATCAACCTTCAGCGTGTTGCGCATCCACGGACCGGTATTGATATGGTCAATGTCGAGCAGTTCGAGGCGGTCAATGCCAGCGCCGTCGAGCTTTTCGAGGTTTTCCTGTGACACTTCTTCACCGGCTTCGATATAAATCTCACCCGTGGTTTCATTGATCAAGTCATGCGCCGAATAGCGCCCGAACACTTCCTCAGTTGGGATCAGCAACGTGGCCAGGCCGTCCTTTTCGGACTTGGCCGCAGCGCGCGGGCTGATTTTCTGGCCTGCCGCGAACACGACTTCACCGGATTTGGCGTCGACAATGTCAAACGCTGGCTTTTGCCCGCGCCAATTTTCGGCAACAAACGGAATTTTCCAGCCATCAGCTGCACGGTCAAAGACAACGCGGTTATAAAATGTGTTGAGGATTTCTTCGCCGGAAAGGCCAAGCGCCTGCAACAATGCCGTTACTGGCAGCTTGCGCTTGCGGTCGATCCGCACGTTGACAATATCTTTAGCGTCAAATTCAAAATCAAGCCACGAACCGCGGTAGGGGATGACCCGCGCGGCAAACAGATATTTTCCGCTCGAGTGAGTTTTGCCCCGGTCATGATCAAACAGCACGCCAGGCGAACGGTGCATCTGGCTCACGATCACGCGTTCTGTGCCGTTTACAACGAAGGTGCCGTTGTGCGTCATCAGGGGCATGTCGCCCATGTAGACGTCCTGCTCCTTGATATCGAGGACCGAGCGGGTTTCGGTTTCGGTA
>JANPCO010000124.1:0-4035 GCA_031430995.1 Sphingomonadales bacterium | reverse complement strand
GGTGACATACTCCGATGGCTCGACTGGCGTTTCGCGGGTGTATGAGAGCGACGTGAAGTCGATGATCGCGCTCTTACAGCCGGTCATGGAGCAGTATATCGTGACTTCGCGGCGCTTTGCGGTGCGGATGGCGTTGCAGGGGGGGCTGAAGGATTTTGCGCGCGGGCTGTCTTATGATGCGGCGCGGGATGTCTACACGCCGACGGGCGAGCGGCTACTGGCCCCGATGTTCGAGGGCGTGCGAGCACGGACGCCCGGGGGGCGTCCGCGCGCAGTAGCCTTCGAGGGCGCAAACGATAACGCATGGCGCGGAGCGGCATTCACTTTTAACGCTGACGGCGGGAGAATTGCGGCGTGAGGGGGCTGAAGGGGGTCGTGATGGCGATGACATTGGCTGGACTTTTGGGGTCATTGATCGGGTGCAACGACAAAGTTCCTGTTTATGAGGACACGTCCGCACTTGAAAACCCGCCGCCCAAACCGCCGAACTGCCCGGATCTGCCGGAGCTGAAGAATATCACGTTGAAAGACGGCACGATTGCCGATGTGCGGATCGTCCAGGTTTTGAACACTAAGTTCTACTTCCCGGCGGAGTTGATGGACAGATATTTTTTAGACAAAAAAAGCCGATGGGGAGGATTTTTGCTCAAAAGTGATCTCTTGGACTTCAATCCAGACATCCATGCCGTTGAATGCCCAGGACTGGTTCACAGGTTTCTTCCGGAAAAACAGGTTTTCGTCTCTAATTTTGGTTACCGCGATCACAGTAGCAGAAGAAAAAATATTTCTTCCGATTCCGACATAATGGGAATGAACTTTGGAGAAGTGGACAGTCGCAAATTTGGAGGCAGCTACAATTCCTGGATGACTCCTATGCCGGAAATTGGTGTAGAATTTGGCATACGCAAATTTCGTGATTTCAAGTCCGGTGAGTTCATTAGTAAGGTCAAGAGCAAGTCGGTGACGGAATTTGTCGAGTGGCTCGCAACGCCGCCGGCAAAGCGTGACAATGAACGGGTGTTTACATTGAAGGTTGATGGCGATGATAGCGACAAGTGATATTCTCAGCCCAGAGCAAATTGCCGAACTGCGCGCGATGTTTGACGCGCGCAAAAACCTCGACCAGACCATTGAGGGGTTGTGGTCGCCGGTTTACGAGAAGCTCTATAGCTTCATTACCGATAGTTATAATTCGGTGGGTTCGTTCACGCTAGGCGTTGACCTCAATCCGATCCCAGATTCGCCCAAGGCCGATGTTGACCGGCAGACTTGGCTGTGGCTACGCGGTGCACGCTGTATCAATGCCAATCGCGGTCCGTTCGCCGCGCTAATCCGGGATTATACGAAGATCCAATACCGTTTGCGCTATGGCAGCGAGGTCTCCGTGGACCGGATGAATGCGGCATCAAATGAGATTGCGACGCGGTTTTTAGGCCAATGGCTGGGCTACAACCTCAGAGATTTCAACTTGCCGCCTGCGGGCGGAACGCAGCCAAATATTTCTGAGGCGAGCATTGCTGACGCAGGACCTGCGGCCGCCGGGGTTTTCAATCATGACAACCCGCTTGGCGATGCTTCGGGATGGGCCGGGACTTTGCTGTTTGGCAACCTTGGTGATCAACACCCATGGACGGACCTTGTTCTCAATTTGCTGCTCGATCCGACCGCACATGGTCAATTGGGAGACCTGCAAGCAACACAAGACATTGGCAGTTACAACGCAATCGCCGCCGCCGCTACGATGCAGGAATGGAGTGCGCTGGGCGCGGTTCCGGGTGGGGTGGCGAACTTCAATGAAGTCATTGCAACTCTCGCAGCGCAGTTTGGCTATCGCGCCACTGTCACCACGCTGACCGAAGAGACAAACGCGGCATTCCGCGCCCTGTACGGCCTTGGTTCAAGCGGCCCCAAACTCGGCTCGGATACGTTCGGATTTTGGTCGACACTCACGGATTTGTTTAAAGACGCCCATTACACTGTCGGTACAAGTGGTCAGGACACCATCGGATATACCCCGGCGGTGGGGAGCAACGTCTTTGCTACCGATACCGGCTATTTCCAACATATAGTCGGGCTGACTGGCGCTGGCGAAGCTGGCGACGTCATCAACGCGGGTCGCGGCAATGACACGGTTTACGGCACAACAGGTTCGGATATTCTTGATGGCGGCGAGGACCGCGATACGCTGATTTATTTGCCGCAAGACTGGAAGGGTCCGTTTTCGGAGATTGCGATATCCTTTGACGGCAAGGGGTTGTTTGACTCCCGGATTGTCATCGACAAAACATCTTTGGTCCGTGATGACCGCGATATTGCGGCGAACTTTGAAGTGTTGAAGATTGATTTCGGCGGGAAGGCAGTTGGCGATGCGTCCAGCCCGTCGGGATATCGCGAGGCTGGGGTTGGCGGTGCATCAAACCTGATTGTGACGGTTGATCTGACCAATCCGGCCACGAAGATTGGCACAGCGTTGAAGCGCGATGAATATGTGCGGATCACCGGGGACCTGTCGCAAGCCGATGATACTTATGTCACGCTCGACCTTGGGCTTGGCGATGACACGGTTGATTTTACCGGGCTGACCGCAGGCCGCAAGGGCGATAACGGCCTTGCGTTCAAGAATGTTGAACATGTCATCTTGAGCCAGTTTAGCGACGATTTCCGGGTGACGAATGCGCCAGATTCAACGTTGCGCGATGTCAATGCAGGCACGGGCAATGATTACATCGAGATTAACGGCGGCCAGAATGTAACGGTCATTGGCGGTCTTGGCCGGGACCGGATCATCAATCTGACCCAAGGCGGCGAGATTTGGGGTGATCTTGTTAACAGCTTCATCGACCCCAAGACGGGCAAGCGCATTCAAATTGTCGGCGACGTGACGACAGTGATCGCCGACACTGCGGCCAACGCGGACAGCTTCCGGTTCAGCGCCAACACCGTGATCATGGATGCGCAGAAATCGGATATTTTAACCTATTACGGTCTGCGGCTGACGGGTGGGGATACGACGGCGACGACGGTGGCCTTTGCGGCGGCGGCGTTTAACCCGGTTCTGGGTGCTGGAATTGCCGGTGCGGCGGCGCTCGCCAATGCTGGGCGCGTGGCGACGGGGGCGTCTCCGATCTATTTTGACCGGTTTGTGCCGTGGATCAGTTACAAGTTGGTTGAAGGCGAGGGAGAGGGCACGAAGGACCTTTTGGTCGGCAATGTGTTCAATGCTTTGCTCAACATTCTGAGCCTGAACGGTGATGGCCTGTTTGATGCGTCCGGCGACGACAGTTACGCGCAGAACAAGGGCGCGCGCGGCGTTATGCGCGTGGTTGAGTTTGATCGCGGGGCGGGGACGTTTTTCTCTGCGCCGGGTGATCTGGGCATTGCGCTTGATGACATTAATCCCGCAGCGCTGTTCGCGGCTATCGCACCGTTCATCCAAGGCATACCGATAGCGCAGAGCCAGTTTGCGGGGCTCAATGCCTTGGCTCTGGCGGCAACGGCGGTTTACATTGGTGCCGAATATGCGCGCTTTGCCAAGAAAATATCGTGGGCCGATGGCGGCGACCCCCTCGTCATTGACTTGGACGGGGACGGGATTGAGACGATTGGTCTGCGGGATAGTTGGGCTTATTTCGATGTTGATGGGGATATGTTCGCGGAGAAGACGGGCTGGCTGAAGGGGGATGACGGGTTCCTGGTGCTGGACGGGAACGCGAACGGGCGGATTGATGATATATCGGAGATGTTCGGCAACCGGTTTACCGGCGGTTATGATGAGCTTGCCGGGTATGACAGCAATGGTGATGGGAAGATCACAGTTGCCGATCTGGTGTGGAGTGAGCTCAAGGTCTGGCAAGACCGCGACCGCGACGGGGAGACCGATGCGGGCGAACTGAAGTCGCTCTCTGCGCTGGGGATCACGGAGTTTTCGCTGACGAGTAAGGTGCTGGGTGCGACGACGCCGCAAGGGGCGCGGCTGCTTTCCTATGGCTCTGTCCGCTTCGATACGGGCCGCATGTCGACGATGTTTGAGGCGAT
>JANPCO010000123.1:0-4448 GCA_031430995.1 Sphingomonadales bacterium | reverse complement strand
CGCTGGCTGAAACGGTCAGGGTCTGGCTCCGTCGGCGCATTGCCAAGGCCCGCTGCCTTGCGGATGAAATATTCATAGAACATCCAGCGCTTGGCCGAACCGAAAAAGGTTTTGTAATAGAAACCAGCAGAGAAGATCGGGGCGGCAAGGCCCAGCACCGCACCGAAATCGAGCGACAGGCTTGGCCAGCGGTTCTGGCTTTTCGCTACAAGCCCTTCATAAACGAAAACATCCGTGGCGCGGGTATTGGGTTCGCTGCGTCCCCCTTCGCCGACGGTGACGATGGCGTTGGGTTCTTCCACGCCTGCAGTCATGATCCCGCGCGGGCGGTGATATTTGAAGCTCCGCCCGACCAGGCCAACGCCGCTGCGCAAAAGTGCTGCGGCCAGCGTGTCGCCTTCGCGCGCCTGATAGGCTTTGCCATCAAAGGTGAAGGTGATCGTTGGCCCCGTCACGGCAGCACCTCTGACCCGGTGGCGCGAACAGCCGTGATTTCATGCGTCACGCGGTGGCGAGTGAGCACCATCCACGCGCGGCAGCCGTAGGTATGGCGCCAGATTTCATTGTCCACGCCGCGCGGATTGGCGCGCGTGAACAGCGTTTCCATTGCGGCCTCAGGCTCCGCATCGAGCGTCACCACGGAATCAACTGTGCGTTCATAGATAAACTCAGCTTGCGCACGCGGGCCGCAGTGGGGGCAGGTAATCTGCATCATGAGCGCCAAGCCCTCATCGACTGTTCGGCATCGGGCCGCTCCCCGTTTCATCAATCGTCGCGCCGGTCATGAACCGGTCCAGCGCGAACGGCGCATTCAGGGCGTGGGGCTTGCCCGTCGCCAGTGTGTGCGCGTAAGTCCATCCCGAAGCTGGCGTCGCCTTGAACCCGCCGTAACACCAGCCGCCGTTCAGATAGAGGTTTTTGACTGGCGTTTCACCAATGATGGGCGCGCCGTCAAAGCTCATGTCCGTCACGCCGCTCCACGTGCGCACCATGCGCAGGCGGGACAGTGCGGGCACGATGGCCAACCCCTGGGCGATGGCCTGCTCCATCACGACCGGGTTGCCCCGCTGGGCATAGCTTGGCCAATTGTCCGGGTCGCCGCCGAACACGACGCCGCCTTTGTCAGACTGGCTGATATAGCAGTGCAGCGATTGCGACATGATGACGCCGTTGATCATTGGCTTGACGCCTTCAGTGACCATCGCTTGCAGGGTCTGCGACTCTACCGGCAGTTTGAGGCCCGCAAGCCCTGCGACGTGGCCACTATTGCCTGCCACGCAAATCCCGACCCGCCCAGCGCCAATGCGCCCGCGTGTTGTTTCCACGCCGACGACGCCGTCACCGTCACGGACAAAACCAGTGACTTCGCATTTCTGGATGATATCCACGCCGTGGCTGTCTGCGGCGCGGGCATAGCCCCAGGCAACAGCATCATGGCGCGCGGATCCGCCGCGCCGCTGGATCAATCCGCCTTCCACCGGAAAGCGCGCGCTGCGTGACATATCAATCAGCGGCTCCATTTTGGCCACTTGATCGCGGGTGAGCAGTTCAGCGTCAATCCCGTCACACCGCATCGCATCGCCGCGCTGGGCCAGCATGGTCATGTCAGCATCGCTATGGCCTAGAAAAGTCGCGCCGCGCGGGGAAAACATGACGTTGTAATTCAGCTCATCGCTCAAATGCTCCCAAAGTTTCAGGCCAAATTCGAACAGGTTATGCAGCGGCGCCTGCCGGTAGTTTGACCGGACAATGGTCGTGTTGCGGCCCGTGTTACCGCCGCCTATCCAGCCCTTTTCCAGCACTGCGATATTTTTCAGACCGTGTACTTTGGTTAGATAATAGGCTGTTGCCAGACCGTGCCCACCGCCCCCGATGATGATGATATCGTAATTCGCCTTGGGCTCAGGATCGCGCCACGCGGGCTGCCAGTGCTTTTGGCCATTAAAGGCACCGCGCAGTAGCCCGACCGCTGAGTAGCGCGTCATGAAAGCGCCATCCACCCGCGCTTCTCGCGCCAATCGGCCTCAAGGTTTGCAAAGCGCGATAGTTTCAGCATGTCGATATCCGCAAACGAACAGTGGCCGTCAATCACCAGATCGCGGACGGCATGGCCCGATGCTGGTGACAAGCCAAAGCCAACACTCGACATTGACGCCACAATCACATTGTCGGGGCTGGTCAGTCGGTCAATGATCGGGCGGCCGTCTGGCGAATTCTCGATCACGCCTGCCCAGCTGCGGATCACGTTCAGATGCGCGACCTTTGGAAAGAGCTCCGCCAACCGCCGTGCAAGGTTGCGGGCAAGCGGAGTTGACGGGCGCGCCGCCGGGCCATTGGCGTCTGTATCCACCCATTCATGCGGCCCGCCGCCAAAGGCCAGATTGCCGCGCATGGTCTGACGGCCATAAAGCTTGTGCCCGTCGACCCCGCCAATGGGCATGATGGGCGCAGGCTCTGTAATGATCATCTCAGCCCGCGCCGCCGCAAGCGGAATATCGACGCCCAGCTGCGCCATCAGCTGCGGAATTTGCGGGCCAGCAGCAACGACAACCGTATCACAGCCGTAAGTCGCGGTCTCCGTCTTGACCGCCTTCACTTTGCCGCCTGCCGTTTCGAACCCGGTAACAGGGCTATGCTGGATAATTTTGCCGCCCAGGTCTTGCAACGCCCAGGCATAGGCCTGGACGGTCCGGTGCGGATTGGCATGGCCACCGAATTTATAATGAACGCCTCCAAAGCATTTTTCACTGGCGAGGGGAACAGCATCAAGCACTTGCTTGGTGTCGAGCAGTTCGACCGGATGGCCAAGCCGCTTGTGGCGCTCCGCAACGAAGCGATATTGCTCCCACTGACGCTCAGTCATGGCAATGATGATGCGTTCTTTTTGATGCTCGGTTGGATAGCCGAGCAGTTCGTCCATTTGCGGCCACATCCGCTGCTCTTCATCAAACAGCGGACTTGCATAATGGGATGCGCCGCCGCCATTGCGGCCCGATGCTTCCCAGCCGACAATATATTTGTCGAGCACAGTCACTTTCACGCCCGAACGCGCCAGCCACCAACCAGCACTCAGGCCAGTGACGCCGCCGCCGACAATGACAACTTCAGAACCGCTCATTCGTACATGCCTGTGTAGAGCATTTGGCGATGTTCATCTTCGTGAACGGTGCCAATATCTTCGTGTGGCACCCAGGCAGTTGGAATACCAAACCACACGTCCCATGCCGCGTCCATTTCCGCAGGCTCATTCCAATCAGCAAGGATTTTGAGCGGCAGCGGGCGAACCGGCGCGCGGTGCGTGGCGAGTGGGATCGTGCCAAAGGGCACATCTGCTTCCAGCGCCAGCAGCATTGCCACTTGATCACGGCAGCGGCGGCCTTGACAGACGCCCATGCCCGCACGGGTCAGACGTTTGATCTGGTCTTGATCCGCCGGACCGTCGGCAAGCAGAGTTTTGAGCGAACGAGCGCACATCGGGCCTGGGCGAGAGAGATAATTCGGCGGCTGGACGCCAATCAGGTCAGCTCGAGTGACTTCTTCGCATTGGCAGATAATCGTGTCATCGGCGCTGATGGTGGACAGCGCCTGCATCCAGTCCATCCGGTACGCGATATGGTCAAAGCCAGTGTCGGCCAGCCCCGCACAGTCACCCACCGCGGAGACCGTTGCTTCGCCAGCGGGCACATAGCCACCGCGCATGGCATCAAGCGTGCGCGCGCCGTGCATAGCATCGACAAGTTCAATTGACGGCACCAGACCAATCGCCATGCAGATCGTATCGCACGCGACAACTTCACCAGTGGAAAGCGTCGCGCTTTCAACGCCGTCGATGCCGCCTGTGGCTGATGTGACCGTCTGGCCGCAACGAATGGTGATGCCCGCCGCTTCAACTTTGGCGATCAGGTCAGCACTGCCCTGCGGCGCACCCCGCACTTCGACAAGGCCTGCAACTTCGATACCGCGCGCGTGAGCAAGCAGCGCCGTTTCCAGCGCCAGATCATGCGAACCCAGCACCAGCATCCTTCGCCCGGAAAAGGCATCGTATCGAATGAGAAGCATCTGAAGCGCCGCTGCCCCCATCACGCCGGGCTGGTTCCACCCGGGAAAGGCCATTGCCAGATCGCGGGCGCCAGTGGCCAGCACCAGCCGGTCAAACCCAACCAGCCACGATCGGTCCGCATCGGCCAGCCCTACCACTTGGTCTGGCAAGCTCGCGACGCCGGGGCCGTTGCGGTAGACGCCCCACGCCGTGGTGCTGAGCAACACTTCAACGCCTGCTTCCATTGCCGTTTCAAGTGCCGCATCGCTCATAAAAATCGCTTCGAGCATCCGCTGGCTATTTTGCGTCGCGGCGGTCATGCGCCCACCAAAATAGAGCGGCACATCATTGCCCATCAACGCGCCGGACACTGGGTTTTCGTCCACCAGGAGCACCGAAACGCCGGTTT
>JANPCO010000122.1:0-8661 GCA_031430995.1 Sphingomonadales bacterium | reverse complement strand
CTGCCGTCTGGCCGCGTGGCCTTGTTTGAGCCGTTCGGCGGGGAACGGCTGCTCGCTGGCGAAGATGATCTGGAAGACCGTGCGGTGAGTGACGATGTGGAATTGACGCTTGGGCTCAGCCCCGATGTGATGGTCAGCCGCGTTGATCCGCCGCGCAAAGGGCCAAGTCGTGCGCTCAACCCGCGCTTCACGCTGTCCAACGCGAAGCCAGTGCCGGTAACGGTGGAACTTACTTTTCCATACAATTTCGCCAGCAAACCGAAAGACATGAAGCAAGGCAAAGGCGGCTGGGTCTGGCGCGGCACTGTGCCCGCGAATGAGAGCCGCGTGCTTGATTTCGCGCTGACGCTGTCTGACAAACAAGGCGGCGTTGGACGGCGCGGGCGGGGTCGTTAAGGTTTACGTCTTACGCGTGGGGCTTGAAGTGCAGGCAAGCCGTCATTGCGAGCGAGGCGCGGCAATCCAGACTGCCTGCTTCGTGGATTGCCGCGTCGCTGCGCTCCTCGCAATGACAATTTCCATTTCATGCGCAGCGCATAGACGACACTCCCCTCATCCTCTAACCCAGTTGCAAAGGGGAACCGATTCCCACTGACTGGAGAGCTACCATGACTGACCTGCCCGCAACGAACCTCACAATGCTGACGCTGGTGAAGCCAGAGGGGCAGTTGGAACTCTCGCTCGCGCGGCTGCCGCTGGATGCGCCCAAGGATCATGAAGTTGTGGTGAAGGTGCTGGCAGCACCCATCAATCCATCTGACCTTGGCCTCATCATCGGCGGGGCGGACCCCTCAACTGGCCGCGCGTCAGAGCGTGACGGTTTGCCCGTGGCGACATTTGATGTTCCGCCTGCGGGCATGCGGGCCATGGCCGGGCGCGTGGGTGAAGCGCTGGCGATTGGTAACGAGGGCTGCGGTGTTGTGATTGCGGCAGGCGCATCAGACGCGGCGCAGGCGCTGATGGGGAAGACTGTCGCTCTGCTGGGCGGGTCAATCTACGCTGAATATCGCACGTTGGCGGCGGGCATGTGCATGGAATTGCCAGCAGGCACAGACGCGAAGGACGGCGCATCATGCTTCGTTAATCCGCTGACCTCGCTTGGCTTTACTGAAACGATGAAGATGGAAGGCTATACTGGCCTCATCCACGCCGCTGCGGCGTCAAACCTGGGCCAGATGCTGGTGAAAATCTGCAAGGCTGACGGCATTCCGCTGATCAACATCGTGCGTAATCAGGCGCAGGTTGATTTGCTCAAAGGCATTGGCGCCACGCATGTGTTTGATAGCTCGACGGCAACATTCATGGATGATCTGACGGCCGCGATCGTCGAAACTGGCGCGATGATGGGCTTTGATCCCATCGGCGGCGGCAAAGTGTCTGGCCAGATGCTTGCTTGTATGGAGTCCGCCGCTGTTAAGCGCATGTCGACTTACAGTCGCTATGGGTCGGATACGATGAAGCAAGTCTATATTTACGGCGGGCTGGATATGGGCCCAACGATCCTGAACCGCAGCTTTGGCCTGACCTGGAGCCTGAGCGGCTGGTTGCTAACGCCGTTCATGGCCAAAGCCGGACCCGAAATCGTCGCGAAGATGCGCAAGCGCGTGGTGGACGAACTGACCACAACATTTGCGAGCCATTACAGCCACGAAATTTCACTGGTTGAAGCGATCAATCTGGATGTGATTGCAGGCTATAATGCGAAGCGGACGGGCGAGAAATATCTGATCCGCCCGTAGTGATGGGGGACTGAGGTTGGCAGTTTTGCTTCGTCGTCATCCCGGCGCAGGCCGGGACCCAGAACCATATCAAAAAATACCTGCTTCGCGGCGTTTCTTAAACAGGGCTGGGTCCCGGCCTTCGGCGGGATGACGGCGGTCTAAAGGTCGCTTATTTTGGTTCCACTCAGCTAGGCGACGTTGAAGCAGTTCAGTGGCCTCTTTTCGATAACCGCACCGCCTGCTGGACGAGGCTGATAACCAGATAGGTTCTAAATGCCATTTTAAGGTCCCTCACAGCATCAATCCGAGGCGCTTGGCTACATGGGTAGCCAAGCGCCTGTGAAAGGTGCCCCTTAGGGCTCACAGCGTGATGCGTTTAAGTCTACCAAGCTGGTCTCGAACCACTCACCGTCCTTCGAGACGAGCCTTCGCTTAGGCCCTGTCGCTCCCCAGGACGAACGGTCACGCCTCAAGTCATCGAGGTCTCGAGCGGCGCCTCAATAACTCCGCGGCATCCCGAGCACATGTTCGGCCACGAATGACAGGATCATGTTCGTGCTGATGGGGGCCACCTGATACAGGCGCGTTTCGCGGAATTTGCGTTCGATGTCATATTCTACTGCAAAGCCGAACCCGCCGTGGGTCTGGATGCAGGCTTCACCGGCGGCCCAGCTGGCTTCAGCGGCAAGCATTTTGGCGATGTTGGCTTCCTCTCCGCACGGCTCGCCTGCTTCATATTTGCGGATGCCTTCGTGCACCAGCAGTTCAGCCGCGCGCATTTGGGCATAGGCGCGCGCGATGGGGAATTGCACGCCCTGGTTCTGGCCAATCGGGCGGCCAAACAGCACACGTTCGTTGGCATAGGCACTTGCCTTCGCGATAAACCATTTTGCGTCACCAATGCATTCCGCCGCGATCAGCAGTCGTTCGGCATTCATGCCTGACAGGATGTAGCGAAACCCCTGGCCTTCCTCTCCAATCAGGTTGGTGGCAGGCACGCGAAGGTTGTCAAAAAACACTTCCGTCGTCGCATGGTTCATCATCGTTTCGATGGGCCTGATGGTCAGGCCGTGGCCAATCGCGTCCTTCATGTTGACGATGAACACCGATAGCCCCGCCGTGCGCGATGCTACCTCTTCCTTCGGCGTTGTGCGGGCGAGGAGGATCATCAAATCGGAATGTTCGGCACGGCTGGTCCAGATTTTCTGGCCGTTGATGATATAATCGTCGCCGTCGCGCTTGGCCGTGGTTTTGAGGCTGAGCGTGTCTGTGCCGCTGGTTGGCTCGGTCACGCCAAAGGCCTGCAGGCGAAGCTCACCTGTGGCGACACGCGGCAAAAATTCGGCCTTCTGGGCTTCGCTGCCGTGGCGCAGCACTGTGCCCATCACATACATTTGCGCATGGCACGCCCCGCCGTTGCAACCCTGTGCCTGCACTTCTTCAAGGATCGCAGCAGCGGCAGACAGCGGAAGCCCCGCGCCGCCAAATTCCTCGGGGATTAGTGCAGCGAGATAGCCAGCATCGCCAAGCGCCTGCACAAATTCAGTCGGATAGGCCCGCTCCCGGTCTTTGGCGCGCCAATAATCGCCGGGAAACCCTGCGCAAAGCTTGCCCACTTCTTCGCGGATGGCAGTGTAATCTGGGATCATGCTTGATAAACCAATTCTTGAGATTTGAGGTCAGCAATGTCGCTGCTGGACAGGCCAAGGATATTTGACAAGACGGTATCGCTATCCGCGCCTAAACGAGGCGCAGGGGCTGCAGGCGCGCGTTCAAATTGCGCGATGGTCGCCATGGCACCTGCTGCGGGATAAGTCAGGCCACTGGGGTTGGTCGTTTCGTTGAACATAGCATTTCCGGTCACCAACTGAGGGTCAACGGCGGCTTCTGCCATGGTCTGGTAAGGGCCGAAGCAGCATCCTGCCCTTGCAAAGGCGGCATCCAGATCAGCATAGGCCCAGCCGCGCACTCTATTTTCAACCAGCGCAAACAATGCTTCACGGTGATCAAAGCGCAGGCCTTCATCCACCGCAAAAGACACGCTGTGCTCCGCCTCAATCGCGGCAATTTCTTCGTGGATTCCCAGCACAGAAACAAGCGCTGCCCACTGCTTCGGCGTAATCGCCATGATCATCACGCGCTTGCCATCTGCAGTTGCAAAGTCCCGCCCAAAGGCCCCGTAGACGGCATTGCCCAACCTGGGCCGATTGGTGCCACTCGTAATCACTTCAGCCAGCATTCCCATGTTGGCAATGCTGGCCGTCGCGACATCTTGTAAGGGAATGCGCACTTCCTGGCCTTCACCAGTGGCATCACGGTGGCGCAGGGCCGCGAGCAGCGTAAAGGCCGCATATCCGCCAGTGAGCAAGTCCCACGCGGCCAAAACATGATTGACGGGCTGATCGCCTAAACTCTCTGGCCCGGTCATGAAGGGAATGCCAATCGCTGAATTGACTGTATAATCAAGCGCACTGCTGCCATCCGCCTGGCCCATGATCCGCACTATGATCAAATCTGGCCGCAGCGCGCAGAGCTTTTCGTGGGAAAGGAAGCTGTTCACCGGAAAGTTGGTAAGCAATATGCCAGTTTTTGCGACCAGCTGTTGTAACAGGGCGCGGCCATCGCTGCTTAACAAGTCAAGCGCCACTGACTTTTTCGCGCGGTTGAGGTTTTCCCAATAAAGACTGTCGCCGCCATCGCTGAGCGGCCAGCGCTTATAATCTGGCCCGCCACCGATTTGATCCACGCGGATTACTTCCGCTCCCATCTGCGCCAGATAGAGACCTGCAGTAGGGGATGCGACAAACGAAGAGGCTTCGATGAGCGTGATACCAGTCAATAATTGATACATGCGCTCAAAGCCCCGCCTCAAATTCGCGCAGCATGTTTTTGGCGATGGCCAGTTGGAGGATTTGCGTTGTTCCTTCGTAAATGCGGTAAATCCTGGCATCACGGTAAAAACGCTCCGCGTCATATTCCGCCAGATAACCAGCACCGCCGTGGATTTGCACGCACCTGTCCGCCACGCGCCCACACATTTCAGACGCGAACACTTTTGCAGCGGCGGCCTTGCGCAGTACCGCTTCACCGGCGTCGGCACGGCGCGTGGCATCTGCGATCATGCAATTGGCCGCGTAAATCTCTATTTCGCTTTCAGCCAGCATTTGCTGGATCAACTGGAAATTCGCGATGGGTTCCCCGAATGCCTTGCGATCATTGGCATATCGCATGGCGCAATCAAGCATGCGCTGGGCGTAGCCGGCACTGGCCGCTGCAACGGACAGCCGCCCATTATCTAGGCTTTGCATTGCCGTTTGAAAGCCTTTGCCTTCCTCTCCGCCAAGCAGGGCGTCGCCTGAGATATGGACATCCTCCATGATGATATCGGCAATGTGAGAACCCGATTGGCCCATTTTCTTGTCAGACGATCCCACTGAAATGCCCGGCGTGTCCATGGGAACAAGGAAAGCAGAGACGTGCGCATTTTTGGGCAGAGCTTCTTTGCTGGTCCGCGCCATGATCAGCGCGACTTTCGCAAAAGGCGCATTGGTAATGTAGCGTTTGGTGCCGTTCAGCACATAGCCATTGCCGGAACGCACCGCAGTCGTCGCCATGGCCGCGCTGTCTGATCCACTGCCGGGTTCTGTCAGACCGAACGACGCGATTTCGCCTGCCGCCAATCGCGGAAGCCAGTGCGCCTGCTGTTCTGCCGTGCCGCTTTTCACCAGTGCAGAACAGGTCATGCCAATGTTGATTGATATGATCGAACGGAACGCAGGCATGGCATAGGAAAGCTGGCGAATGGTCTCGATATACTGGCTGACATTCATACCCGCACCACCATGCTCTTCGGGAATGGTCAGGCCGAACAGGCCCATGGAACGCATTTCAGCCAGCACATCATCCGGGATCAGGTCAGTTTCCGCGATCCGCTTTTCTGTCGGTATCAGCCGCTCGCGGACATAGCGGCGCAACTGAACTGTAAAGGCATCAAATGTCTCCGCGTCCATTCCGGGGTTGCTCATGCGCGTTCCTTACTGCTGCTGATTCGTACTGAGACCCTCGCCAGATTAGTGCCACGCACTCAATCGTTATTTTCGACCATGGTCTTGCCGCACTCACCCTTTGGATAGGTGGCAACGATGGGTTGTGCCTTGCTCTCTTCCTCCTAATGCAGCAGGGGAATTGCCAACGACCACCGTGAACAAAGGGACCAACTATGCGCCTGATCGATCATTTTATTTCCGGCGGATCCGGGGCACCAGCCACTCGGCATGGGGCCGTTTTTGATCCCAACAGTGGTGCCGTGCAAGCGCAAGTGCCACTGGGCGACGCCGCTGTTTTGGAACGCGCCGTGCAGGCAGCCCTTGCGGCGCAACCTGCCTGGGCCATGACCAATCCTCAGCGCCGTGCGCGGGTGATGTTCAATTTCAAGGCTCTGGTAGAGGCCAATATGGACGCGCTTGCGCACATGCTGTCCTCCGAACATGGCAAAGTGATTGCTGACAGCAAAGGGGATATTCAACGCGGTCTGGAAGTGATCGAATTTTGCTGCGGCATCCCGCACATTTTGAAAGGCGAATATACCCAAGGCGCAGGCCCAGGTATTGACGTTTACTCGATGCGTCAGCCGCTGGGCATTGGTGCGGGAATTACGCCGTTTAACTTCCCCGCGATGATCCCGCTTTGGATGTCCGGCGTGGCCATCGCAACGGGCAATGCCTTCATCATCAAACCGTCGGAGCGTGATCCCTCAGTTCCAGTGCGCTTGGCGGAATTGTTTATTGAAGCAGGGCTTCCGGAGGGGATTTGCCAAGTCGTTCACGGGGACAAGGAAATGGTTGACGCCATACTTGATCATCCGGCAATTGGCGCAGTTTCCTTCGTCGGATCGTCTGACATCGCGCACTATGTTTACAACCGCGGCGTCGCTGCGGGTAAGCGCGTGCAGGCCATGGGCGGCGCGAAAAATCATGGGATTGTGATGCCTGACGCTGATCTTGACCAAGTGGTGAATGATCTGGCGGGTGCAGCATTTGGTTCAGCTGGCGAACGCTGTATGGCGCTGCCTGTTGTTGTGCCTGTGGGTGAAGACACGGCAAATCGCCTGCGCGAAAAGCTGATCCCAGCGATCCATGCGCTTCGGCTTGGCATTTCAACTGATGCGGATGCGCACTACGGGCCAGTGGTGACAGCGGCACACAAAGCCAAGGTCGAAGGCTGGATCCAGACCGGCGTTGACGAAGGCGCAGAACTTGTTGTCGACGGACGCGGTTATTCTTTGCAAGGCCACGAAGGCGGCTTTTTCGTCGGCCCGACGCTGTTCGATCATGTGACGACGGATATGGAGGCGTATAAGGAAGAAATCTTTGGCCCCGTCCTGCAGATTGTCCGCGCGGCGAACTTTGAAGAGGCGCTCGCCCTGCCGAGCAAGCATCAATATGGTAACGGCGTGGCGATCTTTACCCGCAATGGCCATGCGGCGCGCGAATTTGCCGCGCGTGTCAATGTCGGCATGGTGGGCATTAACGTGCCGATCCCCGTGCCCGTCGCCTATCACACATTCGGCGGATGGAAGCGGTCAGCCTTTGGCGACACCAATCAGCATGGCATGGAAGGCGTGAAATTCTGGACTAAAGTGAAGACGGTCACGGCACGCTGGCCCGATGGATCAACGGACGGCGGGAATGCCTTTGTCATTCCCACAATGGGGTAAGGTTATGAAGCAACGGGTTAGCAGTGGATCGCCGATGGAGCCCATCATCGGCTTTTGCAGGGCCGTGCGCACAGGCAAACAGATCATGGTTGCAGGCACTGCGGCGATTGAACCCGACGGATCAACGACACCTGGTGATGCCGCCGCACAAACGGAGCGTTGCTGCGCAATCATTGCTCAGGCGATTAAAGACTTGGACGGTGACATTGCAGACACAGTGCGCACATGCATCTATTTGACTGACCGTTCTGATTTTGAGGCTGTTGCTGCAGTTCACGGGCGCTGGTTCGGCGTCGCTCGCCCTGCGACGACGACGTTGCTTGTGTCAGGCTTCATCCGGCCAGAATGGAAAGTGGAGATTGAAGCTGAGACGATGAGCGAATGACGGAGCTGTTCATGCCACCCGAGCAACATCCTCGAACGGCACCCCATCATTGACGACGGCACTCAATTCTGTCATATTACATTGTAATATCACGAGGGTTTTATGACGAAAATGCATCTCGGAAAGTGGGGCCGCAGCCTTGCCGTGCGCATCCCCAGCGCTCTGGTTGAGCAATATGGGCTGAAAGAAGGCGATGTCATCGATGCCAATGTTATAGCGAGTGTGTTTGCAGAGGCGCAACGACTGATAGCGCTTGAAAAGCGCACGGCAGCGATTGAAGAGATTAGTAAGGGACGGATCACCCTTCCCGCCGACTGGAAATTTGATCGGGAAGAGGCGAACTGGCGCCCCGCAATGGACCGATGGTAACGCTCGACACAAATATGGTTTTTTATGCGTTGGCGGGTGCAAGCTTTAGCGAGCAAGGAAAGGTCGAGCGCGCGCGCGTCATTTTAACTGAAGCACATTTTCTTAGCGTGCAGGTTCTCAACGAATATGCTGCATCAGTAAGGCGCAAGTTACGCCGGGGTTGGGCGGAGATCGAATATGATGTCGAGCTTTTGCGCGCCGCAGTTTCGCAAGTTTATTCTATCGAGTCAGTAAATAATCGTGATGCGTTCCGGCTGGCGCAACAGTACCAACTCGGATTTTACGACTCCTTGATGCTTGCGGTGGCTTTGGCAAATCAAGCCGAAATCTTCTACAGTGAAGATATGCAGCACGGCATGGTCATCGACAAGAAATTGACCATCATCAACCCCTTCCTTGAACCGGACGCTTTATGACGAACCAATTCGACCTGACCGAAGACCAAATTGCCATTCAGGATATGGCGCGCA
>JANPCO010000121.1:0-29220 GCA_031430995.1 Sphingomonadales bacterium | reverse complement strand
GCGTCTGCAGCCTTCAAGGCCTCTACCATCAGTTCAAGTGAATCTAATTCTGACGCACGGTCGTTCACTTGGCCGACGCCAATGATCACCGGGATGCGAGTTGGGTCTATATTCATGGATCAAGCGCGCCTTATGCCAGTGTGGCTTAAATCATTGCCCTTGAACAACAGAGCTTCGTTCCGTTCTGTCGCCAAGGCGTAGGCGAAACAATCCCCAAAATTGAGACTTGCGGGATGCCCGCTGCCTTTACCGAAATCCCGGTAAGCTTGCCGGGCAAGGCGCGCTTGGGCTTCGGTAACGGGGACAATTGCGATGTCATAACTCTCGATTATTTGATCAAGGCGCTCTGATAAAACCAATTGACGCATGCCGTCCACCACGATGCCCGTTTCCAGATAAGTCGCTGCCGACATCACGAGCGGACTTTCAGAGTCGATCAAAGCTGCATGGATAGTGTCTGCATCCGGCTCTTCCTTCATGATCGCCACCATGGCCGACGTATCAATAATCACTTGGGAAGACCAGTGTCGTCATAAAGCACGTCACCATGATCTGTCGATTTCCATGGCTCTATCCACAGCTTACCAAGGCCAGCAGTAAGCTGTTTAGCACGGGCAAGCCGCTCATCCCGCGTCAACAGGCGCTTGCGTGCTTTTAGGGCGTTTATCACCGCTTCGGTCATATTCTCCCCAGCCAGATCGGCAACTTCAACGGCAAGGCGGTGCGCTTCCTCATTTTTGATGTTCAATTGTATGCCCACAGAATAGCTCCTTCTACCATATCACATACCTGACAAGGTAGAATGTCACAATCCCGTCATCGCCGCGCAACTGGCGCTGGCGCTGGTGTGCCTAGGAAATGCGGCGCTGGCCTCGGCTGCGGATCACCGCCCACCTTCACAAACGTGCCGCGCGCGACATTGTGCGGGTGATCCAGCGCCTCGGCCATGGACAGCACGGACCCGAAGCAAATGTCCGTTCCCTCCATGATCGCCGCCCATTCATCGCGGGTCCGGGTCTTGAAAATTGCCGTCAGCCGATCCTTCAGAACGGGCCACTGCGCCTTGTCCATTTGCGCATTGAACGCTTCGTCTTCAGAAAGCCCAAGCGCCCCGCGCAGCAGCGCATAAAATTGTGGTTCAATTGACCCGATCGAAATGAACTTCCCGTCGCTGCATTCATAGGTATCATAGAAATGCGCGGCGGTGTCGAGCAGGTTGACCCCCCGCGTATCTTCCCACGCGCCCATATTGCGAAAGCCCCACTGCATGGCGTGGATGACGGCCGCACCGTCCGTCATCGCGCAGTCAATGACTTGGCCCTGACCCGTGCTCCGCGCGTTAAGGATGCCTGCGACCATCCCGAACGCCAGCATCATGCCGCCGCCTGCAAAGTCCCCAATGGCGTTGGTTGGTGGTGTCGGCTTTTCATGCGGGCGGCCATACCCGTGGAGGTTGCCCGTGATCGAGATATAATTGATGTCATGCCCCGCCGCGTGCGACACTGTGCCTGTCTGTCCCCAGCCCGTCATCCGGCCGTAAATGAGCGCAGGATTATCGCTGAGCAATACATCAGGCCCAAGGCCCAGTCGCTCCATCACGCCAGGGCGAAACCCCTCAAAAATGCCGTCGGCGCTCCGCACAAGATCGCGCACTTTTGCAATGCCTTCAGGGGATTTCAAATCCGCCTCAACCCGCTCCCGATTGCGGGTCAGCACGTCTTTGCCCGCCGCATCATAAGAGCCCGCCCGGTCCACCCGGATCACCCGCGCGCCGTGGTCAGCCAGCATCATGCCGCAAAATGGCCCTGGGCCAATGCCTGCCATTTCAACAATCGTTACGCCTTCAAGCACGCCCGCCATGATCTTCTCCCGAATGTTACTAGGGAGTTGCGTGAAGCGAATTGAGATTGCCGTCAACTATATTGGCCCCCCCCTCTTCAGGAAAGGGGTTGGGGGTGGGGAGTGTCCACCCGCTAGAAATCCGCCGATTCTTCGCCCAGCCCGACAGCCCCACCCCAACCCCTCCGCTGAAGAGGGAGGGGCTTACGAGAGGACGTAAAGGCTCCTTCTCAATGGACGAATCGCGTCAGCTCCTCTGCTCGACAATCGGCAGCGACCGCACGCGCTTGCCTGTGAGCGCAAACAGGGCGTTGGCCAGTGCCGGGGCAGCTGGAGGAACGCCTGGTTCTCCAATGCCTCCCATCGGAGCGCCGCTTTCGATAAAGTGGATATCGATGGTCGCGGGGGCGTCGGCCAGCTTCAAAATCGGATAATCAGTGAAGTTCGCCTGTTCGACAGCACCGCCTGCCAGTGTAATCGCTTCGCCTATTGCCGCTGATAGCCCCATGATCGTGCCACCCTCAATCTGTGCCATCGCGGCATTCGGGTTCACAGTGGTGCCACAATCAACCACAGTCGTCACGCGGTGAACTTTGGGCGTGCCGTCCGCTTTGACCGATGCCTCTATGACATGAGCGACGATGGTTTTGAACGATTCCACAATTGCCACACCGCGCGCACGACCCGTGGGTAGGTCTGTGCCCCAATTGCTGCGCTTGGCGACTTCATTGAGCACTGCTAGATGCCGCGATCCTGCTTTCAAATGGCGTCGACGGAACTCAATGGGGTCTACCCCTGCACCGTGCGCCAATTCATCGATGAAGCTTTCATTGTAAAAGCCCTGCTGTGTTGAATTGACGGATCGCCATGCGCCTGTGGTCTGGTTTGTTTCATACGCAAAGTGCCGCCGCGCGACGGTAGGCAAAACATAGATGAAGGCCGTCTCGGCTTCCGCGCTTTCAGGCTGGGCATAGTCATTTTGCCACGCGGAGATTTTCCCGTCCGCGCCGACAGCCCCCTGCAACTGCGCGCTGCTCTGCGGGCGGTAAGCGCCTTGGGCCACGTCCTCTTCGCGGCTCCAGATGAGCTTCACCGGGTAAGGCACTTGCACTGCGACCTTGGCGGTCTGCGCAACGATTTCGGTATACATGGGCAATCGCCGCCCGAAGCTGCCGCCAATCATCATGGGATGAAAAGTCACGTCGTCCGCGTCCAGCCCCGCTGCCTCAGCCGCTGCCATTTTACTGGCGAGCGGGTCTTGCATCCCGCCCCACAAAGTGAGCTTTCCGTCCTTGTGGTGCGCGGTCAGCGCAAAAGGCTCCATTGTAGCGTGGTGAAGGAACGGCACTTGATAGGCTGACTTGGTGACTCTGGCACCAGCGGCGTTCAGCACCTCTGCGGGATTACCGTCACCGTCATCCCCGTCGGGCTTGTTTGCTTTGATCGCAGCCGCTTGTCCTGCAAAGATCGAAGCCGTGGAAAGGCCCGCATGGCCGCCATCGCTGAATTTGGGGGAAAGCGCGCGCAGGCCCTGTTGCGCCGCCCAATATCCGCTGGCGATGACCACGACAGCATCATCAAGCTTCATGACCTTTTCAACGCCTTTGATCGCAAGTGCGGGGGCCGGATCCACTGAGATCAGCTTTCCGCCGCGCACTGGCGACGCCATGACTGTCCCGACACGCATGTCAGGAACCGACACATCCATGCCGTATTTCGCGCTGCCATTAACCTTTGCCGGAATGTCCATCCGCGGCATTGACTGCCCGACCAACTTATAGTCTTTGCGGTCCTTCAGCTTCGGATCGCTTTCCAGCGACCGCTCAGCCGCACCAACGGCCAACGCGCCGTAGCCCAGTGACTTGCCCGACTTGGCATGCATGACAATGCTGTTCGCCGTCATCAATTCAGCCGCTGGTACACCAAGCCGCTCCGCTGCTGTCTGGATCAGCGCCAGTCGCGTGGCCGCACCCAATTTTTGCATGGTGACTTGGCCCGTGAAGCGCAACGAGGATGACCCACCCGTGATCTGCAAATTGAGCGACCGCGCGACGAAGGATATGAACGACGCTGGCAATCCCCCGACAAGTCCGGGCATGCCAGTCATTTCAGCCAGAAAGCCGCGCCCCAAGCCGCTATTGGCAAAGGCGGACTCCGCTGGTGCCGACACGACCCTCACTTTTGACCAGTCGGCATCCAGTTCCTCTACCAACATCTGGGCAAGGCCCGTGCCAGACCCCTGGCCAACATCAGTGTGCGGCGAATAAATGGTGATCGCACCGTCACTACCGATTTTAAGCCACGTCGCAAACGACGCTTCGCCTTTGCCAGTGGTGAGTTTGATGGCTTTTTTGGCCGCTGATCCATCAGCATAGGAAACCCCGAATAGTCCCGCGCCCACAACGGCCACGCCGCCAATCAGGAAGGCTCTGCGCTTGACACCCATTATGCGTCTCCCAATTCAGCGGCAACTTGGCCCGTCGCCGCGTGGATTGCCTTGCGGATGCGCACATAAGTTCCGCAGCGGCAAATGTTGGTCATCGCGTCATCAATTTGCGCATCCGTTGGCCGCGGGGTGGATTTCAAAAGGGCAGCGGCAGCCATGATCTGGCCTGACTGGCAATATCCGCACTGCGGCACTTGCGCGTCTATCCACGCCTGTTGCAGTTTGTGAAGCGTTCCGGCTTCGCCAGAGAGGCCTTCGATTGTTGTAATGGACTTACCAGCCACGTCGCTGATCGGAACGCTGCAAGACCGCGTGATGGCGCCGTTGACATGAACCGAACAGGCCCCGCACGCTGCCACACCGCAGCCAAATTTTGTTCCGGTCAGCCCCAGCTCTTCACGGATCGCCCACAGCAGCGGCATGTCAGCCTCACCCTCAAAACTGACGGGTTTGCCGTTTACAGTTGCGGATATCGACACGCGCTTGCCTCCTGAAAACAATGTTGCGTTGCAGATAGCAACTCACACCCGCGAACGCCAGAGGGCTGTTGGAGCCCCAAATGGTCAGTCTCCTTACCCGTCATTGCGAGCGAAGCGCGGCAATCCAGAGGCCAACGCCGCGCAGTCTGGATTGCCGCGTCGCTGCGCTCCTCGCAATGACGATTCATTCAGATGTCATCCTGCTCTAGCACGGGCTATTAACGACGATTGTCGGCGCGTTAACCGCTTATCAGCGTTGGCGAATTAAAGTCTGTGATGGATACTCACAAGACATTGGCACCAAAAGGCTTTCCCCATGCAACACTCATTTTACGCGGCATTAGTCATCCCCACCCTTCTGGCGCTTTCGGCTTGCGGCAGCAGCGAAGACGCTGATCTGGCAGCGATTGACAGCAAAATCGGTGGCAAGAATGACACTGACCCTGCCCTGACTGCGGCACTTGAGGATCAGATCATGGTCGATCCCACCTTGAGTGCGCAGTCCAATGAGGATGCCGTTCGGCCTGCGCCAAAACCCAATTCGTCCCCAGTGCCGTCTGGCGAAGGGCTGGCCAGCGCCTCTGCCCAGACGCTCGGTAGCCTGGCCAGTGCGCAGTCGGATATCTCGAAAGACGCCTTCAACGGCTGCGGGCTGAATGTGGATTATTCAATGGGATTTGCTGCACAATTGCCAGCCGATTTCCCGCTGATGCCAAAGGCGCAAGTGGTTGAAGCGGCGGGCAGCAACGACAATGGCTGCAAATTGCGCGCCGTCACTCACAACAGCGCGTCGCCGATCAAGGATGTCGCTGCCCATTATTCCGCCGTGGCGACGCGGGCAGGATACCGGATTGGCACCAAGTTGGACGGGAAAGGCCAGACAGTTTCTGGCAAGCGCGCAGCGGACGGAGGCGCCTTTTATGTGGTGCTGACGCCTGTCGGAAACGGCACATCGGCGGATCTGGTTATCAACAACGGGCGCTAAGCCGCATCAGTTAACGCCGATCACCTGTGCCGCGCAATCCAGTCTTCAACGACCGGCGCAATCGAATCGCGCCATTTGCTGCCGTTGAAAATGCCGTAATGGCCAGCGCCCTCGGCCAGGTGATAATGCTTCATGGCATCAGGCAGCCCCGTCGAAATCTCCAGTGCGGCTCTGGTTTGGCCAATGCCTGAAATGTCGTCGCGCTCACCCTCAACAGCAAGGATCGCGATGTCCTTGATGGCGGCGGGGTCAACCCGTTCGCCTCGGAACATCATTTCGCCTTTGGGCAGTTTGTGCTGCTGGAACACCACATCGATGGTTTGCAAATAAAACTCAGCCGTCATGTCGCAGACCGAGCGATACTCATCATAAAAATCCTTGGTGGCTTCCGCCGAACTATCGTCACCGGCAACCAGATGTTTGAACATTTCAAAATGGCTCATCATATGATTGCCAAGGTTCATGCTCATGAAGCCGGAAAGTTGCAGGAAACCGGGATAAACGGGGCGACCGCCGCCGGGATAAATATCCGGCACGCGCGCAATCACGCTTTCCTTGAACCACGCATAGGGCCGGTCCTGGGCCAGTTGATTGACGGACGTTGGCGCTTTGCGCGTATCAATGGGCCCGCCCATCATCGTCAGTGTCTTGGGCCGGCAGGCGTGATCATCGGCTGACATGATCGCAGCCGCTGCATAGCAAGGCACCGAGGGCTGGCACACAGCCAGCATGTGCGCGCCGGGGCCAAGCTCCTCAAGAAACGCGATCAGATAATCAACATAATCTTCCAGATCGAATGTGCCAGCCGCCATCGGCACAGTCTTCGCATCGCGCCAGTCAGTGATGTAAACATCGTGGCCGGGCAGCATGCGTTCCACTGTGCCGCGCAGCAGTGTGGCAAAATGGCCAGACATTGGCGCGACGATCAGCAATTTTGGCCCGCCTTCCACGCCTTCGCGCGCGAACCGCTTTAACTGGCCAAATGGTTTTTGCAGAACAATCTCTTCATGCACAGCCACTGTTTTGCCGTTCACCAACGTGTGCGTGAACCCAAAAGCAGGCTTTCCGCGCGGGGCCGCTGCATGGGCAAAGACTTCAAGCGCAGAACCAAGCACAGTGCCGCCGCCCAGATACGCGAACGGATTGGCTGTATCGCCCAGGATTTTTGAGCTATAGTCGGCCCATCGGCCCATCGCACCAAGCCACGCGCGTTGCATTTCATAGGATGAGTAAAGCATGAAGTGTCCCGATCTGTTGACACTGTTATGCGTCAAGTCAATTTATGTTGCAATGCACAATAAGGCCAGTCGTTTCCAGCTTTCAGTTGCAGGTTGAGACGGACCCCGCCCCCTGCTAAGCGGCGCATCATGAGTGACACTGACAAAGACGGTTCCAGCCGTAAATTGGGCAATCTCGGCATGATCTGGAGTTTTGCGCGCCATTATCCTTGGAAAATCGTTGGTTCCGCTGCCGCTTTGCTGGTTGCAGCGGCCGCCACGCTTGCCATCCCCAATGGCTTTCGCATGGTGATTGATCGCGGCTTTACCAGTGGCACGGGCGATATTGCGCGCTGGTTTGAATATCTGCTTGGCATTGTTGTTGTGCTGGCCGTTGCGACGGCGTTTCGATTTTACTTCGTGTCGTGGCTGGGGGAGCGAGTCGTGGCCGATTTGCGAATTGCTGTGCAGAATAACCTGCTGCGCCTGTCGCCCAGTTATTTCGAAGAAAACCGACCCTCTGAAATTGCATCGCGGCTGACGGCGGATACATCCGTGATCGAACAAGTTGTCGGCACGACCTTCTCCGTCGCGCTGCGCAACACGGTGATGGGTGTCGGCGGCATCGGCTATTTACTGACGCTTGCGCCGAAGCTGACAGGAATGCTGCTGCTGGGCATCCCCGTGATTATCCTTCCCATCGTGATTGTCGGGCGAAAATTGCGCGACGTATCGCGGAGCAGCCAGGACCGGATTGCAGACGTCGGCGCAATGGTTGATGAAGTTCTGGGCGCAATGAAGATCGTTCAGGCATTCGGGCAGGAAGGCCGCGAAGCGACGCGCTTTGGCGGGGCCGTTGAGTCCGCCTTTGGCACGGCACGGCGGCGCATCGTGATCCGGTCGATCATGACAGCCATCATCATTGCCATCATCTTCGGATCGATCGTGATGATCATGTGGCAAGGCGCGCTTGATGTGCAATCGGGCAAGCTATCCGGCGGGATGATTGCGGCATTCGTGCTCACGGGTGCGCTGGTCGCAGGCGCATTCGGCGCGCTGACGGAAGTTTATGGCGATTTGCTTCGCGCGGCCGGCGCAGCGGGACGGCTGGGTGAATTGCTGACTGAACAGCCCGGCATCGCGGCCCCGGCGCGCCCTGTTGCGCTGCCCGTGCCAGCCCTTGGCCAAGTGACGTTTGACCATGTGACGTTCCGCTATCCAACGCGGCAGGACACAAGTGCACTGGATGATTTCTCGCTGGACATTCGTCCGGGGGAAACAGTGGCGGTCGTTGGCCCGTCAGGCGCTGGCAAGACGACGTTGTTTCAGATGATCCAGCGCTTTTACGATCCGAACAGTGGCGAAGTGCGCGTGGACGGCGTTGCCCTCCCCCTTGCCGACCCTGCCGATGTGCGCGCGCGGATTTCGATGGTGCCGCAGGAAACTGTGATTTTTGCCGCTTCGGCGCGCGACAATTTGCGCTATGGCCGGTGGGAAGCTGATGACGCCGCACTGTGGGCGGCAGCCGAAGCCGCCAACGCAGCGGAGTTTTTGCGCAAACTGCCTGACGGGCTTGATACCTATATGGGGGAAGCAGGCGCGCGGCTTTCGGGGGGGCAGCGTCAGCGGATTGCCATTGCGCGTGCCATATTGCGTGACACGCCGATCCTGCTGCTTGACGAAGCGACCTCTGCATTGGACGCAGAATCAGAGAAGCTGGTGCAGGATGCGCTCGACAATCTGATGGCCAACCGCACCACAATCGTCATTGCCCACCGCCTTGCCACGGTGCGCGCGGCAGACCGGATCATCGTGATGGATGGTGGCCGGATCGTCGAACAAGGCACGCATGTGGAACTGACTGCGGCCAAGGGGCTCTATGCGCGGCTGGCTGATCTGCAATTCGGGGGGTGAAGGCGTAGGACCCGTCAGTCATTTCTGGTGTTCCCCATGATCAAGAACGAGCCCCACAAACCATATAGGCTCTAAATCGCCCGAGGACACCCCGCCAGACGCCGAAACGGGTCAAGTGGCACTGTGGGGTGCCAAGCAGATCGAACAGCGTCTCACCGCGCGATTTAGGCTGCGTCCTACATTTGCGGGGGGGGCAATGACTTTTGATCGTCCTTTGCGTCATTGCGAGCGAAGCGCGGCAATCCAGAGGCCGATGTCAACCAGTCTGGATTGCCGCGCTTCGCTCGCAATGACGTTCCACCTGCAAAACAGCGCGGACCAGAACTGATTTCGATGCCTGTGAAGCGCCACCCCAAACCCAGCGACCACCCCCACAAACGAAAAAGGGAGGCCCCGCGAGACCGCCCTAAATCATAGCCACAAAACCAACCGCGTCAGAAGCCGCGGTAAGCCTCATTACCGATAAAGCCCATTTTCGAGACTTCGGCAATTTTGGTGATCCGCATCACTTCATGCACCTTGTCATAGGGTGCCTGTGGGTCCGGCTGAAAATGCAGTTCCGGGATCATCGGCATTGCCTGGGTATCTTTCAACAGCGACAGCAGCTGAGAGGGGACGACTGGTGACCCATTCCAGGTAATCGAACCATTTGGCGCAATATACACCACATTCTTGTCTGGCTTGACCGGAGGATCAGGCGGGCAATTTGGTGCGCAATCCTGCGGCAAATCGATTTGCACGGCATGGGTCGGGGGCGGCAGAGTGATGATGAACATAATCAGGAGCACCAACATAACGTCGATCAACGGCGTCGTGTTGATGTCCATCATCGGTTCAGTCGAATTGCCCGACGATGATGCACTCATTCCCATAACTTACTCTCCAATTCTAGGCTGACCGTAACGAAGGCTCAGCAATCACATTGTGGCGGGGCCAACAGGTT
This sequence comes from Sphingomonadales bacterium, assembly GCA_031430995.1. Lineage (GTDB taxonomy): Bacteria > Pseudomonadota > Alphaproteobacteria > Sphingomonadales > Sphingomonadaceae > Aquisediminimonas. Next base: position 19,397 of record JANPCO010000121.1, on the reverse strand, counting down.
CCGAAATAAAGCCAACGCGGATGAAGCCTGCGCTTTGCATGATCGACACAGCCCCGCCGATACAGCGATACGGCGTAGTCCGATCCGCGCGGATGTGAACTTCAGGGAACAAGTCCGGGTCGGTCACATCCGGGCCTAGCCGATCCGCTTCATTCTTGAACTTTTTTGCGCCACGATCCAGCAGCTTTTGCGCATCGACGCGGGTGATGCCCCAATAGACGCCGCACGTACCATCTGATTCGCCTTTGATCGACAAAAGAACATTTTCAGCTTTCGTGATCGTCGAAATATACGGACGCGTCGGTAACTTGACCTGAATTTTATCAAGCGCGACTGGAATCGTGATCAGAAAGATGATCAGAAGAACGAGCATCACATCCACGAGCGGTGTCGTGTTGATGTCCGACATTGGGGCGTCTTCGCCCCCTTCTGAGCCTACGCTCATTGCCATATTAGCGGTCCTATCTGTACTTTACTGGTCAGAATGCAGTTGCGGCGGCTGGGCGTGATATCCCAGCTGCCGCAACTCCAATCAATTAGGCTTTTGCGGCAACGGGCTTGGCAGCTGCTGGTGCAGTGGTCTTCGCCGATGGACGAACTTTGCCGCCAGACATCATGTAGCCATGAACGTCGCTGCAAAATGTGCTCATACGCTCAGCAATCAATTTGTTGCGGCGTTGCAGCCAGTTATAGCCCATCACAGCTGGCACAGCCACAATCAGACCAATGGCCGTCATGTAAAGCGCTTCACCAACCGGGCCAGCGATGGCCGCGATATCAGCTGAGCCTTTGGCAGCGATGGTGATCAACGCATTCGTGATCCCGATCACAGTGCCGAGCAGACCAACGAACGGTGATGTTGACCCCACAGTGGCGAGAAACGACAGGCCGTTGCCCAATTTCGCGTTCACAGCATCCTGGCTGCGACGGAAGCTGGTGTGCATCCATTCGTGCTGGTCCATCGGGTCAGTCAACTGACCATGTTCCTTGTCAGCGCGCAGGCCGTCATCAACCAGCTGGCGAAATGCGGTATTCTTTTCAAACTTGTTGACGCCGTCTTCAATCGAGCCCGCCCGCCAGAAATTAGACACCCCTTCGCTTGATTGCTTAAGAACCTTTGCTTGTTCGAAATATTTGGTGAGCATCACATACCATGAACCTGCGGACATGATCACCATCACGCCGAAGATTGTCCACGTAATCGGCCCGCCTTCTTCAAGCGCCTGAAGCAGGCCAAAGCTGACCTTCGCTGCGCCGGTTCCGTCTGCGGCAGCAGCCGCGATCATCATTGCATTAAACATATTTACTTCCCTCTTTATTGGTCTGAATTTGATTTCATCCGGCGGGCCGAATGACGGGCCCTATTTGGGGAGAACCCATTTTATTCGGCTTGAGTAAGTATCAGATACCGCTGAGCCCGACGTATCTTTGGCAGGCGTGAACCGGGCGCGCCGCTGAACAAGGCGACATGTCGCTTCGTCCAAGGTGGATGAGCCGCTTGAACTTGTCACGTTACAGCTGGTGGCCCGGCCGTCCGGGCCAACTTCCAGCCGGAAGCCAGTTGTGCCTGATTCCTCCGCCCGAACCGCAGACGACGGATAGTCCGCATCAGTGGCCCAGCCGCCAGGATTGCCCTTCGGTGAAGCGCGCTGCGCCTTAGCAGGCGGTGGCGGCGGCGGCGGTGGCAATGGCGGCGCTGGCACAGGCGGGGGAGCCGGCGGCACAGGCGCCATCGGCGCGACATTCGTCGTGTTGGTGGTTTGCACATTGGTTCGCGCAATGGGTGGCGGCACCGTCACTTTGGGCGGCGGGGGTATATCCAGTTTTTCAGGCGGCGGTGGTGGCTCCGGCTCTGGCTCATCGGCGGCAACGTCAAAAACCTCAAGGTCTTTAACTGCCTGCTTCATTGCGTTATAGGCTAGCCCCGTAATGAGGGCGTATCCCATACCGACGTGAAGCAAAGCCACAGCACTGAGGGCAACAATCCGCCTCGTGGACATTTCTTGATCAGCATAAGCCATTAACGAACAACACTCCCTCCATCACTACTTCCGTGAGGCTGACAGAGTGCAAGATGATTCGCAACCCGTATGACAACCCCAAGCCTTATGGTTTATTTTTCTAACCTTTGGCTCTGATGGGCGTCTATCGCCCCGTTCAGCCGGAAGCAATCGCTTTTGCCGCAAGGTGGCAGAGTTTTAGGCTGGTGTTACGATAAGCGTCAGATCTGTGGAGTGTTTGAAATGAAATGGGTTTTTGCGACGACGGCTCTTATGACAGCGCTGGCAGGTCCTTCTGCGCTTTATGCCCAGAAAACGGCGGTGACAGCGGCAATCCCGGGAACGCCCCCGCCACTGGCCTACGCCGATGTTGCCGATATGGCGATTGCAGCTGATCAGGTGTCCGCCGTTCGCATCAGGCAGGCCGTGCGCCTGAAAGGCCAAGATGCACTGACCGTCCAGCCCGGGCGACGCCGCTTTCTCATCACTGCAGAACTGCTCGCCCTGATTCGCAGCAACGAAGATATGCCACCGCGAATCACTTATGTTGCCGACGTCGCGCCGGGCATGGACGGCAAATTCCCGAAACTGACCAAAGGCGAGTGGCTGATCTTTTCAAAACCCGTGCGCGGCTTTCCCTCTGAAGTGCGCCTCGTTTCGCCAGATGCCCAGATGATGGCTTCGCCAGACGCCTTGACCCGTGCCCGCACCATCCTGAAAGAAACAACCGCGCCTGACGCGCCGCCGATTGTGACAGGCGTTGCCAGCGCCTTCCACGTCGCAGGCACAGTGGACGGCGAAGGGGAGACCCAGATTTTCCTTGATACCGCAGACAATCGCCCCGTCTCGCTGACCATCGTGCGCGAAGCAGGGGCATCGCCGCGCTGGTCCGTCGCGTTGGGGGATGTTGTTGATCAGGGCTCCGGCGCACCGCCGCGTGATACGCTTATCTGGTATCGGCTGGCCTGTTTCCTGCCGACGACGTTACCAGCGTCGGCCGTTGCAGATCTTGATGCAGCAGGGGCTGCTATTGCAGCGGAGGACTACCGCGTGGTGATGGCAGGATTGGGCGCATGTCCTAGGCTGGCCAAAGTGCGGCCTTAGCCTCACCCCAAGAACATGAAATCCCGGTCAAAGCTTTTCATAGATGCGCCGCCGTCGACGAAGATAGTCTGCCCAGTCGTTGCCCGTGCCGTGGCAAGCCATAGCACCGCGTCGGCAATATCATCAGGTTCTGGCAGGCGTTTCAGCGGCATTGCGGCCTCCAGCGTCACCATTTGCGCAGGGCGATAGTCATCGGTTGGAATTGTCAGGCCAGGGGCAACTGCGTTGACGCGAATCGTGGGGGCCAGAACCCGGGCCAGCGTTTCCGTTGCCCCAGCCAGCGCCTGTTTGGATAATGTATAGCTCAGCTGGTCGCCATTGGGTTGTTTGATCCGCTGGTCTAGAATGTTGACAATGGCCCCGTCCCTGCCGTCCAGCGCTTTGGCCATGGCAAGCGATAGCAGAACCGGGGCTGCGAAATTTGTGGCCATCCGCACCGCCAGGCCCGCTGCGTCCAAGCTCTGCCAATCATCCTGTGCGAAATCGGAGGCATTATTCACCAGCAGATTGGGCGCCTGACCAAACTCAACGATGACAGCTGCCATCAAAGCCTCAACCGCAGCACCATCCGCCAAGTCAGCCGAAAATCCGTGCCAGCGTGTTTCGTGCGAAGCCAGAATTGCGGCCAGCATCGGTTCCGGGGTCAAGTTCGTTCTGCCGTGCAGGGCCAATGTCCAGCCGTCCGCTGCCAATTGCGCCGCTATCGTTGCGCCAATCCGGCGGAACCCGCCTGTGATCAGCGCCAGCTTCACTTCCGGTGCCGGATAAGAGTGATGCCAATGGCTTCGTCGGCTTCGGCAATGGCCAGTTTCACGATCTTGATCTCTGCGCGCAACACCCGGTCATCCCCTGCAAACAGGCTGTCAATGATATGATCTGCCACGGCCTCAATCAACACGAAATGAACGCCTTGCGGCAAAGCACTTGTCGCGGCCTGTTTCAAATCCATGTAGTTCTTGGATGCGGACAGCGGCGTGCTGGCTTCAAAATGATCTTGGCATTTCAAATCGACGCGCATCGATATCCGCAGCGGCTGCGGCAAATGGGTTTCTTCGGAATAAATGCCAGTTAAAACCTGCACTTCAAGGTCGGCTACTTCAAGGGTAAGACTGTCCATAGGCGCGGCCTTTAGCGGGATCGGCGCATTGTGCAAACTGGGCCGAATTCGCTTTTCACTTTCAATTCACGGCGGCGTCACTAATCGGCCTCCCCTTGCCCATGAAAGACGTCGCTTGTGATTCACCTCTGCCCGATTGCTGACATTTTGCCTGACCAAGTCGAACATCTGCTCGATGGCGCTTTTGGGCCTGACCGCAAAAGCCGCACCGCTTACCGGATGCGCGAAGGGGTGCCCGCCATTGCCGAACTGAGCTTTGCCGCCGTGCAAGGTGAAAGGCTGCTCGGCACGATCCAATGCTGGCCTGTTGTTTTGCTCGATGAAGCGAACGGTCTGACGCCTATCACGCTTGTTGGCCCCGTTGCTGTTGACCCCGCGGTGCAGCGCGGCGGGATTGGGCAACTGCTGATGACGCACATGCTGGCCGCGGCGCAATCCCACAGTGTCAAAACCATGATGATGATTGGCGACCCCGAATATTATGATCGCTTCTTCGGGTTCAAGTCGGCCGCCACACAAAATTGGGACATCCCCGGACCTGTGGAGCGCAACCGCTTGCTCGCGCGGTGCAATGGGGCCGTTGATTTGCCCGCTTACGGCCGGATCATCCCGCATCCCGCCTTTGCCACTGTGCCAGACTTTGCAACTCAGGACACAAGCGCATAAGACTATAGGTTATGCCAATGCCTGCTCTCTTGAACGATCTTTCCCGTCTTTCGCTTGAGGACATTGAGGCTCTTGTGTCCGGGCAGAGCGGGCCGCCGATTGGGACGTGGAACCCGCCCCTGACTGGCCATAGCAAAGTGCGCATTGCCGCCGATGGGCAGTGGTTCCATGACGGCACGCAAATTACGCGCGAAAATCTGGTTCGCCTATTTGCCACGATCCTGCGGCGTGAAGCAGACGGAAGCTATGTTTTGGTCACACCCGTCGAAAAACAAACCGTTGATGTTGAAGATGCGCCATTGCTGGCCGTTGAGGTTAAAAGCGACGGATCAGGGCAAGCGCGCGCGCTGGCATTCCGGCTGAATGTTGACGGGCTGGTGGTGGCGGGGCCAAGCCATGCTCTGCGGTTCAGTGGCAATGCAGATGCCCCCGCACCCTATGTAAGCGTGCGGCCAGGCATTGAGGCCCGCATTGTCCGTGCGCCTTTTTATGAAATGGTCGAATGGGCGCTGGAAGAAGCAAGCGACCCGCTGGGGCTATGGAGTGGCGGCAGTTTCTTTTCCATGGCAGCCATCGCGTGAGTTTGGCGCAGCGTCTGCGCGGGGCGCTTGTGTTTGGCATGGCCCAACATGTTCCGATGATTGAACGGGATGCCCCAGTTCAGGGTGACAATGTTCCAACGGAAGCCGCTGTGCTGATCGCAATAACAGACCGGCCAGACCCTGGCGTAATCCTGACTCAGCGCCCGCAATCGATGCGCAAACACGGCGGCCAAGTCGCCTTTCCGGGCGGTCGTGTGGATGCCGATGATGCTGATCTGATCGCGGCGGCATTGCGTGAGGCAGAGGAGGAAATTGCGCTTTTGTCCAGCCATGTCGATATTATTGGCCTCACTGACCCCTATCACACGATCACCGGATATGTCGTGACGCCAGTGTTAGGCGTTATCCCGCCTGATCTGTTGTTCACGCCCAACGAACAAGAAGTTGACGCCATTTTTGAAGTACCTTTGTCTTTCCTGCTCAACCCCATCAATCACCGCACGCAAACGCTGGATTGGGAGGGGCAGGAGCGGTTCTACTACGAACTGAACTGGGAAGATCGCCGCATCTGGGGCGCAACAGCCGCCATGATCGTGAACTTGTCACGAAGGCTGACATGGCCGACCTGATGTTGCCGAACAGGGACTGGTGCAGTGAAGGCCTTGACCGCATTGCGCACGCGCTGGACGCAGCAGGAGACTCCACACGGCTTGTGGGCGGGGCCGTGCGCGATACGATCGCGGAACTGACAGTCAAGGACATTGATCTTGCCACCAAATTTCCGCCTGATGAGGTGATCAAACGCCTCACGGCTGCCGGCATCAAAACAGTGCCAACCGGCATAGCACACGGCACTGTGACGGCAGTGCTGGCCTCTGGTCCCGTTGAAATCACCACATTACGCCGCGATGTTGCCACCGATGGCAGGCGCGCGACAGTGGCCTATTCTGACGACTGGCGTGAAGATGCATCGCGAAGAGACTTCACGATTAACGCACTTTATGCCGACCTTATTTCAGGCGAAGTCCATGATTATTTTGGCGGCGTGGCGGACTTAAGCGCTGGAATTGTGCGGTTCATTGGCGATCCTCTGACGCGAATCGCCGAAGATCACTTGCGTATCCTGCGTTTTTTCCGCTTTCAGGCTCGCTTTGGGGTTGGCGACCCAGAACCTGCGGCTCTTGCCGCTTGTGCTGCGCGCGCCAATGACCTGATGGCACTCTCCCGCGAACGTATCGCAGATGAATGGCTTAAACTGCTGGTTTTGCCAAACCCGACGTCGACAGTGCAGTTGATGATTGATCACGGCATAACCCAGCCATTTCTGCCTGAACTCGTGCCAGATGCCCCGGAAAACCTGGCGAGTATCGTCCGACTAGAGTGGAAAAACGCCCTTGAGGCCAATGTTACTCGCCGGTTTGCCGCTCTTTTGCCTGCTGAGCCTCATACCGTTGAAAATGTCGCAACGCGGCTCAAACTCTCTCGCAAGATGCGCCAGCGCCTTGACCGTGCCGCAAAGCGGGAAGCGCGTGACATAGGCGATCCGCGCGCGTTGGCTTATTGGGTAGGCAAGGACTCCGCAATTGACCGGCTGTTGATTGCGAATGCAGACGTTTCAGCGCTTATGGGCTGGACCGCGCCGCAATTTCCTTTGTCGGGCAAAGACGTCATAGCCTTGGGCGTTGTCGCCGGACCAAAAGTTGCCGCAAATTTGAAAGTGGCGGAGGGCAACTGGGTGCAGGCTGGCTTTCCCGAAATGGCACAGGCACGGCAGATTTTGGCCAATGTTGTGGAACAGGCAGAAGCAAAAGAGCGTTAACGCCCTCGACAAATCCGGCGCTGCCCTTCTATGCGGGTGTCAGACGTAACAGGGCCCCGGAGCATGCGAGATGAGTGACGCGCAAAATCAACCGCCAGAGCATGCGAACGCCAGCGTTCAAAGCCGCCGCAGATTGCTGCAACTGGGCGCTGTCGGCGCCACTGCGCTTGTCACGATCCGCCCTGCCATGGCGCAGAGCATGGCATCGGTGTTGAACTGTCAGATCCCCGTGCCTGATCCGCGTAATGGCGGCCAATATATTGCCGCTGACGGATCGCTGGTTGCGCCAGGCACTGTAGGATCATTTGCCCCGGCGCATCGCCCCTTTTCTGGTGAGGAAGTCAAGCAAGCGCTGAGCGGCGGCTCGCTTCCCGGCGCAGCGTCTGACCAGAGCGAAGCCTATATGAATTACATCCGCCGCCTTCAAACCGGTCAAAGTGGGTTTACCTGTTTTGCCTCGCTGCAAATGCCGCGCCACTGAGCGTTCATATGGCTGAACCGCGCTTTACAGCACCGCCTGCAGACTGCCTGATATCGGTTCGGCTTGACGGGATCACAGCACTCTACCATCGCTCCTCCGGCATGACTCATATTGTTGCTGAACCTGTTCCGGAAATCCTTGCCGCTCTTGCAGCTGCGCCGCTCACTGCTGGCGAACTGCTGTTGGCGCTGGGGCTGGACGATGACAGCGAAACGCGACCAGCCCTGATGGCGCGGATTGATGAGCTGGAGGGTGGCGGCCTCGTCTCCCGTCAATGAGGCACCAGTTTTCGGTTAAAGTCGGCCCGCGCGGGTTCCGCATCGGCTCTGCATGGCGGGCCCCAGTTGATGCCTTGGCAACTCTGTACCGCGATTATCCTGCACCAGAAGGCGGCATTCCCGATCACAGCGTCCGGTTAGAACCGACATCTTTCCTGCGCCGTTTCATCCGGCCGTCGCTGGCGCTGGGCGGAGGTTACACTTTGCCTGAGGCCGCGCCGCTTCCGCTGTCGCTTGGCCTGATCGCGGCAGAAATGGCAATGAATTTGCAAGTGGCCCTTGGCGAACGGCATTATCTTTTGCTTCATGCTGCCACAGTGGCAAAGGGGGACAAAGCGATCATCCTTACAGGCGAATCCGGGTCTGGTAAGTCCACCATGTCAGCGGTTCTCATGTCAGAGGGCTGGCGCTTTATGGGTGATGAATTTGCGCTGGTCGATCCTGAAACAGGGATGCTGCACCCTTTCCCGCGCCCTGTGAGCCTGAAGAATAAAGCCGTGGATGTGCTGAGCGAACGCGTGAAGCCTGACCGGTTCGGGCCGCTGATGCGCGCGACGCCCAAAGGCGACATCCGCCACCTTATCCCTGACCGCGCGTCGCTTGCCGCCATGGATAAGGATGCCCGGCCCGTAGCCATCCTTTTCCCACGCTTCGGCCAAGAAAATGCGACGCGCCCTGTGGGCCAAGGCGAATGTTTTGTGCGCCTGACCCAAGCGTCGACCAATTACACGGCGCTGGGTGAACGCGGGTTCACGGCGCTGTCTCGGCTGATGTCCACGGTGCCTGCAACAGCGATTGATTATCCTGACACGAAGACGGGTATCGCACAGGTCAATCGCATCTGGGATGCCGCCCAATGAGGGCCGTGTTATGATGGATGGGCGGCTGCTGTCGAAGGTTCTGACGGACCCCAGCTACGCGGTGACGCTGACGCCTGACAGCTGGACTGCACTGCTCGAAATGGCACGGGCGGAGCGACTGGACGCAGCGCTTGCAGTGCGGCTTGACGGCCTGAATGTTCCGCCAGTCGCCGCGCATATATTAGCGCAAGCACGCTCCAACGCGGAAACCGGCAGAATACAGGCGCTGTTTGAGGCGGAAATGGCCCGGCGCGCATTGGCACCGCTTGGTATTCCAGTCATCTTGCTGAAAGGTACGGCCTTCGTTGCGGCGGGACTATCAGCTGGGCAGGGCCGCCTGATTGGCGATCTCGACATTCTCGTGCCGCGTGACCAGCTGGATCAGGCGGAAGCGGCGCTGATCGGCGCAGGGTGGGAATGGGTGAAGGATGACGCCTATGACGCGGCCTATTACCGCAATCATATGCATGAACTGCCGCCGCTCATTCACCGCACGCGGGACCGGATGATTGATGTGCATCACACTATATTGCCCCCCACGGCCCGGCCAACGCCTGATGCAGCGGCGCTGATTGCGGCGAGTGCTGACCTTGGCAATGGCCTGCGCACGCTGAGCAACGAAGACATGATCATCCACGCCGTCGCGCATTTGTTTGCCGATGGAGACCTGACCGGGGCCTTGCGCAATCTATGGGATATTGACCGCCTGATCCGGGAATTTGCAGGGAGCGACGGCTTTTGGGACCGCTTACTGGCGCGTGCGCGCTTGCATCAACTGCCCAAATCAACCGCTCGCGCGCTGCGCCTGTGTCACCATTTATTTGAAACACCCGTTCACCCCGGCATTGCCTGGAAGGCCCGGCGCGGCGACATCTTTTACGTCGGGCGCTTGCTTGCCCGTGACAGCTGGGGCCGGGAAACCCGCAAGCCGTTGCGCTTTGCCTTTTACGTCCGGTCACACTGGATCCGCATGCCGCCCCTCATGCTCGCGCGGCATCTGTGGGTGAAGTGGCGAGGATGAGGGATTTGCAACATTCATCGTTGCGAGCGCAGCGCGGCAATCCAGAAGCCAACGCCGCACAGTCTGGATTGCCGCGCTTCGCTCGCAATGACGATCCTCACCCTGCCCTAAACCCTCAACACCGCCAGCCTTTCTTCACTACCCCCACTTCCAGCATGCGATAAGCGGCCTCAACAAATTCACACAGCATGGGCCGCGTGTCGCGCGGGTCGATAATATCTTCGATACCGAATTTCTCCGCCGTCCGAAACGGAGAGCGGACATCGTTCAGGCGTTTTTCTATGCCTTTGAGCAGCGCGGCTGGATCATCACTTGCCGCCAGATCGCTTTTGTAAGCAGCCTCCAGCCCGCCTGAAATTGGCAAGCTGCCCCAATCTCCACTGGGCCAGGCAAAGCGCCATTTTGTGCGTGAGTGGTTGATATTGGCACTGCCTGCCATCCCGTAAGCTTTGCGCAGGATGACAGCGCAAATCGGGACTTTTGCTTGAAAAATCGCCATCATGGCGCGGCTGCCAAAACGGATCGTGGCTTCATCCTCTGCTTTGCGCCCGATCAGAAACCCCGGAACATCAACCAGATGGATGATGGGCAAGTGGAACATGTCGGCGAGATCAACAAAGCGTTCGACTTTGTGGCTGCTTGCCGCAGTCCACAGGCCGCCTAAAACCATCGGATCGCTGGCCATCACTGCGACGGGATGCCCGTCCATCCTTGCAAAGCCAGTCACCACGGACGTGCCGTGCTGACGCCCGATTTCAAAGAAAGTTGAGGAGTAGTGTGCTTGCGAAGGCAGGAGCCCAGATTTCTTTGCGAGGGCTGGGCTCCGGCCTTCGCCGGAGAACTGCTGGTCAACCAAGGCCTCTACAATCGGACGGATTTTATACAGGTTGCGCAAATCCCTTGGCACCGCCTCAATCAGCCAGTCCTCACGGCGGTCTGGCTTGTCGTGGCTTTTCGTCCGCGTCGGCAATTCATGCACTGAAGACGGCAGATACGACAGAAAGCGGCGCGCCTTTGCAAAGGCATCCGCTTCACTGTCCGCCTCATCGTCGATGGCCCCGTTTTTCGCGTGGATGGACGATCCGCCAAGCTCTTCCTTCGTCCGCTTTTCGCCGATGGCCGCCACCACAGGCGGCCCGGCGACAAACATCTGCGACAGCCCCTTCACCAGCACCGAATAATGCGCCATCACTTGCCGCCCCGCGCCAAGCCCGGCCACTGGCCCCAGCCCCAGCGCAACAACGGGAATGGTGGACAGATTATCGACCATGACGTCCCAGCCCGGAACCTCTGGCACATAAGTGTAGCCCATCACGTCCAGCGACTTGACTGACCCACCGCCGCCTGTGCCTTCGATCAAGCGAACGAGCGGCATGCGGTATTCACCCGCCAGTTTTTCTGATTGCACCAGCTTACCGTGAAGTGACGCGTCAGCGGCCCCTCCCCTCACGGTGAAGTCATCGGCCTGCACAACGACGGGCCGCCCGTCGATCTGTGCGCGGCCAAACAGGATGTTGGCTGGCGTGACGCCCGTCAACGTGCCATCTGCGTCATAGTGGCCAACGCCGCCCAACTGGCCGACTTCGCGAAAGCTGCCTTTGTCAATCAGACCAGCGATCCGTTCGCGCACGGTAAGCCGACCGGCGTCGCGCTGGCGCTTGATCTTGTCAGGCCCGCCCAAGCCTTCTGAAAGCGTGCGGCGGCGCTTTATTTCTTCGACTTCTTTTTCCCAGCTCACGTCGTTTCCCTCACGCGGCCTTGGCCCGTTTCCAGATTTCGCGGACGATATAATAAACCAGCAGCCCAATTGGCCCCACCACCAGTGTGAGAGCGAGGCACGGGATTAGCAGCCAGTGCGGAATGCCCAGTCGCGCGCTGTCTTCTAATTCCCAGCTGCCAATGAACAAATCAAACGCCAGATAATGGGTCCACCCCAGCATCACATTGGCAGGCGCAGAAAAGAGCGCGGTGATGCCGCCCAGCGACATGAAATCCCCGCCAGGAACGGACATAGTGTTAAAGCTGATCTGCCACACATATGTGAGCGCAATCACCAACGCGACGCCGCGCGCAAAGGCCAGGCAGTAGCTGCGGTTAACAGGCGCAATGGCAAGGGCCGCCCATCCCGCCAGAACGAAAGCCATACTGGCTGAAAATATGAAATCTAACTGCACACTTATTTCCTCTTCATGACGCCCGTCTATCATGCGAGACACTCGACAACGCATCAAGCCTTGATTAGTGGCGGTTGCCTCAGGCGGGTGTAGCTCAATGGTAGAGCTTTTGCTTCCCAAGCAAGTGACGAGGGTTCGATTCCCTTCACCCGCTCCAGACATTCACCGCGTGGGAGTAAGTGACATGGCAGATGACGGTCTTTTCATCGGTACAGGCGGCGGTGCGCGCCAAGTCATTAACTGGAAACGCGCCAACCGCCACGGCATGATCGCAGGCGCGACGGGCACAGGCAAAACAATCACTCTGCAAGTGATGGCCGAAGGTTTTTCTCGTGCCGGTGTCCCCGTCTTTGTGTCCGACGTGAAAGGCGACTTATCCGGCATGGCCATGGCCGGATCACCGACGCAAAAGAACCACGATCTGTTCGCAGCCCGCGCGGCTGAAATTGGTGACACCGAATGGGCTTATTCTGACAATCCCGTTCAATTCTGGGACTTGTTCGGCGAACAGGGTCACCCCATCCGCACAACCATTTCAGAAATGGGGCCGCTGCTGCTGTCGCGCCTCATGGACCTGAATGAAGTGCAGGAAGGCGTGATGACCATTGCCTTCCACGTCGCGGATAAAGAAGGGCTGATGCTGCTGGACCTTGATGATTTACAAGCGATGCTCGTCAACATCGGGGAACGTGCAGATGAATTGTCGCTCACTTACGGCAATGTCACCAAGCAAAGCATTGGCACTATTCAGCGTTCCCTTTTGCAACTGCGCACGCAAGGCGGCGAAAATTTCTTTGGAGAGCCTGCGCTTGATCTTCAGGATTTCCTTGCGCTTGATGATAAAGGCCGCGGCGTCATTAACATCCTTGCCGCTGACAAGCTGATGTCATCGCCCAAGCTTTATTCGACATTCCTCCTCTGGCTGCTGTCAGAATTGTTCGAATTGCTTCCCGAAATTGGTGACCCTGATAAGCCTAAGCTCGTGTTCTTCTTTGATGAGGCGCATTTGCTGTTCAATGAAGCGCCTAAGGCTTTGCTGGAAAAGGTAGAGCAAGTTGTTCGCCTGATACGGTCAAAAGGCGTTGGCATTTATTTTATCACGCAAAACCCCATCGACATTCCAGAAACAGTTGCCGGGCAGCTTTCGAACCGAGTGCAGCATGCCCTGCGCGCTTTCACCCCGCGTGATGAACGCGCGATCAATGCAGCAGCAGAAACATTTCGCCGCAACCCTGGCGTTGATGTCGCGACGGCGATTACGGAACTGAAAGTGGGTGAAGCACTAGTGTCTGTCCTGATGGCGGACGGTGCGCCATCGCCAGTGGAACGCACGCTGATCAAGCCACCCGCATCGCGGACGGGGCCACTAAACCCGCAGGAACGCGGCGTGATGATCAGCACTGACGCCGTCGGCGACCGGTATGATACGCTGATCGACCGCGAATCGGCTGAAGAAATTCTGCAAGCCAAAGCAGGCCAGGCCAGTGCAGCAGCAGAAGCCGCAGAGGCACAGGAAGATGCAGCGAAGGAAGCAGCACTTGCCGCCAAGGAACAGGCCAAGCTTGATACTGTCGCTGCGCGCGAACGCGCCAAAGCCGACGCGCTCGCCGCAAAGGACGCTGCACGTCAGGCCCGCGAAGATGCCAAGCCGAGCATGACCGAAAAGATGATCCAATCCGCCGCGCGTTCGGCGGCATCGTCAGTCGGTCGTCAGCTGACGGGATCGATCGGCAAGTCGCTGATCCGTGGGCTTTTGGGCAGCCTGTTCAAATAAGGCGAGTTCAGACTAGGCCTAGCCCGCGCATGCTCATAACACCGCCGCGCGTGACGATCAGGTGATACTCAATCTCGATGTCCAGCGGCTTGAAAATCCTAAGCAGGGTTTGCGTCTGGTGGATGTCACTGCTGCTCGGCGTTGCATCACCACTAGGGTGATTATGGGCCAGCAGGATGCTGAGGCTGCCCAAGTTAAGGGCATCGCAAACCACTTGGCGCAATGGCACCATGACGGATCCCAACGCGCCAGACGAGTTGATGCGACGGGCAATAATCTCTCCGCGCGCGCCCAAATGGATGATGGCGAGCATTTCAATATCGGCTTTCACCAGACGCGGCAGATAGTCCCCGAGCCTGAGGCGACTGTCGGCAAAAGAGGGGGTAATGATTGGTTCGAATTGCATATCGGGGGCAGATTTGTAGCCGCGTGCCTGCATTGTCGAGCGCAGCTTGATCCAAAATTGTGGCACTCCGCTCCATTTCGCTTGCGAACGGGCATGGCGCAGTTAGGAGAAAGCGTTACAGGAGTCTCATGCGCGCTTATCTCGACTTAATGCAGACCATTGTTGACACGGGGGTTGAACAACAGGACCGCACAGGCGTTGGCACGCGGTCGATCTTTGGCCACCAAATGCGGTTTGACCTGGCAAAGGGCTTTCCTCTGGTGACAACCAAGAAGCTGCATTTGCGGTCCATCATCTATGAATTGCTGTGGTTTCTGAACGGCGATACCAATATCAAATGGCTGACTGATCACAAGGTGAGCATCTGGGATGACTGGGCCGATGAAAATGGCGATCTTGGCCCTGTTTACGGCAAGCAATGGCGCAACTGGGAAACGGCGGACGGCCGCGGTATTGATCAGATCAAGGCGCTTATCGACGGCCTGAAAACAAACCCTACATCGCGCCGCCAGATCGTCACAGCCTGGAACCCAGGCGAAGTGGACAGGATGGCGCTGGCCCCGTGCCACTGCCTGTTTCAAACCTGGGTGGGCAATGGCAAGCTTTCGCTTCAGCTTTACCAGCGCAGTGCCGACGTGTTTCTGGGGGTGCCGTTCAACATCGCATCCTATGCACTGCTGACGCATATGCTGGCGCAACAGGCGGAGTTAGATGTGGGGGAGTTTATCTGGACAGGCGGCGATTGCCACCTTTATTCCAATCATCTTGATCAGGCGCGCCTGCAATTGTCGCGCGAGCCTACACCATTGCCGCGCCTCACACTCGCCCGAAAGCCCGACGCCATTGACGCTTATGTTTATGATGATTTCGTGATCGAAGACTATGACAGCCACCCGCACATCGCCGCGCCGGTGGCGGTATGAACCATCCTGAAATATCGCTGATCGTGGCGCGGGCGGACAACGGCGTCATTGGCAACGCTGGCGCAATCCCGTGGCATCTGCCCGCAGACTTGCGCCGTTTCAAACAGCTGACGATGGGCGCGCCGATGATCATGGGGCGAAGGACGTTTGACAGTCTGCCGGGCCTTCTTCCCGGGCGTCGCCATATCGTCATCACCCGCAACAGTGCGTGGGAGGAGGACGGCGCAGAGCCTGTGGCAGACGCAGATGCAGCCCTGAAGGCCGCGAATGCGCCGCATGTCTGGGTGATTGGCGGGGCGGAAATATATGCGCTGTTCCTGCCCCGCGCTGACCGGATCGAGCTGACTGAAGTGCATCTTTCCCCCATTGGCGATGCGCGCATGCCCGCCTTTGGTGCAGAGTGGACGGCGGCAAACCGCGAATCTCATCTCGCAGACGGGACAGCCCCGGCCTATGACTGGGTGACGCTGAAACGACATGAGTAGCGGCGTGAGTAACAGCATGAGTAACGGCATCGTGCGACTGAACGGAAATCAGCCGCTGCCGGCTGAGTTTTGCGGCGGCATTGTGGCGCTGGGGAATTTTGATGGCTTCCACCGCGGGCATCAGGCCGTCGTTGGCCGGGCCATTGCACTGGCAAAGGAACGCGGCGTCCCTGCCCTTGTCGCGACCTTTGATCCGCACCCGATCAGGCATTTTAAGCCTGATACCCCGCCGTTTCGGCTAACCACGCTTGATCAGAGACAACGACTATTTGGTGCCGCAGGGGCGGACGCGATGGTGGTGTTTTCCTTCGGCGCGGAACTGGCAAATGTTACCGCACAGGATTTTATCACTGACTGGCTGGTCGGTCGTCTCAGGTCAGCTGGCGTGGTGACAGGCGAAGATTTCACATTCGGCAACGCGCGCTGCGGCACTGTTGAGTTGCTGCGCGACCTTGGCCACGCGCAAGGGCTAATCTGCGAAGCCGTGTCGCCAGTGACTGAGGGCGATGTCATTTCATCCAGCCGCATCCGTGATGCGCTGAAATTGGGCGACTGTGCCACGGCGACTAAGCTGCTCACGCGGCCCTTTGCGGTTCAGGGCACCGTTCAGCACGGCGATAAAAATGGCCGCAAACTGGGCTTTCCCACGGCCAATATCGACATGGGAAGCTATATCCGCCCGCGCTACGGCATCTATGCCGTCAAAGGACGACTGCCAGATGGCCGCGTGCTGAACGGCGCAGCCAACATCGGCATCCGTCCGCAATTTGACCCCCCCAAGGAATTGCTGGAGCCTTATTTCTTTGACTTTTCCGAAGACCTGTACGGCCAGACCATTGAAGTCGAATTCCACGCCTTTCTGCGCGGCGAAGCGAAGTTTGACAGTATGGAGTCGCTGATGGTCCAGATGGCCAAAGATTGTGACGCGGCAAGGATGCTTCTCAAATGACGATGTGGCTGACGCGGATCGGCACAATTGCCGCAGTCGCAATGGTGATCCTGTCTTTCGTCAATGCATCGTGGATTGCAAAGCCACCGCCTGGCGTGCTCAAACTTGTCGCGCACCGCGGCGTGTATCAGAGCTTCAACTGGGAAGGCGTGGGCAGTGACACTTGCACTGCCACGACGATCGCGCCGCCAACTCACCGGTATCTGGAAAACACGATAGCCTCCATCCGCCGGGCCTTCCTGACGAACGCCAATGTCGTGGAAATTGACGTGCAGGCGACCGCAGATGGTCAGCTCGTTCTTTTCCACGATGCCACGCTGGAGTGCCGCACCAACGGCACTGGCCCGGTCAGCGCGAAGACGCTCGCCGAATTGCAGCAGCTGGACATTGGGTATGGCTACACTGCGGACAGCGGCAAGACGCATCCGTTTCGCGGCGCTGGAACGGGTCTGATGCCAACGCTGGAGGAGGCTGTGCGCCAATTCCCCAACATGCATTTCATGATCAACTTCAAGAATAATGACGCGGCGGATGCGGATCTGGTCATCGCAACCTTTGCAAGAATTGGTCGCCCGATTGACCGCAAGTATAGCTTTTACGGCAGTGGCGCGAACCCCGTAGCCCGCATGCGAGAAAAAGTGCCGGGCGTCTGGGGCTGGACCACGGATGAAGTGAAGGCCTGTTCCGCAGACTATTTCAAAACCGGCTGGCTGGGGATCATGCCCGAAAGCTGCCGGAACCGCACGATCATGGTGCCCCTGAATTCGCAGTGGCTGACCTGGGGATGGCCCAACCGGTTCATGCAGCGGATGCACGCCGCAAACGTGAAAGTCATCCTAACCGGCCCGGCACCGTCCGGTGGAGCCAGTGTTGGGCTGGAGCGCGTTGAACAAATCCCGGATGTGCCGCGTGATTTCAACGGCTATTTGTGGGTGGAGGATATTGCAACGATCGGCCCCGCAATCAGGTAAGATCCTGCTGTTCCCCATGGGCAAGCAACAGGCTCAAGGAACACAGCCCCTCTCCAAACAATCCAGATAGGTTCTAAATCGCGTTTTAAGACGTGTCCGAAGGCCGAAACGGGTCCTTTGGCACCATCCGTAGCCAAGCGGTTCTGACACGCACTGACAGGGCTTAAAAAGCCGGTCCTACAAATCAGCAAGGCTTTATTTGGTCAGCCGCTTCGCCTAAGGCCTGTGCCAACATGACAGATCCAATAGACACTGCCAAACAAGATTGGCGCGACACCGTCTTCCTGCCGAAGACTGATTTTCCCATGAAAGCGGGCCTTCCACAAAAGGAACCTGGCATTTTAGCGCGCTGGCAGGCTGTGGGACTTTATGAAACGCTGCGCAATCAGCGGCGCGGGCGCGAAAAATTCATCCTTCACGATGGCCCGCCCTATGCCAATGGTGACATGCATATTGGCCACGCGATGCAGCGCATCCTGAAGGATATGGTAGTCCGTTCGCAGACTTTGCTGGGCAAGGATGTGCCGTTCGTGCCGGGCTGGGATTGCCACGGGCTTCCGATTGAATGGAAAGTGGAAGAGGAATATCGCAAGAAAAAGCTGAACAAGGATGAAGTTCCGGTTGAGGAATTCCGCGCCGAATGCCGCGCTTACGCGCAAAACTGGGTCAACATCCAGCGCGACCAATTGAAGCGCCTTGGCCTGATGGGCGACTGGGATAACCCTTACCTCACCATGGATTTCCAGGCCGAAGCCACAATTGTCGCGGAGCTGATGAAATTTGCGGAGAGCGGCCAGCTGTATCGCGGGGCCAAGCCCGTGATGTGGTCCCCGGTGGAGAAAACGGCCCTGGCAGAGGCTGAGGTGGAGTATGAGGATATCACCTCAACGCAGATTGATGTGGCGTTTGAGATTGTTTCGTCGCCGATTGCGGAATTGGTTGGTGCCTACGCGGTGATCTGGACGACGACGCCCTGGACGATCCCGGTCAATCAGGCGATCGCTTATGGGCCGGATGTTGAGTATGTTTTGCTTATGGGCAGTCGATATGACCGCAGAGATAAGGACCAGCCCCACTCGCCAGGCAATGTTGAAAGAATCTGGTACGGGCCAGTCTTGGTTGCTGAAAATCTAGTTGATGAGTTTCGTGCTCGAAGCGTATTTCAGGCTGACTCCAGCCCTGTTAAATGGCGAGGGAAAGGCTCAGACCTCGCCGGAACCATGGCCCGCCACCCGATGGCCGGACGCCTGAACCCCTCTCCCCTTGAAGGAGAGGGAGCGAGACTTAGTGAGCCTTCTTTGGCGAACTTAGTCGCAGCGGGTGAGGGGTCTGTGTCCGCGAATGGCGGCGCTCCCGCCCCCTCACCCTCCGCCGTTGGCGCGGCTCCTCCCTCTCCCTCGAGGGGAGAGGGGTTTTTTGACCGACCTCGCCCATTTCTCCCCGGCACCTTCGTCACCACTGAACAGGGCACCGGCCTCGTTCATATGGCGCCAGACCATGGCGAGGACGATTTCGACTTGTGCAAGGCGAATGGGATTGAGCCCGTGTTCGCGGTTGAGGGTGACGGCAAATACCGCGCCGACTGGGCTTGGCTTGGCGGGCAGGGGCCGGTCGTTCCATACAGCCCCAAAGGCTTAGACAAGCTCAACATTCCCGAAGGACCGATTTGTTCTGGCCTTCGAAAGGCTGGTGCTTTGCTGAGTGCTGCACCTTACCCACACAGCTACCCCCATTCATGGCGATCCAAGGCCAAGGTCATTTATCGCTGCACACCGCAATGGTTTGTGGGGATGGATCGTGCTCTGCCACCCCTCCCCTTCAGGGGAG
>JANPCO010000120.1:0-5726 GCA_031430995.1 Sphingomonadales bacterium | reverse complement strand
ACGCAGACCAAATATAGCAAGAACTTGACTGGCACTGCTGGCCGTCCGCTGTCACCGGTGTTGTTCCAGCTTCCTGGTCGTCAACTGTCCAACGCTCCTGAATATGCCGTCACAACTGGCGCATCATGGACGCCAGATGTTGGTAGCAATGGCATGAAAGCGCTCGTTTACATTGATGCCCGCTACCAAAGCGATGTGAACACGGGCTCTGATCTTGACATTGAAAAGACGCAGGGCGGGTTCATGACCGTGAATGGTCGTCTTGGCCTTTACGGCAATGGCAAGAAATGGGGCATTGAACTCTGGGGCCAGAACCTGCTGAACCAGAAAGCGTTCCAGATCGCAGCAGACGCATTTGCGCAGGGCAGCGGAACATTCCGCTCTATTGCATCTCCACGGTCTACAGGGCTGTCAGTCAATCCTGCGACTGGTGCTGATGTGACAACAAACCAGTTGTTCATTGCCTTCCCCAACGAACCCCGCACTTACGGCGCGACGATCAAGTATAAGTTTTAAAATCTTCAATTTGACATAAAAAAGCCCGCCTCGAAGTTTATCCGGGGCGGGCTTTTTTGTGTGTTCGGGCGAAACTCGAAGTGCTCCGGGCTTGACCCGGAGCCTAGGGGAGACGCCTTGGTGTTTGGGGCCTCTGGGCTCCGGGTCTTCGCCCGGAGCACTAATCGGCCTATTGTGGTGCCAGATTCTCTTGCTCTGCAATCTGCCAATCGATCGCCTCAATTTCACCGCAAGCGCGCTCTGATGTCTTACACTCCTTCACCAGCTTGTCCCGCTTGCGCGCGAGCTTACCCATCGCCTCCTCATGTCGGCGCATCTCGCGGCCGCGTTTTTCGTCGGCTTCGGATTGGCTCGTAGTCGCCATATCAACGGCCTTTGACGCGACTTTTATGGGCGCTGTCACCACGTCTGCCGCCATGCGCGCAATGCAGCCGCTGAGCATGGGGAGGACCATCACCGATACAATCAAAGCCCGCATCACGCTCACTCCCTCACTCGCCTACCGTTCCTTAAGGCGCGGCATCAACTCCACAAAATTGCATGGCCGAAAACGGCTGTCGAGTTGATGAACAAGAATGTCATCCCACCCATCTTTCACAGCCCCCGTCGATCCGGGCAGGGCGAACACATAAGTGCCGCGCGCAACCACTGCGCAGGCGCGGCTCTGGATGGTGGACGTGCCAATCTTCGCAAAGCTTAACCAGCGGAACAATTCACCAAAGCCCGGGATGTCTTTACCGCCGAGCGCAGCCAAAGCCTCTGGAGTGACATCGCGCCCAGTGACGCCAGTTCCGCCCGTCGTAATCACGCAGTCCACTTCGGGATCATCACACCAGCGGTGGAGCAATGCAATAATATCATCGGTGTCATCACGGAGCAGTGCACGTTCGGCAAGGATATGCCCTGCCGCCAGCAACCGATCAACCAGAGTATCGCCAGACTTATCCTCAGCCAGCGTGCGGCTGTCAGATACCGTCAGCACTGCAATGCGGACGGGAATGAAGGTGCGGCTTTCGTCTATGGTCATGCGGTGAGCCTAACAGAAAGACGCGGCCCTCACAAATCGCGTAATGCCTGTGCAGGTCGCGCCGCAAGCGCGGGCAAAGCACCAATCAGCCCCAGCGCCAATGTGCCAAGCCCGCCAGCGGCCACAGTGCCAATCACAACGGGCCAATCCGGCGCAAATTCCAGATCAAAGACCCGGCCCACGGCAACCCACCCAGCGCCTGCACCGATGGCGAGGGCGATGAGCGACAAGATCAGCGCCAGCGCGGCATATTCCATGGCTTGTGCGCCCAGCACCTGCGCGCGGGTCGCCCCGAGAAGCTTGAGCAGCACAGCATCATAACTGCGTGACCGGCGCGACGCTGCTATCGCCCCCACCAGCACTGCAATGCCCGCCAGCACGGCAACGGACGCGGCAATGCCCACAGCAGTCCCCAATTGCGTCAGCAAATCACCGACTTGCGTGATGACATCCTTGACCTTGATCATCGAAACTGACGGATAGCCCTGTGACACGGCGCGCGCGATAGCCGGTTCCTTCGCGACGTCCGCTGCAATCGTCGCGGCCAGTGTATAGGGCGCCGCGTCCAAGCTGCCCGGTGAAAAGACCAGCACGAAGTTGAACCCAAGCGTGTCCCAGTTGATTTCGCGCAGTGACGCGATTTCGGCTTCGATCTCAACACCCAGCACGGAAACCGTCATCCGGTCCCCCACTTTCAACCCTACGGCATTGGCTGCGCGTTCATCAATGGAAATGAGCGGTGGCCCGGCATAATTGGCGGGCCACCATTTCCCTGCCGTGATGCGGCTACCCTGCGGCAAATCACGGGCAAAGGTCAGCCCCCGATCGCCGCGCAAGAACCAGGCCTCTGGCGGCAATTCCTTCATTTCACTCACGCGCTTATCGCCGAGGGCCACGACTGGCCCGCGCAGTGTCGGCACTGTCTGGATGTCAGCAGCAGGGGCCTGGGCAGTCACAGCAGCGCGGAACGCCGCTTCTTCTTCCCTCGGGATATCAAGCGCGAAAAAGCTTGGCGCACGTTTGGGGATGGTGCGTTCGATCTGGCCCGACAGGCTCGTCTGAACAACAGCCAGCGTCGCAAACAGGGTCAGCCCCAGCCCAAGCGCCACCACCAGACGGCTGGTCTGCGCGCCGGGCCGGTGAAGATTGCCAAGGGCCAACCGTGCGAGGGGCGCTTTGGGCCGAGGCAATCGCGCTGCAACCGCGCGGATGGCAGTTCCCAACCCCGCCAGCAATGCGAGCAGCGCCACCACGCAAGCCACGAAAATCGCGGCGAACCGGGGCTCTGGTGCCGTGCCAATGGCCAATCCGACGATCAGCAGCGCAATGACCGCCAAAGCAGCGATAACGCCTGCTGGAGGCCGCCCTTCGCCTTCCACGCCTGTGCGAAACAAGCTGGCTGGGGTCACACCGCGTGCACGAGCGAGCGGCGCCAACGAGAACAGCACAGCAATCAGCAAACCAAAGAGCGTTGCTGTGATCAGCGGCGTTGCATAAAGTTCCAACCGCGGCGACACAGGCAGTGCGTCCCCCGCAATCGTCGCGATCGACCACGGGACAAGCGCGCCTGCAGCCAGCCCCGCGACTGTGGCCACCAACGCCACGATGACAACCTGGATCAGATAGGTCTGGAAAATGACGTTGGACGATGCGCCGAGCACTTTGAGCGTTGCGATGCTGCCGCGCTTGCCCTCCAGCCATGACGCGACGCCGTTGCCAACGCCAATCCCTGCCACCACCAGCGCCGTCAGCCCGACAAGCCCCAGAAACTGGCCAAGTCGCTCAATAAACCGCCGTGTGCCCGGCGCGCCGTTGCTGCGATCTTGCACTTCCCAACCAGCGCCGGGGAATTTGGCAGACAAGGCAGACGCGGCAACCCCGGGGTTGATCCGCGCAGGCGTTTTGATCCGGTATTTTGACGTGAAAAGGCTGCCGGGTTGGACCAATGCCGTGGCTGCCAATCCCTTCATATCAACAATGGCAACTGGCCCCAGTGTGAAACCTTCGCCGACTCGGTCTGGTTCTTCGGCAATGAAACCTATGACGCGCAACTGCGCCTCACCAATGCGGACGGTGTCGCCGACTTTCAGGCCCAGCTTTTCAGCCAGCGCGGGGGCGATGGCCACGCCTGTGCCTGATGGTCGTGCAGCCAAGGCGCCGGGGGCAAGTTTGAACGCCCCGTAGAGCGGATAGGCGGCGTCCACGCCTTTGAGTTCAGCCAGCACCGATTGAGATCCGTCCGCGGTTGCCGCCATGGCGCGCATGCGCACTGTTTCAGACGTGGGGCCAACGGTATCGAAGGCTTTACGCTCTTGGGGGGTCGCAACACGCTGCGCGGTTTCCATTTCGATGTCGCCGCCCAGGATGATTTGCCCGCGCCCGGACAGTTCGCCTAAAATTGCACTGGACAGACTGCCAATACCCGCAAGCGTCGCTACGCCAAGGAACAGGCACAGGGCAAGCAGCCGCAGCCCCGCCTTTGATCCGCGAAGGTCACGCAGGGCTAGGGTCCAGGCTTGTTTCATGCTTGGGTGCCCTGTGAGGTCACAGCTAAAACGGCCTTTTCCCTGAGCTTGTCGAAGGGCCGTCCTTTCTGGCAAGCGCGGTGGTTAAGACACAAGTACGGCCCTTCGACAAGCTCAGGAAAGGGTGTCGTTGGGGTCATGATGATCTCCCGTCCGACACAATCACACCGTCCCGCATTGTCACCACACGCGCACAGCGGGCAGCCAGTTTTTCGTCATGGGTGATCACGAACAATGTCGATCCGGTCTCGGCCTGCCGCGCAAAGATCAGATCCATAATCGATTCGCCTGTCGTCGCGTCCAGATTACCAGTCGGTTCATCGGCAAAAATAATGGCAGGCCGCGGCGCAAGTGCACGCGCAATGGCCACGCGCTGCTGTTCCCCGCCAGACAGCTGGACCGGATAATGGCCAGTGCGCTCGCCGAGGCCCACTGTCACCAATTCTTCACGCGCACGGTCAAACGCGTCCTTTTTGCCTGCCAATTCCAGCGGCACCGCCACATTTTCCAGCGCCGTCATGGTCGGCAGCAAGTGAAACGCCTGAAGGATCACGCCAATGCGCCCACGCCGGGCCAGCGCCAGCTGATCCTCGCTCATCGTGCCAAAATCGGCGCCACCGGTTTCAATCGAGCCGCTGGTGGCACGCTCCAACCCGGCAAGCACAGCCATCAGGGATGATTTGCCGGACCCTGACGGCCCGAGCAGCGCCACGGTTTCCCCGGCATGCACGCTGAGGTCAATGCCCCGTAAAATTTCGACGCGTGCGGTTTTTTCTCCCAATGTCAGGGTGACATTGCGGGCATTCATCACGATATGAGGGGCTGACATGGGCGAATGAGGACTTTCGAATGAGACACTCTGGCAAAATGGCACGCACTGGCTTTCGGCGCTTTGCGGCATATGGGGTGTGGATCGCGGCAATCCAAGCCTTAGCACTTGTTTTCGCAACGCCTGCCTTTGCCCGCGAGAAACTGGTGCTGGCGTTCGGCGATAGTTTGATGGCCGGATACGGCCTGAAACCCAATGAAAGCTTCCCTGCGCAGTTGCAGGCGGCCCTGCGCGCACGCGGCGTTGCGGCCCGCGTGCACAATGGCGGCGTGTCTGGCGATACGTCAGCGGCGGGCAAGGCGCGGATGGGCTGGGTGATTGCCAGCCTGAAGGCCAAGCCTGATCTGGTTATCCTTGAGCTCGGCGCCAATGACATGCTGCGTGGTCTGCAACCTGCACAAACACGCGCCAATCTGGATGCGATGCTGGCTGATCTGAAAAGGCGCGGCATTCCTGTCATCCTTGCGGGCATGCGCGCATCCCCGAACATGGGGCGAACCTATCAGGCCACGTTTGACCCGATTTACCCCGCGCTGGCCCGCAAGCACGGCATGCCGCTTTATCCCTTTTTCATGAACGGCGTCACGCCCAACCGCGCGCTTTTGATCGCGGATCAAATGCACCCCAATGTCAAAGGGGTGGCTGTGATTGTGCGCGGGATCATGCCTCAGGTAGCGGCGGTTCTAAGGTGAACTAGCCTACGCTTTTTCAAGCGTGCACTGCAACGGATGCTGGTTTTGCCGGGCATAGTCCATCACTTGCGTCACTTTGGTTTCGGCCACTTCGTAAGAAAATATGCCGCAGACGCCGACCCCTTTTTGATGAACAT
>JANPCO010000119.1:0-32477 GCA_031430995.1 Sphingomonadales bacterium | reverse complement strand
TCGGCCCCGGCTGCGCTCAACCGCGCCAGCACTTCGTCGATCACGGCGAATTTGCGGGTTTCATCAACCTGAAAGCGCAGTTCCGGCGTGTTGATCATGGCAGGCATCGCGTCCTTAAGCGCGGTGAGCGATCCGCCCAGTTCTGACACGGCCTGGATCAGGCGCAGCGCCGCATATTGGGCGTCATCAAATCCGTACCATAAATGCTTGAAGAAAATATGCCCGCTCATTTCACCGGCGAGCGGCGCGCCGGTTTCCTTCATCTTGGTTTTGATCAGGCTGTGGCCCGTTTTCCACATCAGCGGCTTTCCGCCCAGTTCCGCGATCCGGTCATAGAGCATCTGCGATGCCTTCACGTCGGCGATGATCGTTGAACCAGGCAAAGCCTTCAACACGGGCTCAGCCAGAATAGAAAGGATCTGATCACCCCACACCACGCGGCCTTCGCCGTCAATAGCGCCTAGGCGGTCACCGTCACCGTCAAAGGCCAATCCGAAATGGAGGTTCTTCTCGGCCACCAGCGCCTTCAAATGCGCTAGATTCTTTTCCTCAGTAGGATCAGGATGATGGTTGGGAAAACGCCCGTCGATATCAGTGAACAGCAAATGATGCTCACCCGGGAGGAGGGCCGTAAGCTTTTCAATGATTCGCCCCGATGCGCCATTGCCCGCGTCCCAGCCAATCCGAAACGGCATCGCGTTGAAGCCCTGCAAAAGGCGTTCGACATAGGCGTCTTCAATAGCAATGTCGGTTACGGTTGCGCGCCCCGCTCCATTGGCGCCCGTTTCCCAGTCCCCAGCGGCAGCCATGCGGCCCAGCTTCTGGATGTCCTCCCCAAAAAAGCTCGCGTGACGAAGTACCATTTTGAAGCCGTTATAATCGGCGGGGTTATGGCTGCCGGTTATTTGTATGCCGCCGTCGACATCCTGCGTCGCTTCGGCATAATATAGCATCGGAGTAGGGCCCACGCCGATCCGCAGCACATTACAGCCCGCATCAGTCAATCCTGCCACCAGTCGCGCTTCAAACGACGGAGACGAAACGCGGCCGTCGCGGCCCACAGCAATACGGCTGCCGCCTGATCGCTTCACGATCGTCCCGAAGGTGCGGCCAATCGCATAAGCATCCTCTTCGCCCAGAGTATCGCCCACAATACCGCGGATGTCATATTCGCGCAGGCAGGAGCGGTGGAGCGTGTGAGATTTCATGGGAGTTCCTTACTAATCTTTACTCTTCAGCATCGCATCGCGGGCTTGGTTGATTTGCGATGCCAGCTCAGCACTACCGCCTGCGTCGGGATGCACTTTGGTGATCAGGCGTTTGTGCGCTTGCATAATAGTGTCCACGTCCGCGTCAGGGGCGATCCCCAGCAGTTTGGCCGCGTCTTGTGGACGCATTAACGCATTCCGGGGCGTCATGTTCCGCCACAGCCACCAAATGATCAGGCCTGCGAGAATGAGAAGAAGCAGCTTCATGCCAGTGCGAGCTCCCCTTGTTCAGTCTCTAGCGTGGGAAGGGAAAGCGCTGCCACCATTTCACGCAATTCCTGGCGCGCAGCGATATGGCTGATGCCAATGCTGCCAATGGCGTCCATATCCAGCAGAGTGAGCCCTTTGGGAAACAGTTCGCGATAGATTACACGCTCACCCAGGCCAGGAATGGTACGAAAGCCGACACGCTTGGAAAGTTCAGCCAGCGCGCGGCCAACGCGGCGCATGTTGTTCGCGTCGATATGTTGCATGCGGTTGCGCAACACGACCCAATCGACCTGGACGCCGTCCACGCGCGCGCGGGTCTTGCGCAGATCCCATATGAGTTCGGCATAAAAACTCAGTTTTTTGACCTTGAAGGTTTCCGCATCCACTTGGCCGATGAGATCAAGATCGATGAAGCTGTCATTGATCGGTGTCACAATTGTGTCAGCGCGTGAAATGGCCGCACGGGTCAACGGATCGTCACGGCCCGGGGTGTCAATGATCACGAAATCGGCATGGGATCCGATTCGCGCTATTTCTTGGTCAAGGCCCGCCGGAGTGAGATTTGACAGCGTCACATAGGCCGGGTTGGGCAGCAATGTGCCTGTCCGCCGCGCCGTCGCTTCACGGTTGTCGAGATAACGGGTTAGCGTTTTTTGCCGGTGATCAAGGTCAATTGCGGCCACCTGATAACCCGTCGCGGCGAGTGCCACGGCGACATGAACCGCTGTGGTTGATTTGCCTGTGCCCCCTTTTTCATTGGCAAACACGATGAAATGGCTGTTACTGTGCGCCATAGATGCGTGCGGCCCCTTGCTTATGGTCTTGCGACCGGATTAAGTCAGTCCGAAGCCCCTATCGAAGCGGAGCCTGTGTTGCAAATCATCCATCGCCTTTCTGCACTGCGTGATCGTCTCAAATTCATACGGTCTAGCGGTGGCACAGTCGCATTGGTTCCCACTATGGGCGCACTGCATGACGGGCATATGGCGCTGATCAAAGTCGCCCGGCAACAGGCCGACCATGTGGTTGTGTCAGTCTTCGTCAATCCGCGCCAATTTGGGCCAGCGGAGGATTTCGAGGCTTACCCCCGCCCCGAAGACGCTGATGCCGCAAAGTTGGTGGAAGGCGAAGTTGACATGCTCTGGATGCCCAGTGTGGAGGAAATGTATCCTGCTGGCTACGCCACCACTGTCAGCGTTTCGGCGCTGGGTGACGGCCTGTGCGGCGCTGCGCGTCCCGGCCATCTTGACGGAGTGGCAACGGTCGTTTGTAAACTTTTTAACCAAGTGCGGCCCGATTTGGCGTTGTTTGGGGAAAAGGATTGGCAGCAACTCACCATCATCCGGCGGGTGGCGGTAGACCTCGATCTGGGGGTGGATGTGATTGGCGTGCCGACAGTGAGGGATAAGGACGGCCTCGCCCTGTCATCGCGCAATGCCTATTTGACCAAAGCCCAGCGCAAGGCCGCAGTTGCGCTGCCTAATGCGCTGAAACTGGCTATTGCCGCAGTGGAAGGTGGTGCTGATACCGGGGCTGAATTGGCTAGGGTCGCAGCGGCCCTTGTGAAGGCAGGGTTTGATGTGCCTGATTATGTGACATTGGCAGGGGCGGAGGATTTACTGCCAATGGCAGTGCTGGATCGCCCAGCCAGATTGCTCGTTGCGGCGCGGATGGGCGGCGCGCGTCTGATTGACAATATGCCACTTGATCCGGCGCGGACGAGAAAAGTGAAATTGCGTTAACTATATTTTTAGAATTGGGGGCCGAAACACCATGTTGCAAACAGGGCAACAGGGGAATTTTCATGGCCATCAGTTTTCGCAGCGCGCAATTCCTGATCGAAACGCGCGTCAATGATGCGGCACAAGGTGATGCCGATGCCCTTTATGAATTGGGCATTGCGTATTCATCCGGAACGGACGGAGTCACAGTTGACCTGATCGAAGCGCATAAGTGGTTTAACTTAGCCGCAGTGGCTGGCAATGAACGCGGCCACGAATGCCGCGCCGAAATATCCGAAGATATGACGGCGCGTGAAATTGCCGAGGCGCAGCGCCAGGCCCGGTCATGGATGATGGAAAACACCCGCCGGGCCGCATGATGGCTTCCTGAGTGCAGTTGCCGTGAACGGCGTCTGGCTCACTCTTCGACGCTTACCTTTGCTTTGGCGCCCTTTTTGCCCTTCTTGGGTGGGGCTGGTGTGGTTTCAAACGCCAAGGCGCCGTCCTTCAGACGGACACTGACTTCGCCGCCATTGACCAGTTTGCCGAACAAAAGCTCCTCAGCCAGCGGCTGTTTGATCTTCTCCTGGATAAGCCGCCCCATCGGCCGTGCGCCGTAGAGCTTGTCATAGCCGCGTTCAGTCAGCCACGCTTTGGACTCTTCATCAAATTTGATGTGCACATTGCGGTCTGCCAGCTGCATTTCGAGTTGCAGCAAGAATTTCTCCACAACGCGCGCGACAACTGCTGGCGGCAAATAGCTGAACGGCACAATCGCATCGAGGCGATTTCGGAACTCAGGCGTGAACATTTTCTTCACGGCTTCGTCGCCCGCATCTTCCTTTGACACATTGCCGAAACCAATGCCTTCGCTCGCCATGTCAGCCGCACCTGCATTGGTTGTCATTACAAGAATGACATTGCGGAAATCCACGGTTTTACCGTGATGATCCGTCAGGCGACCATTATCCATCACTTGCAGCAAGATGTTGAACAAGTCTGGATGCGCCTTTTCAATCTCATCAAGCAGCAACACACAGTGCGGGTTCTTGTCCACTGAGTCCGTGAGCAAGCCGCCCTGATCAAAACCGACATAGCCCGGAGGCGCGCCGATTAGCCGGGAAATGCTGTGCCGTTCCATATATTCCGACATGTCAAACCGTTCGAGCGGAATGCCGAGCAACTCCGCCAGCTGGCGAGCCGCTTCTGTTTTACCAACACCCGTCGGACCCGTGAACAGATAGTTGCCAATGGGCTTATCGGGATCGCGCAGGCCCGCACGGCTCAGCTTGATTGCGCTGGCCAGCACTTCCAGGGCCGTATCCTGCCCAAAAACAACGCGCTTCAAATCGCGCTCAATATGTTCAAGCACTTTCTTGTCGTCAGTTGAAACGGATTTAGCTGGGATGCGCGCCATGGTGGCGATCACAGCCTCAATCTCCTTGGTGCCAATAATTTTTTTACGCTTATTCTCAGGCACCAGCATTTGCATTGCGCCCACTTCATCGATCACGTCAATGGCCTTATCGGGCAATTTGCGGTCATTGATGTACCGCGCTGACAGCTCAACGGCGCTTTTGATCGCATCAGCGGTGTATTTGACCTTGTGATGGTCTTCAAAGGCGGAGCGCAAACCGTTGAGGATCTTGATCGTATCCTCAATCGTTGGCTCATTCACATCAATCTTCTGGAACCGGCGGAGGAGAGCCCGGTCCTTTTCGAAGTGATTGCGGAATTCCTTGTATGTGGTCGATCCGATGCAGCGGATCGTGCCGCCCGACAGCGCCGGCTTTAGCAAATTGGACGCATCCATCGCCCCGCCGCTGGTTGCGCCAGCGCCGATGACAGTGTGGATTTCATCAATGAACAGCACCGCGTCAGGCATTTTTTCAAGTTCATTGACAACGGCTTTCAACCGTTCTTCAAAATCACCGCGGTACCGCGTGCCAGCGAGCAATGCTCCCATATCCAACGAGTAAATGACGGCAGGCAGCAGCACGTCTGGCACATTGCCTTCAATGATTTTGCGCGCCAGCCCTTCGGCTATCGCAGTTTTGCCAACGCCAGGTTCGCCGACATAAAGCGGATTATTTTTTGAACGGCGGCACAGGATCTGCACTGTGCGGTCCACTTCGGGGCCGCGGCCGATCAGCGGATCGACTTTACCCTTCTTGGCCTTTTCATTCAGGTTCACGCAAAATTGCTTCAGCGCAGACTCAGGCTTGCCTTTGCCTTCGGGCTGCTTTTTTTCCTCACGCTCTTCGTTGCCTTCTGGCGGCTTGGCCTCTGCTGGCCCTTCGATGGATTTGGCGAGGCCGTGGGAGATGAAGCTCACCGCATCGAGACGCGTCATATCCTGTTGTTGCAGGAAATAAACGGCGTAGCTTTCGCGTTCGGAAAAGAGCGCGACAAGCACATTGGCGCCCGTCACTTCATCCTTACCGCTGCTTTGCACATGCAGGATCGCGCGCTGAATGACGCGCTGAAACCCGCTGGTGGGCGATGGATCGGTGTTCACTTGCGTCTTCAATGACTCAAGCTCGGTATCAAGATAATGCGTCACAGTGCCGCGCAGATCGTCGAGGCTGACGCCGCAGGACAGCATCACCGCCTGAGCGTGCGTATCGTCAATCAGCGCGAAGAGCAGATGTTCAAGCGTCGCATATTCATGACGACGCGTTGCTGCGGACCCCAACGCATTGTGGAGAGTTGCTTCCAGTTCACGGGCAAATGATGGCATGGTTTAAGCTCCTTGAAAGACCTATGTCGGAGGCGTCGTGATATTTTACAAGCTGGGACCAAAGTCCCATCATCTTTTGAACAACGTGTCGGCCGTCGCACGGAAATTGACGGCACCATCAATTTTGGCTCTCACCCGCGTTATTTCATCTGTCAGCACAGCAATCCGTTCTTCCAGTTCAGCCACAGAAAGCGGGTCCAGATCTTGCCGCGTCAGCAAGATAAGCGGATCGCCTGGGCGCTTGGCGAAAAGATCGTCCAAATCCATGGCCTGAAATGTTGACCGGGTGGACGTGGAAGTCAATAAGGGCTTGAGTGGTTTTCGGGGGATTTATGGCATATATTCCAGACATGATGACGGCGATTGATCCGGACGGCCCGGGCGGACCAGAAGTGCTTGTGCCTGTCACACGGCCTGTGCCTGTGCCAGCGCAGGGGGAAGTTCTGATCAAAGTGGCAGCGGCTGGCGTGAACCGCCCCGATGTAATCCAGCGCAAGGGCCTTTATCCGCCGCCTGCCGGCGCGCCGTCCATCCCGGGTCTGGAAGTTTCGGGGCAGATTGTTGCGTTGGGCAAAGGCGTTGACGGCGCGCATCTGGACCAGTTGGTCTGCGCACTCGTCGCAGGTGGCGGCTACGCAGACTATTGCACGGCCCCCATTGGCCAGTGCCTGCCCGTCCCACAAGGCTTAAGTTTGGTTGAAGCAGCGGCTCTGCCGGAAACCCTTTTTACGGTGTGGACCAACTTGTTTGAGCGCGCCTATGCCGTCGGAGGAGATACCGTGCTGATCCACGGCGGCACATCAGGTATTGGCACCATGGCCATTTCGTTGGGAAAACTATTCGGACTGACGACGATTGTCACCTGTGGCAGCGACGATAAATGCGCGCGCGCCGTTGCACTCGGCGCGGCCCATGCGATCAATTACAACACCCAGGATTTTGTGGCCGAAGTGCAAGGGATCACCGCTGGGAAAGGCGTTCAAGCAGTGCTCGATATGGTTGCAGGCGATTATGTTCCGCGTAATCTGGCCTGCCTTGCCGAAGATGGCCGTCATGTCACGATTGCCGTGCAAGGCGGCGTTCGCGCGGAAATCAACATGGCTACAATCATGGTTCGCCGCCTGACGATGACGGGTTCAACGCTGCGGCCCCGCCCTGTCAGTTTCAAAACGTTGGTCGCGGATGAATTGCACCGGACCGTCTGGCCGTTTGTCGCCAACGGCCAGTTGCGTCCCGTGATGGACTGCACCTTCCCCTTGGCCCAAGCCGCTGACGCTCACAGGCGGATGGAGGCAGGCCATCATGTCGGGAAAATTGTGCTGACTGTTGACCCTGCGGATAGGCCGAACAGCTAGGAGGTTATGCCGCACGCGTGATATTCAGCATCGGCCTGTGTCACGCAACCTTCAGCGCGTGAATGGCGCGGTGGTCCTCATATAAGCGTCCCAACAAATGCTGCGGACTGTAGCAATCGACGGCGGCCGCAACTGTTTCGGGCTGGATCGCGCCGTTCGCGATGGCGCTTTGCATATCCGACAAAGCCTGCGCTGCTGCCCCAATTTGGTCAGGCCCGCGGGGTACAAGTGCGCCACTGGTCCCCTCATGGATCACAGCCGTAAGTTGCGGCAAGTGCAGCGCCACGACAGGCCGGCCGGACCCCAGAAATTCCATGACTGACCGGGGCATCCCCTCAAAATCAGATGTGAGCAAGCCGCAGTGAAGGCCGCGCAGAATGGCGGCCAGCCCTTCGCTATCCTGTCGGCCATGAAGCACCGTGAAGTCGCGGATCGCGGCAAATGCAGCAAAGCTCTCGACATTGCCGTCGCCCACATAATGAAATGTTAGCGCAGGAATAAGCTGCTTGGCCGCTGCAATAACTGCAAACATGATGTCGGGTCGTTTGAAATCATCCATCCGGCCCGTATACCCGACATGGAATGCTCCGCCTTCGACGGGGGGCATGTCGCTGACCCTGAAAATTTGGGGGTTCGCCCATGTCGGCAATGTGCCCACTTTATGCGCATGACGGGGATAGCTATCGCGCAGACGATCACTTAACTCACCGTTGACACAGTAAAAACTGTGAGAACGCGAAAGGGAAAAGCGTTCGGCCAGCGTTTTCACCCACCAAAACCGTTTGAGCAGCGAACTCATCGATGCGCCTTTCACCATCCCGTCGTGCAACATCTGCACACTGGGCACAGCGAACAGCGCAGCCAAGGGAGAAAGTTCCATCCGGCGCAAATCAACAGAATAGCTGCCAGCGCGGAGGATAGATTTGATCGCTGCGTAATGCCGCACGCACGCAAGCGTGAAGCGCAGAGTGACAGCTTCGGACAGCTTTGTCGGATATTGCCCGGTTTGCGCCTCTGGCAGGCGCATCACAGGCATGAAATCAATGGTCCGTCCGCGCACAGTGACGGAGGTTATTTTGCCCAATTCCAGATCACCAAAGCCGTCGACGCCAATCAATAGCAGTTTCATGTCACCTGGGTGAAAGCTGATATAATCGCGCACAAAAGTTTCAATGCCGCCAACTTTGCCGCCGCGGGGATCAAAGGGGTGGATAAGCGCGACGTGCATCGTGATGCCGGTGTTATGAACGGGGCCGGAAGAAAGAATCGTCAACGATGTGCACCTAAATTTTGAATATGACGTGTGTAAGGTCAAACCGTATTTTACAAGTGGCAACACGGCGGATTTAACCAACAACAAGAACGCTCTACCGCCGTTCTAAAACAGTTTAATTGCCACTGGCAAAGAATGGTGCAGGCGTGCGATCACGCTCATAACCTTCAACCTGGAGGCCAAGCGACCGGCTGACTTGAGTGCGTTGGGCCAGAGTGAGCATCATGATGAGCGTCTGGCAGAGCAGCAGCGTTTTCGAGCCGATGGCAAGCGAGCCGACAGTGACAATCATAAACAGCAAAGCAATGTAAAAAGCGGAGCGATCAAGATTTCGCGCACTGCCGAACAGCATGACTGGCAAGGCAAACAGCATGGGTATGGTCGCCAGAAAACCGTAAGTTAATGTCAGCGCGATCCAGCTGATTTCAAAGCCCATCGGCGTGTTCAGGAATTTCATCATCACCTGGCGCTGGCTTACGTCAATGCCTACCGCAAGCTGGTTAAGATCCAGCATCATGATGGCGCGCAAAGCCCCGTCCCGCGTCTGCGCGCTGCCCTGATCATTGGTGAAGCGGTCAAGCGTTGCATCGATGAAGGGTATGGGAAGAAAAACAAGCACAATGCCAACTGCAATAATCGCAAAGGGGATCACGCGCTGGGCGAAGCCTGCGCGCTCCGCTTGTCCTGCTCTGCCAACGGACACGCTGCTGATGAGCAGAACAAGGACAGTAAAAACCAGCGCGCCTCGCCCGCCAAATGCAAACATGGCCAGGGCATGAAGCATAATTTCCCCGATTTTAAGCGGCGCAGGCACTGTGTTGCGGACTGATGTGACCAGAAAGATGATCATCACCCCCGTCAGCAGCGCGGCATTAAGAGGATGGCCCAACATCGCTGATGCGCGGTCTTGGCTGGTGTATTGATCAATGAAGCTGGGCACAAAGCGACTGCCAATGAGGCGCTCAACAATGCCCATGATTGAATTAAAAACGAAAAACAGCCGCAGCCCTGCCCCGATCCGCGACAGGTCTTCTGGTTTGACCGCGTAAAAACAAATCAGCACAAAGGCAGGGGTCATGAATGTATCAAGGGTCGATGACAACTCACCTTCATTTTTTCCAGCCAGCGTGATCATGATGGCTTTACCCACCAGGATCGCCGCTGCCACGAAATACAGAAGGAACCGGGGTGTTGCCACCAGGGCAAAGGCGCGTCGCTGACCAAACGCCACTGCCAAAACGGAACCGGTGAGCAAAAGGTAAAACGCAGGATGAATCTTTGTGACCGGCGAACCACCAGCGGTGGTGTATGACCATCCGATCAGATCAAGCATCGGCGCGCAAAAGCCAAACAGCAAAATCGTGGCAATGATGGCTATATAATAAATCAGCCGTGTCATTGCGCTTGGTAATCCTTTGGGCTTTGCCGCGATTTCTGCTTTTGCGCCAGTTTCATGCCACCATTGTTGTTGAATTCTTTACGGAGTCGCAAGCAAAGTTACAATGCTGACCAGTTCATGAGCCTGATTTTACACGGGTGGACGCTGCCGCATTTGCGATGCCGCGCTTTTCGGGCAGAATTGAGATGTGATTGTGCTGAAATTTCAGGAATATCGACGCACACGCTTGCCGCGTCCGGGGATTCTGCCTAACTGTTATGCGGCACGTTCTGTCGTTCCGCGTTGTTCGCAAATTACGTATAAGGTTAGATGAAATATAGTGAGCGAACCTTCAACTGCTGACGATAGGCGAAGAACCAAAGTTATGGCTGTGGCTTCAGGCGGCGGGCATTGGGAACAGCTGATGTTGATCCGGCCCGCATTTGACCATTGCCATATCACTTACGTAACGACTGGTTCAGGATTTGCCGAACGTGATGGCCTGAATAGCGCGGTGCTTCTTCCGGATTCCAATCGCAGTTCGCCAACATCGGCGCTGCGGACGCTTTTTGCCAGTTGGGGGCTTATTCGCAAACTCCGGCCTCACGTCATTATCACGACTGGCGCTTTGCCGGGTCTGTTCTGTTTGATCATTGGCCGCTTGTACGGCGCAAGAACGCTTTGGATCGATAGTTTGGCCAATTTTGAAAAACCATCGATGAGCGGACGCTGGGCACAGCGTTTTGCTGACGTGAGTCTGACACAGTGGGAACATCAGGCGCGGTCAGGTGGGCTGGAATATAGCGGTAATCTGCTGTGATCCTGGTAACGGTAGGAACTCAGTTGCCGTTTGACCGGTTGATCCGCATAGTTGATAAGATTGCACCCACGCTTGGCCAAACCGTTTTTGCACAAACTGGCCCGGGTTCTTACGTTCCGCAGAATATTGACTGGCAAGCGATGGTGAAACCCGTCGACTTTGCGGAAATTCTTGACAGGGCGACACTCATTGTCGCTCACGCCGGCGTCGGGTCTGTGTTGATGGCGCAACAACACCGTAAACCCATCATTGTCTTTCCCCGTCATGCGTCACTTGGTGAACACCGCAATGAACATCAACTGGCGACAATTGTCGCACTGGAAAACCGGCCTGGCATTTATGTCGCCCGTACGAAGGAAGTGCTGATTGACCTGCTGGGTCAAAAACTGGATGCCCCTGATGACACTGCTGTCCGCCCCGACCGGACTCTGCTGATCAACCGGATACAGGCCTTTATCACAGCGACGGGCAGGGATGGACTGGGGCAGGACCCGGAAGGACGCCAAAGATGATGATCCGCCAAACCCGGAAATCAGGGTTGTCACTGTTTTCGCGCAGAGCCGTTGTGCTGGGCGGTTTGGCAGGCGCTGCTTGCGGGCGAGCTGACGGCGCAGGCAACACAGCGGCGCAGGCTGCCCTGACGCCGCCTTTGCGCAGCGCGTCATCCACGCGGATCGGGTGTTGCATTGTGTCTGCACAAGCCCAATCGCCGAAAATTGGCAATGAAATCAAAGATCAGTTTTCCCAGATTAGCGCCGAGTGGGAAATGAAAATGAACGCCATAGTGCAAAACAACGGCACTTTGCGCTTTGACGCTGCGGATCAGATTGCGACCTTTGCTGCGCGCAATGCGATTGCTGTGCACGGCCACACGCTTGTCTGGTACTCGCACGAACCGCCTTATTTTGCCGGCTTGGACGGGCAGCGAGATGCATTTGCAAGAGCATATGCGAACTACATCAAAACGGTCGTTTCACGCTACCGCAGCCAAGTGCGCGGCTGGGACGTTGTGAACGAGCCCGTTGCGTCCGATGGCACCGGACTGCGGGCAAGCCTATGGAGCCGTAACCTTGGCGTCGTGGACCATATCGTCAAAGCCTTTGAAGTCGCAGCGGAGGCCGACCCCAAAGCAATTTTGTTCATCAACGACTATGATCTGGAAAAATTGCCGCGCAAGCGGGTTACGTTTCTGCGGCTGATCGAAATGCTACTGAAGCGGGGCGTGCCTGTGACTGGGATCGGCACTCAAAGCCACATGCGCATTGATTTGCCAGCAGGGGCTGCCCGGGTGGCGATGCAGGATTTGGCGGGGCTTGGGCTTCCTATTCATGTGTCAGAGTTTGACATTTCATTTGGCATGCAAAAAATTGACGTCAGACCGCTCGCCCAAAAAAGGCTGATGCAAGTGGAACGGACCAAAGAACTGGCCGATGCCTTTTTCGCACTCCCTGCAAAGCAGCGATACGCGTTCACTTTGTGGGGAATGCGCGACAGCGATAGCTATCTACGCCGCCCCCCTTTCAGTCTTGCAGATGATGAGCCTCTGGCTTTTGACGTCAGTGGCGCGGCCAAACCGGTGGCGCAGCAAATATACCAGTCTGCGATGCGCGGCGCTGCCCCTAAAGACGTCACTTGAACACAGGCGCGCCTGCAACGAGCCTTCAGAAATTCCGTGATCAGGCCGGCACATTCGCGCTTGGCCTGCTGCGACTTCCGTTTTTTGACCGCTCCAAAAACATCGTTGGTGATTATAATCCGTCGTCGCTGGTCGTTTTAGTCTGGGCCCTTATGATTGTCGCTTTGACAAGTCCGTTTCCCTTTGCGCTTACGGGCATTGATCCTGCTGAAAAGATCATGCGCAATGTCTCTACCATGCGGCGTGCCGATGGCTCTCAAATAGCCCTTTATATCATGCGTTTCTGTGTGCCAGTCGCTGGGCTCATTCTTGTCGTTGCCATGGGCCGAATGCGTTCAGCTGCGCTTAGCCTTCGCAGTTTGGCGCCGGCCGTGCCGTTTCTCATTTGGGCTGGGGCTTCGATGGCTTGGTCAGATTCGACCAGTTCGACACTGCACGGCTTTGCAGCGCTTGTGCCGCTTTTTCTTAGCGCCGCACTGATGATGGCTGTGCTTGGCCCGCGGCACAGTGCGCGCGCCATTGTCATTGCAGGCTCATTCATGGCCGTTCTTTCGATTGTTTATATCGCTGCTGTGCCCGCGCACGCTGTGCACCAGAATAGCGATGCGGCACAATCCGTTCACGCTGGGCTGTGGCGCGGAATCTATATTCACAAAAACCATTTCGGTCAGGTGGCCGCCATTTTCGGCGCGGCCATTCTCTTTGCTGATGGGCGTATCCTCCCCAACTTGGCGTTGCGGTGGGCGATCCTTGCCCTGCTGATCCTGCTTATCGTCAAAAGCGGGTCTGCGAGTGCTGCGGTCATGATTCCCATCAGCGTCATTGGGGTTCTTGTGTTCGTATCGTTCAGCCCGATGCAGCGGATATTTGCACTTCTGTTTCTGGCGCTGGCAGGCCTGTTAGTCGGGTTCGGCCTCAATCTTTTGCTGGAGGCTTTGGGGCGCGACATCACTTTGAGTGGCCGCAATGTCATCTGGGGCCTCGCGGCATTATCGGTGGGCGACAAGCCGTTCGAAGGCTATGGGTTCATGTCGCCCACCTACGGTAATTTTATCTATGAGCTATCACGGCGCGCGTTCGTTTATGATCCGCATAATCTTTTTCTCGACTTGACGTTGGCGCTTGGCGGCATTGGGCTTTTTTTGTTTTTAGCCGGAGTTTTGATTGCTTTGAACAGCGCGAGGACCCTCTATCTTGCGGGCGGAGAGTTGCGCGCGGCGTCGCAAGTGCTCGCAGCCGTGCTGGTCGCTTGGCTCCTGTCCGGGTTGACGGAGTCTAACGACCGTTCGCTCTCTCATGTCGGGTCTCTGGGGTATTTTGGGTGGGCGCTGCTGCTGACCTGCCGGGGCCAATTAAGGGCGCGCCAATCGCTGCGCCAGTCGGCGGGCAAAGCGCGCTAAGCCGCCGTCGCCGATCCCGCTGGTGAGTGAAGCAACTTCGCCAGACCGAAACGGACGGATCAGAACTATGCTGGCAAGATAGAGCATGGCCATCACGGCCCCAACCGCCACGGTTGCGAAGCCAGTAAGGCCAAGTAACGCGGTAGCGGCTATCCCTGATAAACCCGAGAAACCTAAGCAGCACATCATCAACCCTAGTATCGGAGCATCAGCGGCTCGGTGCACACCGTGCCGTTTGAGCATGATGAACAAGTAGGAAATACGCATCAGGGCATCCGCCAAGGGGCCAATCAAAAGCGCTGGCAAGCCGTAATTCAAAGCCAGACTATACGTTAAAATGCCCCAGACGACGCTGATCGCAAATGTAGCTGCCAAAGTTGATGTCGCGCCGACCAGCACCGCGACAATTTCAAAGCTTTTATAAACCGGGATAGTCGCGACATAAAGGAGGAGCCAGGGAATGGCATAGGCCATGGCGCCGTATTTGCCGCCGGTCATGACCTCGACGAGTGGACGCGCAGCCACCAACGTCCCAACAATTGCGGCTCCGATCAAGATCATGTCAATTTTTGAGATGAGCGACAGGGCATTTTCCATCGATGCCTTATCCCCAGTCCGGCCATAGTCCCTCATCACTGTGGGTTCGATGAAAGGAAAAAGCATCGCGCCGGGAGTATATCGCTGCAAACTGACAACAAGGCCTTGGACAAAGGCAAAGCCTGCGAAACTTAAAAGGCTCAGCGTTGCACCCCCGATCAGCCGCACGACCGCCGGGCTTGAGGCAAACCAGGCAAGGGTGCTGGCATAGCCACCAAGCGCTGTTTGTCTTACTTCAAGCCGGTCCAGCGCTTTGGTGGCTCCTTCTGTGCTGTTGCCGCTCAACGCGTGGAGTACACCGTAAATCAACCGAGCAGTGGTGAGTGCCATCGTCAACAGACTAACGGTCAGAATAGCACTTGCACCGTCGATACGGCCAGCCGCTGCCAATGTCGCCACGAGGGCAAGGCGCGCAGCGGATTCGCCAACGGCACAGCTGCGCGACATTTTTTGCAACGCCAGTGACTGAGCGGCATTATCAGTATCAATCTGAACCACACCAGCCAAAATGAAAAATCCGCCCGAGACCATCAGCAGCGGTGATAGCCGGCCAGTTAGGCCCAAGGCGTGGGCGCACAGAAAGGCGATGATCAATATCGTTGCTGTTCCGGCAATGCGAACCCCAAGCAGCTGCATAAACAAGCTTCGAAGAACAGGCTTTTCTATCCCCCAGCCAGCCTGTCCGATATAACGCGAAATGACGCGTGGTATGCCAAACGAAACAACGGTCTGCATAAGCGTCGCCAGCGCAAAGACCAACGCATAAGTCGCAAATTCTGCGGGAGGCAGCAGGCGCACCACGAGGATCTGGAAACAGATCAGCAGGACGAGCGTGACGACTCGCCCGGACAGGAACACCATGATCGGTGTGTTCACAGCGCCCTCATTTCGCCATTGCTGGGATTTGCCGAGCCCAATCCATTTGTCGCGCCAAGACCACTGATCCGCGCTGGCTTAAATGTGCCTGATCCGCATAAAGCAAAATGCCGTTTGCCTGTGTCTGGCAGCTTCCGCCCGGACACAGCGCCTCTTCAAGTGACAGGATGGGCACGACCTTCTGAGCTTTCACTTCTGCCAGAAACGCCCGGACGTTGCTGCGCACTTTTGCATAAATCGCCATGTCGATATCACAGTCTGCCACAGCTGATATTGTGAAAAGATGTTGGGCACGGCGCAAGTGACAGCGGCTATAGTCAATGTCCACGCCAGGCGGTGGCCCGATCAGGATGACCTTTTTCCCCGCAGCCCGCAGTGCTGAAACCGTCGAGGCAAGGGCCGAAAGAACCCGGCCGGGGTTTTGGCCTGAGATCACTTCACCCTCAGCTTCGCGCGACACGAGCTGCCACGTGCGACGGTCCTCCTGCTGGAGATAGGGTATCCATATTGATGAGAGGATGACCGTTTTAATCTGCGGATGACTAACAATATAAGCAAGGACGCTATCGTTGAAACTGATGCACCCTTGCGCCCAATATTCGCTTTGCAACCCAGATCCAAACGGTGCGATGCCTATAACAGGACCGCAAATTGGCTTGGTCGCTTGAACGAAACCACCGGGCAAGCTTGCCGCTAGGCCCGGCGCGAGATGCATTGCAAAACTATCGCCCCAGAGAATAGCAGTCGGCGCTGCTGCTGTTTTGCAGGCCGGACTGGGCGTAAAAGTGGAGCCTGCCGCGCAGGCTTCACTGAGCCCTACGTTTGCAACTCGGTCTGCAGCTAGCAGATTACTCTTCTCACGTGCGATCCACAGGCTGATGCTCGTAACACTCAACGCGGCCAGAATAAGTGTCATAAGGTAACGGCGCGTTACCGCCACTGATCGCAGCGGCGTTTCCACAAACCGGTATTGAAGCTCAGCCACAGCAAATGAAGCAATCAGCAAGGCACCATTCCAGACAGGCGATAGCGGATCAATGACGATGTTGCTGGCAAACGCAAACAGAGGCCAATGCACCAGATAAAGTGAATAAGACCGGTCCCCAGCCAAAGTCAGAAGGCGGCCCGCGCGTGCGCCAGAATAGGCGCTGCCGGGAACCAGCAGAACGGCCGTCGCCAAACAGATTATCAGCGCGGGCCAACCGGGATGTCCCGCCGCACCCTGTGTTACTGCAACGATCAGTATGACAGCCACAGCAGCACTCCTGATCAGCGGCGCTGAACGGGCACTCACCAAGCCGCGGTTGACCAGCAGCGCGATGCAGCCGCCAATGGCCAATTCCCACGCCCGCGTTGGCAGCATATAAAATGTTGCTGAAGGGGCGCGGCTCACCATCACAGCGCAAAGCACTGCGCTTAACAGAAGCAGTGCAACCATCGCTGCCCACCGCAATCGCGCAGGAAAAACAAAAAGCACCAACGGTAGGCCGAGATAATATTGCTCCTCAACCGCCAATGACCACATATGCAGCAACGGCTTCAAATCCGCAGCCGTCGCAAAATAATCGGATTGTTTCCACAAAATGATATTCGCAACAAAGCCGAACGATCCAGCCAGCTGGGCGACAAAGGCGCGGTACTCCTGACTGTCGAGGAGGAGGGGGGCCGCAATAGCCGTTACGGAGAGTGTGGCATAAGCGGCTGGCAAAAGCCGTCGGATACGGCGCGCGTAGAAACGCGCAAAACTAAACCGACTGTCTACCAATTCACGGTCGATTAGGCCCGTCATTAAATAGCCAGAGATCACAAAGAAGACATCGACACCCAAAAACCCCCCGGGCAGGCCGGGGATATGGGCGTGGTGCGCCAGCACCAGCAAAATGGCGACGCCCCGCAACGCCTGAACATCAGCACGTAGCGCAGATTTGACCGGCGGCGCGACGGGTGCTGCAACTACCATGCTGTTGCCAATCTGCGCGCCGCACGCCGCGTCCATAGCGCAAAGCCAGCTTCGCCCAAAATCGTTCCCAGGATCGACCAGAGCGGAGGCGCGATCATCAGCATTGCTGCCACGCCCAAAATTGAAAACCCACACGCATAAAGCGATGCCAAGGCAAGCGGTTGAAATGCACCTGCGGCTTGCAAAAAGGCGCTGTCGCCTGCGCGCACTGCACGTGCAGCTGCCACCCCCAGCCATAACATCGCGCCAGTTGCCAGAATATCAAGCCCGTAGCTTGCCGGGAACAAAAGGCGTGGCGCGAATGCCAAGACCAGGCCTGACAAAAGCGCAGTGCCTAACCAGAGCACGGATAATATCACAGCCATGTGACGCCGCGCTATCCGTACTGCGGCATGGTCGCTACCCGTTAGTGATTGGGCCATTTGAGCCCGTTCATATTCCATGACAGCGTTCATCCCGACCGTTATCGGGCGAATGAGCAGCGCTGTTGCG
This sequence comes from Sphingomonadales bacterium, assembly GCA_031430995.1. GTDB lineage: Bacteria > Pseudomonadota > Alphaproteobacteria > Sphingomonadales > Sphingomonadaceae > Aquisediminimonas. The sequence goes on along the minus strand of JANPCO010000119.1, from coordinate 14,751 downwards.
GCGATGGGCGCAAATGCTTTTGGTCCAAACAGCGAACCTACCAGATAGGCGTGACTATTCGCCGTAAGTTCCGTCGTGATGACACCTGCGAGTGACCATGACGCATGTTTGCGCCAGACCTGCCGGTACAGAGCCACAGTGTGCCAGTTCCACGCCGAAAATTGGGCGCGCAAAGTCGCCGCGTCAAACACGAACAGTCCAGCCATCACCGCAACACTTAGCGTAATGAATGCGCTCTTGACGTTCATGTTGCCGCCAAGCACTAACGCTGCGATGCCAGCACCAACTGCAGCGGCATAAACAAGATCAGAAAGCGCCGCACGCGCGGACCTCCCCGTTGCAAACAACTGCCCGCGCGCCAGCAATCGGATGAGCGACAAGCTGCCAAAGAGCCCAAAAATTATCGCCAGTGCGTGATCTTTGCCGATGACATCGGCAGTGGCCGTTAACACAGTGATTGCCAGCAGCGATGCCAAGCCTGCGACACTCATGATCGCTGACGCTTCGGTGTTGTCGCTTTCCGCAGTCAACTGGCTTTGTGCAACAACGAGGGGCGCGCAGAATAACGCACCCCAGACGCCCTGTAAAAATTGGGCAAGGATTAACAGAAACGCAAATGCCCCGAACTCCGCTAGGGGAACATAGCGCAGCAACACGAGCGACAGCAGGAACTGAGCAATCGCAGCCGCAATAGGGCCAGCCGAGATCAGGCCGTAGCGGTTGATGATATGCTTCAGGGTGGACATTGACCCCGCCTCACGTGCGCGCGGGCGCAGTTAACCCCAAAGACGATTGGCGTGACGATTGGCGTGATGGCGTCCGCAGCACACCAATGAAGGCAATCGCAAACATCAAAAAGACCTGACCAATGGCATCGCGGTCAAAGAGTGTCGTTTCAGTGGAGTTATGCCCGACGCAAAAAACCAACACTGAAATAACCAGAGCACTGCGCTGCGCAAAATCATCCGGGTTGGATAGCAAGCGGTGCAGCGGGACGATGATGGTGGCAAATACGACCAAGGCTAACCCCGGAATACCGACTTGCACCAAAAGATCGAGAAAGCCGTTATGGCCGACAGTGATTTGCGTCACCCATCCTGTGGCATAGTGATTGATCGGGCTGTTCGCACCAATGTTCCAGAAGGATCCAAATCCTGACCCCAGCCAAGGATGCACTGTCCAGTAGTCATATAGCGCCTTCCAGATCAGGGGCCGCCCCGTGAAAGACCGTTCGTCGGTGAAATTGCCAGCCAGCGGATCTTGATAGACAAAGGCCATGACACCAGCTGCTGCCCCTGCCAGTGCGAACAGGATGATGAGTAGAGGCCTGTATCTGTTGCGAAACTGGGTAAATACTATGCCCACGATCAGCGCGAAAACACCAATGCCAACTGAGGTTTTTGATTGACAGTAGACAAGAAAATAACAAGCGGCGGCAACCACGGTCGCGCGCAAAACGGTTGGGATTTGTTTGGCGTCAAACACAAAGAATAATATCACGAGCACTGTCGGCGGACCTGCAAAATTCTTGTGCGTCATGATCCCGCGCCAGTCACCGATCAGGCCTTTATCGCCTGGTTCGTTCACGTGGTGAATACCAAGATCAGGAAACAAGAGGGATGTCGCCAAGTTGGTGACCAGCAAAAGGACCAGAAATACACGGATGATCTGCACGGGCTGCTGATAGCCAGCATATTTGACGATCGCAAAGATGCTCCAGATGATCATCATAGTCAGCACGATGCGCCGGACGGCGATACCCGGGGCAAGCGCCCATGTGATGCTCAGCCAGCACCATGCCAAAGCCAAAATGATAAAAAATGGAATGACTAATATCCGTTTGGGTGCAGCAAGGGGCCGGATTCCAATCAAAACCAGTATCACGACAACGCCGTAACCAAGCTGACGTGCCGGGCTTCCTTCCCCCGCGCCAGGCAAATCGCTAAACGACATGAACGGGCCTAGCAGACATAATATGATCAGCAGCGCCGCCGCCGCGATCAACAGGTTTTGACGCGGCGGAATGGCCAATTTGTAAGCAGGTGATTGTGAACTGGTAAAAAAATCGGTGATCGCCATATTTTATCCGGTGATCTGGAGTTCGGAAATGTCGCGCACAGCATTTTTGCCATGCGCACCCGTCAATAGCTGCTGATACAGGCTGACCATGCTTTCAAATGTGCATTCTTCCCCCAGTCTTAGCGACAGATCACGCCACATCTTGTGAGCAGCAGGATCGTCAACCACTGCCTTGATCGCGCGGGCCAGGCCAGCATCATCCCCCAGTTCAACAATTTGTCCACAGAGAGTGCCATCCTTCAACGTGACAGCTTCCACTTGGCTCGGCACATTTGATACGATCAGCGGCAGGCCAAGCTTTGCTGCTTCAATCAGGGCCAGGCTATGGCCTTCAAACAGGCTGACCTGAACAAATACATCCGCGCGCGCCATGAGCGCCAGAGCCTCTTCACGGTCACGGTTGCCCAGAAACGCGATGCGATCTTGAATCTTAAGTGCACGTGTGAGTTCACGGAGTTTGTCTTCGTCGCCACCGCAGCCGAGGATATCGACAGTGACGCCGGGCACCTGCGCCACTGCGCGCAAGAGCATCGGGTGGTTTTTGACAGCTTCGAGCCGACCACTTGCCACGATTTTCCGTCCTGGGTCTCGGCCATTGGCTGAAGCCACCAACTGACTGATCAACCGTTCAATATGTGGTGGAACAGCGTTGTGAATTGTGTGCCGTTTGGCGCGATAGGCGGCTGGCTTGTTCTGGAGTGTGGCATTGACCGATTCCGAAACGCTAACGATGGCAGTGACATTTTTTCCAGAGCCTGAAATCCGATCCAGAAAATTCAGCGCGCGGCGATAAACCGTTGACGGTGAATGGTGCGACACGATCACTTTGGTGGCTGGGCTGAACACCCGCGCAAAGGATGCCACCAGCACATTTGCAGCAGGCATGGATGACAGAATATATTCGGGCTGGTTTGCGCGCATCCATTTTGCCAGCCCGAAAATCATTTTGAACTTGCCGGTCAAGCCGTTGGGATGATTGGGAATAATGTAGGACCAGGCCAATATATGTGTTGGTGGTTCCACACTGGCATCGAGTGGATAAAGGCCAACTAAGCTTGCGTCATACCCAAGCTGATGAAATGCCTCTGCCAAATTGGTCCAGACTTCACGAACGCCGCCGTGTGCATGAGAGGCAAAGAAAACGACGTTCCCCTGTGCCACCTACCTTATCCAGTCAGTTGGAAAAATGGCATCACCTTCAATCAATCCCCCGCCTCACATCAAATAATGTTTAACAGCGTGTTGACGCTATTGCAGGGCCTGATTGTCGCAGCAACATCCTTTTTTAGGTTAACTGTGCAAATTGTGTGGATATCAGGCAATTGGATACTGTTCGTCACGCCGCCTTTATGGTCAAGAGACGGCATGGCGTCTCAAATCTTAGTCAGTGTTGTTATTCCAACCTTCGGTCGGCCTGGTCTCTTACGCCGCGCCGTCGATTCGGTTTTGGCGCAAACCCTGAAATCATTTGAACTGATCATCGTTGTCGACGGCGCCGATGAAGCAAGCTCTCGCTCGATCAAGGCATTAGACGACCCGCGACTGTCCATCACGGGCACGTCGTCAAAGGCTGGGCCTGGCGGCGCGCGAAATTTCGGGGCTGCACGCTGCAAAGGGCGATGGGTCGCTTTTCTGGACGACGACGACGAATGGCACCCTGAAAAGCTGGAACAGCAACTGGCAGCTGCCGACGCCGCGCTGGATCATAAGCCGGCCATCGTGATGACACAAAGCATAGTCGTCATGCCGCAAGGCAGATTTATCTGGCCTACAGTTCCTTATGATGATCATCAGTCCATTGATGAATGGCTGTTCGACCGCCAGAGCCTGTTCGGCGGCGGAGAGAGTTTTTTGCAAACATCCTCGCTGATGCTGCCGCGCGTTCTGTTTGATGACTTGCAATTCGCGAGCCAACCGCTCCACGAAGATTGGGAATTGGTCCTGCGGGCTGTCAAGCATCACGGATGCCAGTTGGTCACTGTGGTCTGCCCCCTCGTCATTCATCATGTACGCCACGGCGTTCCGTCACTCAGTCAAGCCAACGGATGGCGGGACTCGCTGGCATGGGGTGAAAACGTCGGCCCGTTATTGACGCCGCGCGCCGTTGCTGGCTTCTGTCTGGTTACGGTCGCACGCACGGCGGCGGCTCAAAGAGATTTCTCAGCAGTAAAACCGCTGCTGCTTGCCGCCTTCCGTCTGGGGAGGCCAACTGTGCGGCAACTGATTGCCTTCATTTTGCTTTGGCTTTTGCCAGATCGGATCAGGCGCAAAATCCGCGCTCTGGTGCAGGCTGTGTGACGGTTCAGGCGGCCAATTTACGTGCCAAATCGACATAGTGCCTGCCAACCACGTCCCATGAATGGGTCTGCATCAGTGCCGCGCGATAGGACAGGCAGCGGCCCTGCCAGTCGCCACTGCTGCTTTCATAAAATTGCGCAATGGCAGTTGCGATTTGATCAGCGTTGGGGTGTAGCGGTAGGATCACCGACGGCATTCCCCCGTCGATCAAGGATCCAATGCCGCCGACGCGCGTGGCAATGATTGGCCGTGCGCTAGACGCCGCGAGAATGGCGACACCGCTTTGCGACGCGAAGGCGCCGTATGGCATCAGAAACGCATCGCATCTGGCGATTAGTTGTTCCAGGTCTTCGTCACTCACATATCCCAGGCGGAGATCAATTGCGTCTGGTGCTGTTGCGGCAAGGGCGCAAATGTCAGCGGCATAGCCTTTTTCGTCCGGGTGCGCGGATCCTGCCACGACAAGCCGGACGTCAACGCCGTTGGCTCTTGCCAAAATCGCCCCTTGCATCCCTTCGATTACTCCTTTGTTTTGCCGCAATGCGCCAAATAAAAGAAGAGTGCGGGTATTGCGAAGGGGTGGCACGGATGGAGCATTATACAGGCCATGTTCGATAATGGTGATGGGTGTCGTCACCGTTGGAAATGCTATCTGCAGCGCCAATCTGGACGGTTCGCTCAGCACCACGATATGACTGGCTAACCGGTAGGTCAGGCCGTGGCCTAGCTTTTCCACTGGCTTCAGTACCACAGGCAGCCGCCATTTATGGGGCAAAGGATCGTGCGCGACGAAAATTACCCGCGTGCCGCTTAGCCAAAGCAGTGTCAGTTGCACGATCGTTACTGGCAAGCGGTCGGGAATGGTGAAAATATAAGCTTTGTTGCCAGCACGTGCGCGCAGCAGCATCCAGCTGCCAATGATCATCCGCATCACAGAGGCGGCGGCATTGCGCGCGCGGGATCGGCCTGGATATTCTCGAGGGGGCCGAAGGCGTGCCAGATTTGGGTCCGTATGCGTCATCGCTTCGCCGTCACCAATTGGCGCGACAAATGTCACTAAACTCCCTGCGTTTGCCGCCGCACGGGCGAGTTCGCGCGCGAATAAACCAGCCCCGGCAGACCGCCACGCCCGTGTGTAAATACAGATCCGGACCTGAGAAGCCGGTGGTGGCGTGATAATCAAATTTCTCCTGACAAAGCTTTACATGCAATCACTGGCCAGTCCCGTTACGCCCTGACCCCAGATTAACCTTTCAGAAATCGGTGGAGCGTAGGGGCATGTGTGAGGGGCACACCGAAATGTCAAAAAATTCCGTTCAACGGGTCTCCGAACCTGAACTATCCACTCAGCCAGTTCAGCATCCGGCAGACGGAACTGGCGAACCTGACATTTTGACGGCTGCTCGCCGCGGTGTTGTCGGCGATCTCATCGGTCAGCTTGATGACAGGTTTTCTGACGCTCTAAACGAGGCTGCCCTGAAGGCGCCGGTGCGGGGTGCTGATCGCGTCGATGTTATTGAAGATCATATACAGGCCCTATCGCGATCCGCAGGGCCAATAGCCTTAGTGATCGCGTTCGGGGCGATTGCTTATTCCGCACTATACTTTTTCGCGAACTAATTTCTTAATAGGCGTTGCGGTGAACCAGCACCTGAGCGGTTTTGAACAAAATAACGATTTCCTTCACCATCGACCAGTTCTCAATATATTCAAGGTCTGCACCAAGCCGGTTGACCAGATCATCGGACTGATCGGTGGCACCACGGTATCCGCGCACTTGGGCCAGCCCGGTGATCCCCGGTTTTAGCGAATGTCGCATCCAATAGCGGTGATCAACTTCCCAAAAAAGATGCTCACCCGCTAACGACCCTAAGGCATGCGGGCGCGGGCCGATCAAGCTCATGTCTCCCAGCAACACATTGAACAATTGGGGAAGTTCATCAATGCTGGTTTTGCGGATAAAGCGGCCAACGCGCGTAATCCGGTCATCATCTCGCGATGCGGAGCGGCGGCCCGTGGCATCGCCGCTTTCGCTGCGCATGCTGCGGAACTTGAGGATCCGAAAATGCCGGTTCGCCCGGCCGACTCTGACCTGTTTGAAAAGAACCGAGCCTTTGCTGTCGAGCTTTATCCCAAGTGCAACCAGCGCAAAAAATGGTGCAAGAAGAATGATAAGGGGCACAGTAACACTAAGATCAAGCAGCCGTTTCTTCGCCCGGTTGGTGGTGCTAAGTGGACCGCGTGAAGCAATGAATGTGCTATACTGGCCAAATTTGCTAATGCCCAAAACGTGAGTGCCGTCAAATTCAGGCGCAATAATCTCCCCTTCGACGTTTGCGCCGCGCAGCATAAGCGTCCAAGCCTCGCGTTGATCGGGGGGGCAAGCCACAATGACTTTTTCAAACCCCAAAACCGTCCAGCCCATCCGGTCAAGCATGACAGGGTCACTTAAATCAGGCTGCAAGCCAATATCCCGTGCGAACACATAATGGCAGGTTGGCTTGGCGGGCATTTTCATCGAATCGATGATGAGCAACTCATTGACGATGCTGCCGCCTAAGGCCGACGCGGCGAATGGGCAGTAGATCCGGCGGCCGGCAATCAGGAACAGAAACGACAATGTGAAGCCAGTCATCCCAGCAAAACGAGAAATTTCGTCCCCCGCCTGCAGCAAAAAGAGCAATGATGTACCCATGGCCAGCGTGTAAAAAATGGCCGCAGCTGCCTTAACGCTGTTCGCTTTGAAAGATATCACTGATGAACTATAGGTGTTCCCCTGCAAAGCAAAGGCACAGTAAACAGGAATGGCAAAAACGGCCAAACGCAGTCCTGCCCACGCACCAGGATCAGGCTGGATCAATCCGGCAATGAAGAAGGCTGCCAAAATTGCGAAGGCGTCAAGAACAATAAGTTGAGCATAAAGCGCTAAACGTCGTCCGCGCTTGGGTGGCGGTGGCGCTTTACTCAGCATATGCAGGCTTTGGTAATCGATGGTCTTTTTCAGATCAAACAGATCGGCCACGTCATTCATGACAAGCGATCCACATCGGCACCGGCACAAAAATTTGAACGCATGACATCATCGCTCACAGTTGAGTAGCTTTGCCCGGGACGGTCATCAGGATGGTAATGCGAATCGGAAAAGATACTTGGGATGTTTTTATCGTTGTTGCACTGCACCAAACATAATCTTTTACATATTGCAAGACGTTGCGTTTAATGAATTCATAAATGCGTTCAACGGCGGTTTCCCGTCGATAGGACGTTTTGCCCTTTGCAGCTGCGCGACATTTTGCGCTTTGAAGATTTCGCTTTCCTACATCCAGGGCTAGAACATATATAGAACAACGCTGTTGTGGTGCCGCATGGTGCTCACGACGCCTCGCTCTGTTTGAAGGATATGAAGATGGATGATTTTTCGACCTACAACGACACTGTGGCTGGGCCTTCGCGCCAGCCGTTCCCGGTGACGCCGCACAACGTCAACGAACTCTTTGAAATTCCAAAGCGGATATTCGTTGGCACCGGCGGTGACGTGACGCTACGCGGCATCGATGCGACGGCCGATGTCATCTATAAAAATGTCGGTGACGGCGTTTATCTGAACGTCCGCCCCGCATTCATCCGCGCAACCGGCACCACTGCCTCTGACATTATCGGAGAAGCATGATGTACGGTAACGGTGGATTTTCAGGCAGTGGCCTGGCCAGACGTGGCATTGCATCAGCCACGCCGCACATTGCAATCATCGGCGACAGCATTGCCGTGGCGGATGCAAGCGGATCGGACAAGGTAAACCCGTCTGTCCCAATCAATCGCAACAGTCAGTCCTCAGGCGTCATGACGTGGGCGCTGGCCTTGTCTGGTCAGCGCGTCACTATGCCGCAGGCGACCAACGTGTGGAGTTTTCCAGGCAAGGAAACAGATGTGATCCTTGCCCAGCTTCCGGCGTTTCTCGCACAAATGCCGCAAAAGCCCGGTGCGGTTGTGATTGAAGTTGGCACGAATAATCTGTTCCGCTTTGGCATTGCGCAGGAGAGTTTTGCTTTTATCACAGCAGATTGGATGAGCATGGCCACGCTCCTCGCCAATCAGGGCATCCGCACGATCTTTGTGCCGATCCTACCGCGAGACGCGGGATTTTCTGCGCTTCTGCCACCCGCCAGCTTTGCAACCATGAACCGTTGCAACCGCTGGCTGAACGAATTTGCCGCGCGCAGCCGGGGCATGGTGGCGGTCGCTACGCGCGCTTTGCTGCCAATGACGGACCCGGCAGCGCCAAGCGACCGTATCATTCCCAAAGCAAATCTGATGGTGGATGGAACTCATCCAGGGCCTGTTGGCGGCTATCTGGTCGGGTCAGCCATCGCGGAGATTCTCACTACCTGGTATCCGCCGATTGACACTTTACCCGCCAGCAACTTTCGCAACGCGGCGGGCTATGTTGATGCCAATTGCCTCACCAATGCGATGATGACGGGTGCGGCGGGCGGCGTGAACGCACCAGTAACAGGCGCTGCGCCGACCAGCTGGAACGTAGGCGCGACTTTGCCAGCAGGCGTCACCTGCGTGACATCAGTCGTTACAGGGGCAGACGGCATCCGTCGCACGCAGTTTGTCTTGTCGGGCAGCTACACCGTGACAGGGGCACCAGCCGAGGGGGCTGGGTTCTTCGCACGGATGTGGCAACAGCTGGGCACCGCCGACGCGGCGCTGATCGCAGCGGGTGATACGCTGGAGGCGCTGTGCGATTTTGAAGTGGACGCGGGCCACAGCAATTTCCTCTCCCCTCGCCTGCAATTCCGCACGCGGGCCGCAATCGAGAATAATGCACTATATCCGCAAATAGGCTTCCTGCCACTTGGCCAAGCCATCAAAGGCGTGATGCGGACTGCGCCTCACACTTATGCAGCGGCCCCAGGCAATAGTGAAACTGGCCTGTTTATCATGATGCACGTGCCAAGCAGCAACGGCACCTACAACGTGAATGCAACGGTGCGGGTCGGTCGACCAACCATCCGCCGCGTAATGTAGCGCGCTGATTTGGGCTACTTTGGGTTGTGATAAAGATCATCGGGGGTGGCAGACCGGCTGGCTAAATTACGAAGCGAGCCAGCGCGTCAGCCATCCCCGCACGGGCCGATCATAGAAGCGATCAGCGAGATAGGAGACGATCAAGAGGCCACAGATTGACGATGTCCCAATGAGCCAAGCAGGCAGACCTGAAATTCTGACTGCAGCTTCTCCGATGGCAAGCACCGGGCGGTGAATGGCGTAAAGCGGGAATGAGATGATCCCAAGAACTGCAAAGACACGAGCTGTGCTGGGCGAAGGCTCAACTGACGAACCTGCCACAAGCAATGCAGGGCTGATGACGAAAATGAAGGCAATGTCAGCACTGATGCCCCATGACAGCGGCATGATCAGGCACAGGCCGACCAGCACCAGGATCGCGACTGGCCATATCGGGCGCACTCGCACGTTCATCCGGCAGATGAGGACACCGACTGAAAAAGAGAATGTTGTCCGCGCCAAACCCCCTGCAAATTGAGGCAAATTTGCCCCCAGATCAGCTGTGCCAGCCGAGACGGTGGCTGCTATGGTCGCAAGGCCCGCCGCCACAGCGACGACAATCAGGACGGAATGACGCAAAAAAGGAAAGAGCGCGGCATAGGCCATGTTGACCACCAGTTCGAAAAAGAGCGACCAGCTGGGAATGTTAAGGCTGAACAACTGATCATCGCGACTGGCCAACGGATAAGGAATGAACAAGGCAGCGGTCACGATCGCAACGCCGAGCTGCGAAAGGCCCAGAGCATAGTCATGATGCGCTGCGATCAAGCCAAACTCACGAACCAGACCAATGGCCACCCCAAGCATGTATAACGGATAAAAGCGAAGGAGCCTCAGCTTGGCAAACCGACGCCAACCCAGCCCGTCCTGCAATTTTTGGTCATAAGCATGAGAAATCACGAAGCCTGACAAGGCAAAAAACAGGTCAACTGCCAGATAGCCGCGGGGCACCATCTGAAATCCCAAAAGATCTTTAGAATGAAAGAGTAACACCGCGACGGCCGCCACCCCGCGCATCCCGTTCAGCGTTTCAAAGTTGCGTCTGGCAGTCATGCAAATTTAGTAAGCGATCCATAGGATTGCGATCAAGCTTAACCCATGATCAAGGCGGCTCAATCTCTGGCCTCTGATCGGGCGGTATCCCTTTGATGCATGATCGTCATGCGAAAATATGGTGCCCCTGGCCGGACTCGAACCAGCACATCTTGCGATACCGCATTTTGAGTGCGGCGCGTCTACCAATTTCACCACAGGGGCCTCGTCTTAGTCGAATTAGGCTTGGTGAGTGGCTTTGTCACCCCCTAATTCGGCAGCGCTTTGCGCGGATTGGGGCCAAAGGCGTTCGGCCCCAACGTGCTGGGTAGCGCAAATAATATCATTAAGGCTGCAGCACCGACTAACAGCCCACCTGAGGCAGCGATCACCAAATCGTCATTTCCCGAAGCGGCAACAAATGCCAGATAGGGAATATAAAGGAACAACATCCACCAGCCCGACCGGCCCGTATCATGCAGCCGCCGCGCCCCGATGGAAATGAACGGCAGCAGCAGAGCGAGGAATGCGATCAGTTCGACCATTCCCATGCCAGCGGCAAGCGGCTCAATGTCTCCGTCCCGCAGATCGAAATAATGCGCCCCGACGGTCGCAGCGGCAAAGACACAGGCAAAGGCCCAAAACTCTCTCCGGGCGGCTCTGCCCGTGAAAGTTCCGTATTTCAGCAACGGTTCGATAAGAAGATCGACCATGCACACCACCTTTTCTGTGCAAACCGATACAGGTGTAGGGGGCAAGCTGGCAAGAGCGGGATTGCAGGACGACAGCCTAACGCTCTGACAAATAGTATCTTTCTACCGATGTCAGATCGTCGGCAAGGTCAAAAACAATCGGCTGGCCCGTTGGGATTTCAAGCTCCGTAATGTCTTCGTCGGGAATGTTCGAAAGATGCTTTACGAGCGCGCGAAGACTATTGCCGTGGGCAGAGATAATGATGCGCTTGCCTGCCCTTAATTCCGGCGCAATCCGCGTTTCCCAATAGGGCAGCACACGGGCAATTGTATCTTTCAGGCTTTCCGCGCTGGGAATGGCGATCCCGGCGTAACGGCGGTCTGCTGACAGATCATAGGCACTGCCGGGCTCTAGCGGCGGAGGCGGAATGTCAAAGCTGCGCCGCCAGATTTTCACTTGCGCGTCGCCGTGCTGTGCCGCTGTCTCGGCCTTGTTAAGTCCTGTGAGGCCGCCGTAGTGGCGTTCGTTCAAACGCCAGTCCTTTTCAACGGGTAGCCACAGTCGCCCCATTTCTTCCAAAACGAGATTAAGCGTCCTGATCGCGCGGGACTGGAGCGATGTGAAGCATAGATCGAAATCCAAACCCTTGTCGCGCATCAATGCGCCAGCGGTTTTCGCTTCGGCCACGCCCTTTTCCGTCACATCAACATCCCACCAGCCGGTAAACCGGTTTTCCAGGTTCCAGGTCGACTGGCCGTGACGGATGAGGACGAGTTGCGGCATGCTTAAGCCTTCTTGGCAGCCGCTTTCTTTGCCGGGGCTTTTTTGCCAGGCTTTGCTTCAGCGTTCACTGCTGCGTCAGCCACTTGCGCCTTGGCAGGCTTTTTGGCGGCAGCTTTCTTGGCTTTTGGCTTGTCGTCGCTGTGATCATGACCGCAGCCGGGTCCGTGAACATGGCCAGCGGTGCCATCTTCTTCAGCTTCAATGGCCGCTTCCAATTCTTCGCGTGTTACGGGGCGGTCCGTGATGTCAGCGGTCGAAAAGAGGAAATCGACGACTTTGTCTTCATAAAGTGGCGCGCGCAGTTGGGCCGCGGCCATGGCATCCTGCTGCACATATTGAACGAAACGCTCACGTTCTTTGGGATCATATTGCTGTGCTGCCTGCGCAATCAGGCGGCTCATTTCTGCGCTGGACACTTCGATTTTGTTGTTGCGACCAATTTCAGACAAGAGCAGCCCAAGGCGGACCCGGCGGACGGCAATCTTGCGGTAATCATCCTTGTCATTTTCCATTTCCGCGACAGCGGCAACGGGGTCTTCCTCACGCTCTGCTTCTTGTTGAAGCTGGCCCCAGATTTGTTCAAACTCGGCTTCGACCATGGACGGCGGCACGTCAAAATCGTGCGAGGCAGCCAGTTGATCAAGCAAGCGCCGCTTCATGTGGATGCGGGTCAGGCCGTTCAGTTCCTGTTCCATCTGACCCTTGATCAGCCCGCGAAGTTGATCAATGCCTTCCAGGCCAAGGCTCTTGGCAAAATCATCGTCGAGCGCTGCTTCCTTCGAAACGCGGACTTCGTTGACGACCACGTCAAATGTCGCTTCCTTGCCCTTCAGATAAGCGACGCTGTAGCTTTCGGGGAAAGTGACTTTGACAAGCACCTCGTCATTGGCCTTTGCGCCGACCAACTGGTCTTCAAAGCCTGGGATCAAGCGGCCAGAACCAATTTCAATCGATGCCCCTTCGGCTTTGCCACCGTCAAATTCTTCACCGTCAATTTTGCCCAAAAAGTCCATGACGACAAGGTCACCCATAGCGGCTTTGTGGCTCTTGGGCGCTTCGTCAAATGTCTTTTGTTGGGATGCAATGCCTTTAAGCTGTTCGTCAACAAGATCGGCAGGTGGCTCAACTGTTAGGCGTTCCAGCTTCAAGCCGTCGATGGTAGGCGCTGGAATTTCAGGAAGCACTTCAAGCGCGACTTTGACCTGAGCATCTTTGCCGTGGCCGTACCCTTCACCCAGTTCAACTTCTGGGGACATGGCCGGGCGCAGTTTTTCTTTCGCGATCAAGCTTTGCACGCCTTCTTGCACGGCGGTGTTCAGCGCGTCGGCCTGCATCTGTTCACCGTGCATTTTGCGAATGAGATTGGCGGGGACTTTGCCGGGACGAAATCCGGGCATCCGCACTTGCGGCGCTGCCTTTTTGACTTCGGCGTCGACGCGCGCTTCGATGTCTTTAGCGGCGATGGTCAGGGTATAGGCGCGTTTCAGGCCTTCGTTCAAAGTCTCGACTGTTTGCATCTCACTCATTCTTTCGTCTGAAAGGCTAATCCGGGATCGGCACTGAGACTTGCGGAGGTGCTGCGTCGGTGGTGCGGGCGAAGGGACTCGAACCCCCACATCTCTCGATGCCAGAACCTAAATCTGGTGCGTCTACCAATTTCGCCACGCCCGCATCAGGCCGGTTACGGCGTCGCCTATAGCAGGGATGGCGCGAAGGGCAAGCATGGGCTCACCCGGCGCGCTCTCCCGCTATTTCTTGCCAGCGACCGGGAAGCGGGCGCTATCGGCTATTTTGTCGAACGAAGTCACGTCGCGATCGAAATAGTGGATCCGCGGTGCTTCATAGGTGATGAGGTACAGCTTGCCACCAATCACCGCGCCGCGCGCAACTCCGCGTCGTTTCACTTCATCTTGCACCGCAAAACTATAAGTAAATTTGAAGCCAGGCGCGCCTGCCAATGTGGATGGCTCAATTGATTCGATCTGCATCAGGGACGTGCCCAGCGCCACGCGGTAACTGCTTTCCAGTAGCGTTGCGATCTCGGGCGCCAGCATCGTTGCGTTGAACTTTGGCAATGGCCGGTTCACTTTGTCCACATCACGGAACAGAGTTTTGCCGTCCATGATGCCGCCGTAAAAGGTGAGCTCATTGATCGACAGTCCGTCGAGCGTCCAGCTTTCAGACAGGCGCCCCATGCGCCCGCCTTTGTTCCACGCCCGGTCTGGCGTGACAGTGAGTGCAGACTTGGCCACAACCGTCGCCACGCCTGCCGATTTCATTCGCCCTGCGGCGTAAACTGGCACGGCAACAGCAGCGGCCAACGCCAATCCAAGTGCAATTTTCCCCAAACGCGTTTTTCTCATTTCACCCTCCTGCCAGCATCGCAACCATCGCCTTGTCTTTGGCATCTGGTTTGCGCGCGAGATAGTCTTTCAGTGCGGCCTTGCCTTCTTTTGCTGCGCCGCTGCGCAACAACGATAACCCCAGACCGCGGTAAGCTTCGACAGGGGCATCTTTGCCGCCGACAGATAGCTTGTAAAATTCAGCGGCCTTGACCAGATCGTCGGGGCGCCCACGTGACCGGTAAAGTTCCCCGCGGGCGTACAGGAGTGCTGGTGTCCAGCCATCTTTGGCGAGGCTTGCCAGCAAAAACTCTGTCGCACCGAAATCATTGAGCTTCACCTGATCATCAACAAAATCCGCCCAAAATGGGGCCAGTGCCTTCATATACGCATCGCGGCGATTGTCCGTTGCCGCAGCAGGCATTGCCTTTTCTGCCATGGCCTTGAGCGT
>JANPCO010000118.1:0-21302 GCA_031430995.1 Sphingomonadales bacterium | reverse complement strand
TCCGAGAGCGCCTCAATTGCTTCCAGACCATCAGCTTCCCCCCCTGCAATCAGCAGATCAACCCCTTGATCAGCCACTGTCATGCGAATGTCGGTCGGGCGCCGGTCCTTCAGGATCAGCATCAACAGCCGTCTGAGCGGCGCAACCAGCGCAAACAACTCCCGCGTCATGACTGGGCACTCGGCCAGATCGATCAGCTTATGACTGGCCCCTTCGGCAAAGCCCAACTGGATATGCTTACCCGCTTTCATCGCCCGCAAAGCCACGCGCCGCCGTGCAAAAGCAGGCGAGAGATGGGGCTTTCGAATGTCAGGAAGCGCCACTTTCTGGGCTTTAAGAGCGGAAACGATCCGGTCCGTCACAAAGCCTGCGTAAGTGGCGTCATTCACATGCTGCAACTGGCACCCGCCACAGCGCCCGAAATGGCGACACGGAGGCGTTTGCCGATTGGGGCCAGGGATGATTTCGGCAAGGTCAGTCACATAGTCGCCTGGCACCGCACCCGCAACAAACCGCCCCGACGCGGTCAGCCCGTCACCGCGTGCCGCAAAGCCAGTGATGAGTTCTGCATTGTCGCTCACAAGCAGTGCTCTATTGCGCGGGGCAAGACCCGCACCAGATCATCAGCGATAAGCACAGGCCCCGCCAGCCGCGCGCACTCGCCGTGCAACCAAACGGCGGCACAGGCAGCCTCCATCGGCGCAAGGCCTGTGGACAGAAGGCCTGCGACAATTCCGGCCAGCACATCGCCTGTGCCTGCGCTCGCCAGCCAAGGCGAAGCGTCCGAACTTACTGCAACTTCACCGCCGGGCGATGCGATCACTGTCTTGGCGCCTTTGAAAATGACCATAGCCCCTGATGTGTGTGCGGCACTACGCGCCTGATCTTCTTTGCTGCCGGACAAGTTCGGAAACAATCTGGCAAATTCTCCCGCGTGCGGAGTCAAGATGACGGGACGAGCGCGTGTTTGGAAATCAACATGTCCCGCTTCTGCCACTATGGTCAGCGCGTCACCATCAAGAACAAGGGCATGGCCACTTGCAAGGGCCGCTGCCAGTTTGCAACGGCTCTGGTCCGAAAGCCCAAGGCCTGGCCCGATGAGAAGTGCGCCAACACGTGCGTCTGCCGCTACATCATCCCAAGTTTTGCGCACCAGCGCGTGGGGGCCGCCCCGCCCGCCACTAACCAAGGCAACATAGCCCGCAAACCGCATTGCGCTTTCGGCAGCCAACAGTGCCGCGCCGGGCATTTCTCCGCCAACGATAACGGCCATCCCGCGACTATATTTATGCGCGTCGTGCGCTGGCGGGTTAAGCTTTGGTTTTTCAACTCTAAAAGGCGCTGGAATTTCGTGACCGGTCATCCCTGCGCTTTAGGCGGGGTAGCGACGGATGGGAAGGCGTGAGGGCGCAGCCAGCGTCGCGCGGACTATTCTAGGGCGTCTTGCCCTTCACAGTCGCAGGCAAGCGGTATTTGTCCCCTGCCACCTGAACTTCGATCTGGTTATTGCCAATCGTCTGCAACACGGCAGGTTCAGCCCCGTCTGCCGCAACTAAGCCGCTGCCGTCCTTCATTACTTTGAACCGGCGAAACCCCCCATCATCATGGCGAATGGTGAGGATCAAATCTGTGCCAGAAAGTTCGCGTTCGACAGTGCAGGTGCGCGAAAAGGTTTTGAAACCCGACACTGCACAGTCAATGGCCCCACCGCTGGCGGCGCGGCTGCGCGCCATCGCCTCAGCCTCGGCCAGTGATTTCGCATCATCAACTTTGGCATCGCCGCAAGCAGCAATGGCCAAGGCCAAGGCCAATATGCTAAATATCCGCAAAGACATGTGTTTCCGCTTTCCCACCTGGATGTGTGACGGCACCTTGATAGGCGGGCCCCACATTCTGGGCATAGCGCCACAAAGCCCCGGATTGATAATCATTCTGACGCGGTAACCATTTTTCCCTTCGCGCCGTGAGAACATCCGCTGGCACGTTCAGATCAATCGTGCCGCGAACAGCATCAATTGCAATTTCGTCGCCGTCTTCGATCAAGGCTATTGGCCCGCCGTCCGCCGCCTCTGGCCCGACATGACCGATGCAGAAACCGCGCGTGGCGCCGGAAAAGCGCCCGTCAGTGATCAGCGCAATCTTTTCCCCCATGCCCTGCCCGTACAGAGCTGCTGTGGTGGAAAGCATTTCGCGCATACCAGGGCCGCCTTTGGGGCCTTCATAACGGATGACCACAACTGCGCCTTCGCGGATGTCGCGTCGCTCGACAGCGGCAAAACACTCTTCTTCACTGTCAAACACTTGGGCAGGGCCCGTGAATTCCAGCCGCGCCATGCCCGCCACTTTTACAATCGCACCTTCAGGGGCCAGCGTACCGCGCAGGCCGACCACACCGCCCGTAGGCGTTATCGGTGCACTCGCAGGGTAAATGACTTTCTGATCCGGGTTCCACGTCACTTGGTCGATATTTTCCCCCAGCGTCTTGCACGTCACCGTCATGCAATTGCCGTGCAGCAGCCCTTCGGCCATGAGAGACTTCATCAGCATGTAGATGCCGCCTGCCTCATACATGTCCTTCGCCACATAATTGCCGCCGGGTTTAAGGTCCGCCATATAAGGCGTCGTCTTGAAGATTTCGGCCACATCGAACAGGTCAAAGGATATCCCGGCCTCATGCGCCATGGCAGGCAAATGGAGCGCGCCATTGGTGGATCCCCCTGTTGCAGCCACAATCCGCGCCGCATTTTCAAAGGCATCGCGTGTGCAGATATCGCGGGGCCGAATGGACTGGGCCAGCAATTCCATCACTTGAACGCCCGCCGCATGGGCAATCTGATCTCGCGTCGAATAGGGCGCCGGGGCCATGTTTGAATTGGGGAGCGAAAGCCCAATCGCTTCGGCAACACAGGCCATAGTGTTCGCGGTATATTGCCCACCGCAGGCCCCGTGGCCCGGGCACGCGACCTTTTCCAGCGCTGTCACATGTTCGATTGGGCAGGCCCCGGCGGCATATTTGCCGACGACTTCAAACACATCAACCACTGTAACATCGCGGTCTTCAAACCGGCCAGGCAGGATGGAGCCACCGTAAACGAAGATGGATGGCACGTTTAGCCGCAGCATCGCCATCATCATGCCTGGCAGTGATTTATCACAGCCTGCAAATCCGATCAGCGCATCATAGCAGTGCCCGCGCACTGACACTTCAACCGAATCCGCAATGACTTCGCGGCTGACCAGGGATGATTTCATGCCCTGATGGCCCATCGCAATCCCATCCGTCACAGTGATCGTGTTAAACCGGCGCGGCATGCCGCCCCCGGCCTCAACACCTTTTCGCGCGATATCAGCCTGCGCATCGAGGGTGGTATTGCACGGCGCGCTATCATTACCAGCTGACGCAATGCCAACGAAGGGCCGCGCGATTTCCTCCTCAGTCAGCCCCATCGCGTAATAATAGGACCGGTGCGGCGCTTTTGACGGGCCAACCGATACATGGCGACTGGGCAGTTTGGATTTATCGAACGCGTGGGTCATTGGTCGTCTCTCACTTAATCAAAGCAACGGTTAGCGTCATCGCGAGCGCGGCAAAGCAATCCAGACAGTTTGCCACTTACTCTGGATTGCTTCGCTACGCTCGCAATGACAGCATTTCAACGCCCTTCTAAACTACTCACATATCCCGGCACGATCTTCACTTTCGCGGCCTGCTCATAGGCGTATCCTGCACCAAGCACTGCGGCATCATCCCATTTCCGCCCTATAAAGCTGATCCCGATGGGAAGGCTATGCACGTCGCCCATCGGAACCGTAAGATGCGGATATCCCGCGACAGCTGCTAGCTGGCTTGAGCCAGGACCGCCAAAATTATCACCGTTGACAAGATCGCTGACCCAGGCCGGGCCATTGGTGATGCCAATCAGCAGATCAACTTTGTTCGCGGCCAGCAACCGGTCAATGCCTTCTGGCCCTGCCAGCCGCTGCGACAAGGCCAGCGCGTCTTTGTAGGCCAAATCCGTCAGCGGACCTTTGGCTTCGGCTTGCTCGAATGTCTCCTGCCCGAACCAGCGCAATTCAGTGGCGGCATTGGCCTTGTTAAAAGCGATCAGATCGGCAAGCGTTTTCGGGCTGGCTGCGTTTGGCAAGCTACCCAGATAAGCCGCCATGTCAGCCTTCAACTCATACAGGAGCACGGTGAATTCTGCGTCGCCCAGCTTTTCCAACCCTGACTGGCTATCCTTAATATCGACGATTTCAGCGCCAGCGCCGCGCAGCACCGTGAGTGCGCGTTCAAAGAGCGCAAGGAGCGCTTTGTTGCTCCCCAATCGGTCACGCATCACGCCAATACGTTTGCCCTTCACAGTGTTGGTAGCCAGCAGTGTTGCATAGTCTTGTTTGCGTTTGTCTGCCTCTGCGGTCGCTGGATCAGAGGAGTCGCTTCCAGCCATAGCGCTCAGCATGATTGCGGCGTCGCGCACGGTGGCTGTCATTGGGCCTGCCGTGTCTTGGGTATGGGAGATTGGCACCACATGCGTGCGGCTGACAAGACCAACCGTCGGCTTGAACCCGACGACGCCGTTGATGCCGGCCGGGCACGTGATTGACCCGTCAGTCTCCGTGCCGACAGCGCCTGCCGCAAGGCCAGCCGCCATGGCAGAGCCACTGCCGCTGGATGATCCGCAACTGTTGCGATTGAGAACATGCGGGTTGCGCGTGAGGCCGCCAACAGCACTCCACCCGCTGGTCGAATTATCGGCGCGAATATTGGCCCATTCTGACAAGTTGGTTTTGCCGAGAATGATCGCACCAGCGGCCTTCAAGCGCTTCACAAGTCCCGCATCGCGGTTCGTGATATTGTCCTTAAGCGCCAATGAGCCCGCTGTGGTTGGCACCGGGCCAGCCGCTTCGATATTGTCCTTGATCAGAATCGGAATTCCGTGGAGCGGCCCCCGTAATTGCCCGGCTCTACGCTCGGCGTCGCGTTGACGCGCCAAAGGCAAAGCGTCCGGCATGATCGCCAGCACAGCGTTAAGCCGTGGCCCGGTATCATCAGTAGCCGCAATGCGTTTGAGATAGGCTGTGACGATGGCTTCACTTGTGGTCTTGCCCGCAGCCATATCAGCGGAAAGCTGCGCTATTGTCTGTCCCGTCCCCGTGTCAGGGGCGGCATTGGCGGGCGCGCAAGTGAAAGCAAGCAAGAAGGCGGCAAAAAGGCGCATGATGGTCTCCCAATGATGCTTCACTCTGGTGCAATCCGGGTTTAGGGGCAAGTCCATGCTTAAGTCTCGCCCAGATCAGATGCTTGTCGAACGCGGGCTTGTTGAGAGCCGCGCAAGGGCACAGGCGCTTATTCTGGCGGGCCTTGTCTGGTCGGGCGACCGGAAAGTAGAAAAAGCCGGTCAATCCATGCCTGCTGATGCGCCGCTTGAGGTCAAAGGGCGTGATCACCCCTGGGTATCACGCGGCGGCATCAAATTGGCCCATGCACTTGATCACTTTGGCTGGGATGTCGCTGGCTCTGTAGCGATGGATGTGGGGTCATCAACTGGTGGGTTTACTGATGTGCTGCTGACCAAAAGCGCGGCCAAGGTGTTTGCTGTCGACAGCGGCACCAATCAGCTGGCCTGGAAATTGCGGCAGGACAGCCGCGTCGTCGTCCATGAACAAACCAGCGCACGCATCTTGACGGATGCGCAAATTACCCAAGCGGTGGATATCATCGTGTGCGATGCCAGCTTCATTGGGCTGGCTAAAGTCCTTGAGCGCCCGCTGACCTTTGCTGCGCCATCCGCGCGGTTGATTGCCTTGATCAAGCCGCAGTTTGAAGCTGGCAAAGGTGAAGTCGGCAAAGGCGGCGTTATCCGCGATCCGCAAGTTCACACGCGCGTCTGCGACGAAGTGCGCGACTGGCTTGTTGCCAGCGGCTGGAACGTGGAAGGCATCACGCAAAGCCCCATCACGGGGCCAGAGGGAAACGTGGAGTTTCTGATCGCGGCCACTCGCCTGAGTTTCTAAGAATGGCTGCTTGCCAGTCTTGACGAACCAGTTGCATCCTGCAACCGAGCACTATGCCCAGACATCGAAAACGAGACTCTCTTACTTTGGATCGTCATGGCGAGCGCAGCGTGGCAATCCAGCCTGTGCGGCGTTGGCCTCTGGATTGCCGCGCTTCGCTCGCAATGACAGGGGGGCTGGGTTTATTGCAGGGCGCTATGCTCTCATTCCTCGTCACGGTCGCTACCCCTGCAATCGCTCAGCGGACGACCAACAATGCTGTCACCCAAGCAGACGATGCCTTTGGCCGCGCGGTGGGAAATGAAAAAATCGGCATCTATTCTGCTGAGGAAGTGCGCGGGTTCAATCCAGTTGAGGCAGGCAATGTCCGCATTGAAGGGCTATATTATGATCAGCAAGGCCTTGCGTCTAACCGCATGGTCGACAGCACCTCCATTCGGGTGGGGTACGGCGCACGGGGCTATCCCTTCCCTGCTCCAACCGGCGTGGTTGATCTCAAGCTTGAAAAGTTTGAAGGCCAACGGATCATCAGCGTCGAGGCAGAGACGGACGCGGATGGCAACACCAGCGGGTCAGTTCAGGTGAAATTGCCGCTGGTGAAGGATCGGCTCGGCATTTCCTTTGGCCAGGGGTTCAGGCGGGGCCGTCAGCCGCAGGGCCGCTTTGGCAATTTCAACAGTCAAAGCGTTTTCCTCACCTGGACGCCGGAAGCAGACGCCGAAGTCACTGCCTATTGGAGCCGCTTTCATTTTTCCCGCGCCAGTGCGTCCCCGATCATCTTTCCGGCAACGCTCGACATTCCCAAGGCTATCCCACGCAAGCAATTCCTTGGCCAGCCATGGGCACGCACGCGCTATTCAACTTATAACAGTGGCTTGATTGCAAAGGCCACGATTGGCACTGTGCGGATAGAGGCTGGGCTGTTCAGGTCCGTGCGCGATGATGACCGGACTTTCGCCGACCTGCTGCTGGGTGTTACGCCGGATGGGCGCGTTGGCAACCGGTTGATTGTCGCAGACGTTGATAATTTTGCAGGGTCAACATCAGGCGAAATCCGCCTGACGCGCCGCTGGACGGGCAAGACACTGCGCCATAGCCTGATCGCAACGATCCGGGGGCGGGATCAGTCCCGTGAATTTGGTGGTCAGCAGCGCATTTCGCTTGGCGCAAGCACAATCAGCGCGCCTGATGATCGCGCGCGGCCAACCTATAGCTTTGGCGGCAATGATCTTTCTGCCGTCCGCCAGATCACTGCTGGTCTGGGCTATGACTTGCAAGTGAAGGGGCGCGGGTCAATTGCTCTTGCGGTTCAAAAGACGGATTACCGCAAATCTGTTGATTTTGCGAACCCAGCGCTGGCCAACAGCGTCACCCGCGATAAGCCGTGGCTGTTTAGCGCCACAGCTTCGGTCAACCTTTTCCCCGGGCTGCTGGCCTACGGTGGCATTGTGCGCGGACTGGAGGAAAGTGCTGTTGCGCCTGATATTGCAATCAATCGCAGCGAAGCGCCGCCAGCACTGCGCACGCGCCAGATTGATGCGGGTTTGCGCTATGCAATTTCTCCCAAGCTCGCGCTGATCACGGGCGTGTTCGACATTGAAAAGCCTTATTTCAATATCGACGCGGCATCGCGCTTTCGCAGTCTTGGCACTGTGCGCAACCGGGGCGTTGAGCTCTCACTGGCCGGAACGCTACTGCCGGGTCTGACGATCATTGCAGGCGGGCTGATCCTTGACCCCAAAATCGCAGGCACGGACGTGACAGCGGGCCGGATCGGTCAGCGCCCGGTTGGCTCTTTCCGTCACCGCGCCGTCGCCAATCTCGATTGGAAGCCAGCGGGGCAGCAGGCCTGGTCATTCGATCTGGCGTTCGAAGCGACTGGCCCTGAAATGGCGACAATTTCGAACAGTTTCACCGGCCCGGCTCGGGAAACTATTGGCATTGGCACCCGTTACCGGTTCGCGTTGGGCAAGACAAAGCTGCTTGCCCGCGCACAAGTGACGAACTTGTTGAATGATTATGGCTGGAAAGTCAGCAGCAGTGGCGGCTTCACTTTCACTGTGCCACGCGCCTTCATTTTGAACCTTGCAGCGGACATATGATGCCTTTCGCACAAGCACCCAAACGCGTAAGGCCAGCGCGAGAGTGACGAAGGAATAGCATTTATGGGCGGTTTGGCCTCAAAAGAACAATTGCGCATGTCGTTCGTCCGCTGGGCGCTGGTGACCGTTCCGGGGATACTGTTTCTGGGCATTCTCGCGGGCCGCACTTCTAATTCAGGCTTTGGCAACCGCTGGTTTGACGCGCTGGAAAAGCCAGCTATTTTTCCGCCGGGTTGGCTGTTTCCGGTTGTCTGGACAATCCTTTATATCATGCTTGGACTGGTGCTGGCGATGCTGCTTCACGCGCGCGGGGCAAAGGGGCGCGGGTTAGCGCTGGGGCTGTTCCTGACGCAGCTTGTGCTCAATTTCGGCTGGACAGCTTTGTTTTTCACGGCGCACCAAGTCACGCTGGCGCTGGTCCTAATCGTGACCATATTGGCAATTGCGATTGCGGCCACTTTTGCAATTGCCCCCATTCGCAAACAGGCCGCATGGATGATGGTGCCATACATGGTCTGGCTCACCCTCGCCTCTCTCATCGCGTTGCAAATTGAATGGCTGAACCCGGACGCTGAAATGATGGTGCCACCCACGCCAGCCGCAGAAATCATTCTTTAATGCAGTTGGCGTGCTTGTGAAAAAAGATGCAATCTTCGAATTCTACACGCGGCTGGCAGAAGCCAATCCAGACCCCGTGACTGAACTGGCGTACGGCAATGTCTATCAATTGCTCATCGCCGTTGTGATGTCCGCTCAATCCACTGATGTCGGCGTGAATAAAGCCACTCGGCTATTGTTTGAACAAGTCAAAACGCCCGCTGAAATGGTTGCGCTGGGGGTAGACGGGTTGAAAACCCACATCAAGACGATTGGCCTGTTCAACGGAAAGGCCAAAAATGTCATTGCTCTGTCTGAGCTGCTTATCCGTGATCATAGCGGCGAAGTGCCCGCAGACAGAGACGCGCTAGAAGCCCTTCCGGGTGTCGGGCGCAAAACAGCCAATGTCGTCATGAACACAGCGTTTGGGGCAGAAACTTTTGCGGTTGATACGCATATTTTCCGTGTCGGAAACCGCACGGGGATTGCCAAAGGAAAGACAGTGCTAGCGGTTGAGAAAGCACTGGATAAGAAAACGCCGCCGCCGTTCCGGATCGGCGCGCACCACTGGCTGATCCTGCACGGTCGCTACATCTGCAAGGCGCGGACGCCGGAATGCTGGCGCTGCCCTGTCGCTGATCTCTGCTCGTTCAGGTCCAAGACAGCATCAAAGGACAAGACTGCAAAGCCGAAGGCTTAAGGAGACACGCCGTGCGCACATTTGCCCTGATCATCGCTGCATCCCTCATCACCAGTGGCAGCGCTGTTGCTGCGAAGAAAGACCGTAAAGCCGTGCCGGAGGCGACAGCGACTGGCGCGCCGATATCCTGCCTGAGCCTTACGAGCATCCGCGAAAGCCGCGTGCGCAGTGACAGCGTGATTGATTTCAAAACCAACGGCAACAAATGGTATCGCAACGAACTGCCCAACAGCTGCCCCAGCCTAGGGTTTGAGGAGCGGTTTTCTTACGCAACGTCCCTCAATCAACTGTGCTCAGTCGATATCATCACTGTGTTGCAAAGCTATGGTGGCAATTTGGGACGCGGACCAAGTTGCGGATTGGGCAAATTTCAGCCGGTAGATCTGGTAAAACGCTGAGTTCAGGGCTTTTTCTTCTGCCCGATATAAAGGCCCAACGCGCCAACGCTGACGCCGAATAACAACATCATGCCGGGTTCGGGAACTTCCGTCAGGAAACGCCCGATGCCTGACGATGCCGCCATGAGGGGAGCAGCCATTGCCACAACAGGTCCCACGATTAGGCCAAACATCCAACGACTCCAGATCGACTCAACTCTTGAGCCACCGCGGGTATCGCATGTTGCAGTGCAGTAAAACTAGTGCAGACAATGGTTAATAGCGACTTCACTCGACACCAACGGGTGTGAACTGCATTTACCCATTCACAGCCACTTGACGTAAACGTCAATCTCCGCGACGAACCCTTCACCATAGCTCAAACCAAGCTTAGAGAGGATTCGCCCATGAAAACCCGCATCACTGAAATGTTCGGCATCGAACATCCGATCATCCAGGGCGGCATGCATTTTGTGGGCTTTGCTGAAATGGCAGCGGCAGTTTCTAACGCGGGCGGGCTGGGCATCATCACTGGCCTCACGCAAAAAACGCCGGCGGACCTTGCCAATGAAATCGCCCGTTGCCGCGAAATGACGGACAAGCCGTTTGGCGTGAACCTCACCTTCCTGCCTATGGTCAACACGCCAGACTATCCAGGATATGTGAAAGCCATATTGGAGGGCGGCGTGACGGCCGTTGAAACTGCAGGCAATAACCCTGTCGCGGTGCTGCCCGCGTTCAAGGAAGCAGGCGTCAAGGTCATCCACAAATGCACATCTGTGCGCCATTCATTGAAAGCACAAAGCATTGGCTGCGACGCCGTGTCAGTCGACGGGTTTGAATGCGGCGGCCATCCCGGCGAAGATGATATTCCCAATTTCATATTGCTGCCGCGCGCCGCCGAAG
This sequence comes from Sphingomonadales bacterium, assembly GCA_031430995.1. GTDB lineage: Bacteria > Pseudomonadota > Alphaproteobacteria > Sphingomonadales > Sphingomonadaceae > Aquisediminimonas. The sequence continues at coordinate 10,605 of JANPCO010000118.1, read as the reverse complement.
AACTGGATATTCCTTTCGTCGCTTCAGGTGGCATGGCTGATGGACGCAGCTTGGTGGCGGCTCTCGCACTTGGGGCAGAGGGCATGAACATGGGCACGCGCTTCATGGCGACGAAGGAAGCCCCGATCCATGACAATGTTAAGCAGGCGCTGGTTGCGGCATCAGAACTCGATACGCGCCTCGTCATGCGCCCCTTACGCAATACCGAACGCGTGCTGACCAATGATGCCGTTGAACGGCTGTTGCAAAAGGAACGCGAGCTTGGCGCGGCACTGAAATTTGATGATATCGCCGCCGAAGTCGCAGGCGTTTATCCGCGCATCATGATGGACGGCGAAATGGAAATTGGCGCGTGGAGTTGCGGGATGGTGGCAGGCCTGATCCGCGATATCCCGACCTGCAAGGAACTGATCGACCGGATCATGGCTGAAGCTGATGCGATCATCAACGACCGGCTGAAACGCTTTGCTGCCTGACGCGACCGCCGCCGACGCAATTACAGTACGGGAGGCTGTTGAGGGCGATTTGCCCGCCGTCGTTGCCCTTGTCCAATCCGCCTATCGCGGCGATGCCAGCACGGCCGGGTGGACGACAGAGGCGCATTTGCTGGACGGTCAGCGCACTGATGTCGGCATGCTGCTGCCCATGCTTGCAGACCCGAACCAGGCCATCCTGCTGTTTGAAGATGCTGATCAGTTGCGCGCCTGCGTATCGGTCGAGCGCTTTGAAGATCACGGCTATATCGGCATGGTTACAGTCCAGCCAACTGGCCAAAGCCAAGGCATGGGCCGCCGCATCCTCGAAACCGCTGAAGCCCACATCCGCGACGAATGGGGCCTTCCCGCAGCGCAAATGACCGTCATTGCCCAGCGCTCCGAACTGATCGCCTGGTATGAAAGACGCGGCTATCAGCTGACCGGCGGCACTGTGCCTTTCCCTTATGATGAAGCGCGCTTCGGCAATCCCAAACGCGCGGATCTATTTCTGGTGGTGATGGAGAAGGGGCTGAGCTGATCCGCATGATCGACGAATATGCCCTTGATGATGACCCACCCGACAAGAGAGCCCTTTATGATGTGCCGCGGATCACGGCGATCCTTCACGCTGTGGCGGCAGAGGGGCGCTGGATCAGCTATTCTGAAATGTTGATGGCGCTTGGGTTTCAGTTCACGCGCCCGAAAATGCGTGTGCTGTGCAAGACGCTAGACCATGTTGATGCTTTGGCTGCCACGCGAGGCGAACCTGAACTCGCTGTGCTAGTCGTGCGCGAAAGTGACGGTTTGCCGGGGCAGGGCTGGTGGACTGGTCGGCGCGACTATGCCGGGCTTTGGACCGGGCCAGAAGCACGGGCGTTTGTGGACGCGGTTCAGGCCCGCGCTTTTGCCTATTGGAAATCAAAGCAGCCATAAACGCCCCTTTCCTGAGCCCTTCGACTGAGCTCAGGAGTGCCTTGTCGAAGGGCCGTCCTTTATATACGTCAACCCTGAGTCATGAGAAGAACGGCCCTTCGACAGGCTCAGGGAAGCGGATGTTGGAAACTGAGATTGATATCACCCCTGCCCTCTCCTCCGTGATGGCACGTGCAATGGCAACAGCGGGAACGATCAGCAACTTCGCTCGGCTGTCTGGCGGCGCGAATATGGAAAGCTCCTCCTTCGACTTTGCTGGTGCTGGCTATGTGCTGCGCCGCGCGCCTAGTGCCGCGTTCATGGAAGGGCGGTCCTTTGGCCATGATGTGGAGGCAGCACTCGTCAAGGCTGCGCGGGCGGCAGGCGTTACCGCGCCTGAAATAGTCGCTGTCCTGTGTGATGCTGACGGCATCGGCACAGGCTATGTGATGCGCCGCGTTGAAGCGGAGGTGAACCCCGCGACGATATTGGCCAACCCACCGCCGTCTCTCATTGCCGACATCGCGCGTGAGCTTGCCCGGATACACGCGCTAAAGCCTGGCCTTGCGCTGCCAACCCTCGACACGGTGGCTGCGCTCGCTGAGCTCAAAGCCCGCTTCACAGGATATGGCGGAGACCGCCCGATCATCGCACTGGCAATCAAATGGTGTGAGGATCATCTTCCTGCCCCTGCCCCGTCTGCCCTGGTTCACGGCGATTTTCGCATGGGCAATCTGATGGTGGACGCAAACGGACTTGCCGCTGTGCTCGATTGGGAGCTCGCTCATTTAGGCGACGTGCATGAAGACCTGGCCTATGGCTGCATGACAGTCTGGCGCTTTGGCCATATCGATAAACCATCGTTTGGCGTTGCGGATTTGGACAGCTATTTTGCAGCCTATGAGGCCGAAAGCGGCACTGAAGTGAACCGTGCCCGCTTTCGCTTCTGGCTCATCTATCGCACGCTCTGGTGGGCGCTGGGCTGTATGCAAATGTCTGATATCTGGCGGCTGGGTGTCGACAAAAGCATTGAGCGTGCCGTTATCGGGCGCCGGACAAGTGAGAATGAATGCGACTTGCTGATGATGCTGGAGGAGGACGCTCCGGAAACCCAGCGCCTTCCCCTGACGCTGACGCCAGCTCCGACTGCGCGGCGCACCGGCGAAACGTCCACAGTTGAGCTGCTGGAGGCCATCCGCGATTGGGTGGAGACCGATGTAAAGCCGGGGCGCGAAGGTCATGGCAAATTTCGCGCCGCTGTTGCCATGAACGCCCTTGGCATGCTGATCCGGGAAGCCGAAAACCCAGTCGAAGTTTATGACAAGGGGCTGGCTGACGATATCTTGGCAGGCCGCAAGACGCTTGCCACGCCCGGGTTACTCGCACGCCTGCGCAAAGCAGCGCTCGCCAAGTTGGCTAATGATGTGCCTAAATATGCAACACTGGCCAAGGCGCGGGGGATGTGGGGGGCGAAATGAATGTGGGAGAGGCACTGAAAATATAGGGAATTGCCGCAGCGGATTCGCCGTCCTATGGTTCGTCCAGCAGATCAAGGAGAGCAAAGATGGATGATGCATCAGGCGCGCGCGCGACCTTCCACGATATGGCACTGAGCACACAGGAAGATTGGGGCGTGATCATCGAAAGCGCAAAGACCTTCTCACCGCGTGGCGGGGAGCGGGTCTTGGCGCATTTGAAGCTGCTTGACGGGGATTTTGGCGGTTTTGCTGTCGATCGGCTGACTCATTGTCGCCAAACCGCAACGCGCGCTTACCGGGATGGTCGGCCTGATGATTATGTCGTGATGTGTCTGATCCACGATATTGGCGACACCCTAGGCGCGTTTAACCATGCTGATATCGCAGCGGCCATCATCAAACCCTTTGTGTCTGAAGAGCTTCTATGGATCACGCAGCATCACGGGATTTTCCAAGGCGTTAATTTCTTTCACCATATTGGGCTGGACCGTGACATGCGCGAACAGTTTCGGGGGCATGAACATTTTGCGGCCTGCGAAGAATTTATCGACAAATATGACTGCCCGGCGTTCGACCCGGATTATGACACGCTGCCGCTGGAATTTTTTGAGCCCATGGTGATGAAGCTGTTTGAGAGGCCACTGACCTCCATCTACAAACGCGCCATGGCCGATGCTTAGGCTGGCTTAGGCCGCGCGGCGCTGATGCCCAATGGCACGTTCGATCCAGCCCCGTGCTTGGGGAATTGCAGCTTCGACTTGGCCCAGATCATTGACGCACAGGAACTTATACTCTGGTCGTAGCGCGCGGCGCAGATAAGCAACCACTTCAGCGATTGGGTAATCGGCCACGGCCCCACTGCGCAGGTGAAGATGATCTTGTTCCGAATGCAGCACGCAGGCCCGCGCCTTGATACACGCATGGTTGTGCAGTCCTTGGGGCAGGAACTGCCCGACATCGCGGAACCGGTGGCACATGTTCGCCACAAACGCTGTGTGGTGTGACTGGAACAGCGTCTCAAAAACAGACCGGCGCATCGGGTGAACGACGTGAGCGCTGGCAAACAGATGATCCGCCTCAAAACCGAGCATTGCAGCGGCGTTCATTTGCGTAAAATGGTTGAACAGAGCCGGGTCACTTTGCTGATCCGTTGCGATCAAGTCTGCATAATTCACCCATTTTCCGCGCAGCACTGGGTCTGACCCGCAGAAGACATCGTCGGGGTGCAGCGGCGCTGTCAGAAACACATCATCGTTGAAATAGATGAAATGTTCCGCCAGGTCGGGGATGCGCCACATCATGCTTTCGATGGCGAGCGAGTTGAACGTCGGCAACGCATCCAGATAACCGTTAAACAACACCCGGTGGTCAACCAGCGTTATCTTGTCACGAACGGCGCGGGGCAGTTTGGAAAGGTCCGGCGTCTGCGCGTCTGTCACAATCCAGATACGGTTCACCCACGGCGCATGATTGGCGATCGAACGGACGCAGTAGCTTAGTTCGTCGCTGCACGCCCACCGGTGCGGGTTAGTGCCATTTTCATGGAGACTAGGGCCAGAAGGCTCCATATGGGCCTCACGCTTGCGGCGGTGCAGGGGGTCTGCGCCGTCAACCCACGTGATGACAGCATCGATGTGATGCGGGTTTGACGATAATACCTGTTGCATAATGCGCCCGCGTCCAAACCTATGGACTGCTTGTCAAACAGGTCCGGTAACTTGGTGCCCAGAAGAGGACTCGAACCTCCACGCCCTTGCGAGCGCCAGCACCTGAAGCTGGTGCGTCTACCAATTCCGCCATCTGGGCACAGAGTCGAAGTGTCTTCTGGTAGGAGCGGGCCGATACGGGGCGGCTTGCCCCTTGTCAACCGCCGCGCGGAACGGCATTGGCATCCTTTATCGCAGGCGTGATGATCGCTTGCAATCAAAGGCAGGATTATGGCAGATTTGGTGACGGTTTTTGGCGGTGGCGGCTTTGTCGGCCGCTATGTGGTGCAAGCGTTGCTGAAAAGCGGCCACCGCGTCCGCATAGCCGAACGCAATCCTAAGAATGCAGCGTTCCTTAAAACGCAGGCCAACCTTGGCCAGATCCAGTTTGCAGCAGCGGACGTGACCCGGCCCGACACTGTGGCCCGCACACTTGACGGGGCAACAGCGGCCGTCAATCTGGTCGGCGTGTTCGGCGCAGAGATGGACCGCGTGCAGCATCTCGGCGCGAATACAGTGGCTCAGGCGGTCGCTGCAGCGGGGTTGCGTGCCTTTGTTCATATGTCAGCGATTGGCGCGGATCAGGCCAGCCCCTCTGCTTATGGGCGCAGCAAAGGCGACGGAGAGGCCGCCGTCCGTGCGGCGTTTCCTTCTGCCACTATCCTGAGACCATCGATTATTTTTGGCCGCGAAGATCAATTCGTCAACCGCTTTGCCGCAATGATCCGCATGGCCCCAATCGTGCCCGTCATCGGCGGAAAGACTAAATTTCAGCCGGTTCACGTGGGCGATGTCGCTCAAGTGGTGGCGGCGTGCATTGCCGATCCCAAAGCGCATGGTGGCAAGCTATATGAACTTGGCGGGCCACAAGTCCTGTCGATGCGCGCGCTTAACGAGTGGGTCGCCAAGGCGACAGGCCGCAACCGCGTCTTTGCAGATGTGCCTGATGTTATCGCCGGTGCCATGGCGTCGGCGACCGGGTGGCTGCCTGGCGCGCCAATCACGCGCGATCAGTGGTTGATGCTGCAAAAGGATAATGTTGCCGCCAGTGACGCGCTCGGCTTGGCCGCATTCGGAATTGCGCCGCTGTCGCTTGACGGGGCTGCCGAAGGCTGGCTCGTTCAATATAAGCGCAACGGGCGCTTCGGGGCCAAGGCATGAGCGATTGGCTCGCCGCGATCCTGCTAGGCATTGTCGAAGGGATCACTGAATTTCTGCCCGTATCCTCAACTGGGCATTTGATCCTGGCTAGCGAGCTTTTGGGCTTTGACGCGCAAAAATGGGCCCTGTTCAATGTGGCGATCCAGCCAGGCGCGATCCTGGCGGTTGTGGTCCTTTATTGGCGGACGTTCATGGATGTGCTCAGCGGACTGTTCAAAGCAGACCAAGGTGCAATCGCCTTTGTGCGCAACATCTTGCTTGCCTTCTTTCCTGCAGTCATTCTGGGCTTGCTGTTCAGCGACGCCATTGATGTCATGCTGGAAAATGCGGTCGTTGTGGCTTGGGCGCTTATCGTTGGGGGTTTCGCGATTTTGCTGGTGGAACGTTTTGCCAAGCCCGTTGAAGTCGCCGGCGTATCGGCCCTGACAGTTAAGCAGTCGGTCATGGTGGGGTTGGTTCAATGCCTTGCCATGGTGCCAGGGGTCAGCCGGTCTGGCGCGACTATATTGGGTGCCATGAGTTTTGGTGTGGACCGCAAGACAGCGGCGGAATTCAGCTTTTTCCTTGCCCTCCCCACGCTTTCTGGCGCGACCGCTTTGCAACTGTTCAAGCACCGCGACCAAGTGACGGCGGATAGCCTGGGGCTGATCGCAATTGGTTTTGTTGTCTCGTTTGTGGTTGCGCTGGTGGTGGTGAAATCTTTCATTTCGGTTGTGCAACGTTATGGGTTTGCGCCGTTTGCATGGTATCGTATCGTAGCGGGCGTCGCAGCGCTGATCTGGCTGGGCCGGCTGAGTTAAGGAGAGTAAGCGATGAAGACATTGATGTTGGCTGTGGCCCTATCGACGGTAGCACTACCTGCACTTGCCCAAACTGACGCAGCGACTGTACCGGCCGCTGAGGTCGTGCTTGATCCAGCCAAACTTGCCGTCAGCCGCAAAATTGCTGCGCGCCTCATCCCGTCGGGCACGTTAAAGCGCGTGATGGGAACAACCATGGACAGCGTCATGGGAAGCATGTTTGATTCCGCGATGAACATGCCCGTCAAAGACATTGCCCGGATGACAGGCATGGATGAAGATAAGCTGTCTGTAATGAACGAAGGCACGTTGCGCGACGTGATGGCCATCCTTGACCCTAGCTTCAAAGAACGCGCGCGCAGCGGCATGACGGCCATGATGTCTGAAATGGGCACCCTTATGGCGACAATGGAGCCGGACATGCGCGACGGTATGGCAGAGGCCTATGCCAATCAATTCAGCACCGGTGAACTCGCTGATCTGGACCTGTTTTTCAGCACGCCAACGGGAATCGCCTACGCTGCCAAATCATTGACATTGCAGACTGACCCAGCCTTCATGAAGCGGATGAAAACGCTGGTGCCCAAGATCATGGAAGCCATGCCTGCCATCGTCAAAAAGGCCGAAACTGCGACAGCAAGCCTGCCAAAAGCGCGGACAATCGCTGAATTATCAGCCGACGAGAGAAGCCAGCTTGCAGGTCTATTGGGCGTTAAAGTGAGCGAACTCGGCAAAATCGACTGATGCGAGGCCACGCTGCTTGTCAGTGCACGAACCGCGCGACGACATCTCGGTAGGATCGTGACACTTTCACTTGGGCGTTGGATTCGAGCACGAGGAAGCATTCACCGTTCGTGTGTGGCTTTACCTGCTTTACCAGATCAAGATTGACAATTGTGGACCGGTGAACGCGCTGAAAGCGGCGCGGGTCTAGCCGTTTTTCCAGGTCCTTCATCGTTTCGCGCAGGATCAGCGTTTCACCGCCGACGTAAATGCACATATAATCACCCGCGGCATCAATCCGCTCAATCGTGTCGACATCCACGCGGAAAATCTGGCCCTGATCCTTGATGTTGATCATTTTTTCATAGCGGTTGGCCGCAACCACATCCGCGCCAGCATCAACATATTCGTCATGCGCTTCGGGGGCGTGCTCAGCGAGTGCCTCTTTCAACCGGCCCACTTCTTCAACGCCGCGTTTTTCTGCTAGACGCTGACGCACGCGTTCAAGGCTATCGGCCAGACGCTCCGGCTCCACTGGCTTCATTAGATAATCCGTGGCCTGAGCCTCAAAAGCGCGGATGGCGTGATCGGAATAAGCAGTTACAAACACAAACAGCGGCGGTTCGACTTCCATCAATCCCTGGACGACTGAAAATCCGTCAAACCCGGGCATTTGAATATCGAGAAATACCAGATCCGGCTTGTTGGTTTTGATTGACCGGATCGCTTCACGCCCGTTCAGGCATGTGTCAATAATTTCAACATCGGCGTGGGCTTCTAGCCGCAATTGCAGGCCTTGGATGGCCAGTTTTTCATCATCAACCAAAATAGCACGGATTGTCATACGACTTTCTCCTCCCCGCGATAGGGTAATTCTAAAGTTACTGAAAACCCCCCGTCAGGTCGGCTGCCATATTCGATCATCTGATCTTCACCATAAGCCTGTGCCAACCTGTCCCGGATGTTGGCAAGACCAACCCCTGTGGATGAAGTCGTCGTAGCGACGGCACCATTCAACCCCGGACCACTATCAGATACGACGATGCGAACCCTGTCCCCGATGAGCCGCGCTTCAAGGTTGATTTCGGCCCCTTCTTCCTGCGGCGTCACAGCATATTTGACTGCGTTTTCAACCATCGGCTGAAGGAGCAGCGACGGTAGCCGAGCCTTCGACGCGGCCGGATCAACATCAAAATTGATCCGCAGCCGATCTTCAAACCGCATTTTTTCGATGTCGAGGTACAGCTTCAGCGTCTCCACCTCTTGCGCCAGCGTCACTTGCGCGGTCGGTTCGTAAACAAGCGTGTAGCGCAGGAATGACGCAAGCCGCGACAGCATGGCATTGGCCCGCTCGGTCTGTTGCAGCAGCACCAGCGTTGAAATGCTGTTGAGCGTGTTGAACAGAAAATGCGGGTTCAGTTGATACCGTAGCATCGCCAGTTGCGCACTTGATGCCTGGCCTTCAAGTTTGAGCAATTCGTCGGCCCGTTGTTCGAGTATGATGTAGAAATTGATACCAAAATAAAGCGCAGACCAAGCCGCAATCAGCAGGAAATTGATCGTGAATGACCCCAAAAAGAGGGCGCCATCAAAAGCGCCGCCGTCCCGGTCCATCATGTTGAACACCCAGGCGTCGATGGCAGAATAAGCCGCGACTGAAGAAGCAACGGCGATGACTGCACCTGTCCAAGTCATGATCGGGCTGCGAGAGATGAGCCAGCGGAACACGGCGCTCAACACCAGCGTGATCGAATAGCCTGCCGCAACGGATACGATCAGCGGGATCAGAAAAGCCGCCGTCATCCCATTGCCGACGCCGCTTGCCATGCGGAGCATCAGGTAGAATGCCCAGCCCGCCGTCTGCAACGCCCAGAAAGCACGGTTTTTATCGTCAAAAAAAGGCTGAGAACTGAAACCGGGAAGGCGCATCCCAACGGTCTAGCCGATAAGTTCAGCAGAATGAAGCGCGCAGATGAGGGCGCAGTTGATGACGTGGATCATTGCGCCGCATATGGCCATTCTCAACCTGATCAGCGCATGACACCACCGAGCCTATTGTTACTGCGACCCCATCACCAAAAGCTGAGTATCCTTGTTGGTGCACGCATTTTTTGGTATGGTTCGGTAACCGATTATATCGAGGACCCGCTCATGGCCATGGCAGCGCTCCCGCAACTCGACAGACTGTTCCTGACTGATGCCGGGCTTGAGACGGACATCATGTTTAATCGCGGTATCGATCTTCCGCATTTTGCGTCGATAACCCTCTTGCAAACCCGTGACGGCCGGCGCGCACTTGAAGACTATTATCGCGGCTTCCTTGATCTTGCGCAGCGGATGGGCACTGGGCTGGTGTTGGAAAGTGCCACTTGGCGATCAAGCCCGGATTGGGCCGAGCCTCTTGGCATGACGTTGGCGGAGCTGGATAGGCTGAACGCCGCAGCCATTTCGATGCTGATTGCCCTCCGCGCCGCATATCAGAGCGATGCAAACCCGATCATGGTCAGCGGTTGTATCGGCCCGCGTGGTGACGGCTATGACCCGGGACGGATCATGCGCATCGACGAAGCGCAAATCTATCATGCCCATCAAGCGCACATTTTCCACTTGGCAGACGTGGATATGATCTCAGCAATTACGATGACGAACATAGCCGAAGCCGTCGGCGTAACGCTGGCCGCAAAGGCTTTGCACGTGCCCGTAGCGATCAGCTTCACGGTCGAAACCGACGGCTGCCTGCCCACGGGTGACCAACTGGCTGGCGCCATCGCGGCAGTCGATGAAGCGACAGAAAACTATCCTGCATATTATATGATAAACTGCGCCCACCCCACCCATTTCGCTGGGTCTTTGGTGGAAAATGCACCGTGGACCGCCCGCATTCGTGGTATCCGCGCGAATGCGTCCGCCTGCAGCCATGCCGAACTCGATGCAATGACCGAACTTGACATTGGTGATCCGGCTGATTTTGCGGCGCAGCACAAAGAGCTGCTTGAACGGTTTCCGCATATCACTGTGCTGGGGGGCTGCTGCGGCACAGATTTGCGGCATGTAACGGCCATTGCAGAGGCCTGTATTGACCCTGTGTGACGGAGAAATTTGTATAGTGTTCACACAATCAGAGGCCCTGGCGTTGTCGGACAATCAGCAAGCGATGGATTGCACGGACCGCAAAGGAGAATGCATTGGCACTGGGTGATCCCGATCCGTCGATACGCGCGGGGGTCGAAACTGAATGGCTGACCTTAACCCGGCAGACCCTGCCCGCGCTGGCGAAGGGCCGCCGCTGGCCCGTCAGCGCCGACCACTGCTTCATGCGCATCCTGCTTGACACGGTGCACGGGGGACG
>JANPCO010000117.1:0-15372 GCA_031430995.1 Sphingomonadales bacterium | reverse complement strand
CGACGGCATTTTGCTGCGGTGCGCCTGCACCAGAGCAACGGCGATGGCATCGGCACTCAGCGCCTTTTGCACGCGCATCGCGACGACTTTATCCTCTTCATCGGCCTCAACGGGCTGGATGAGCGTTTCAATGAGGCGTTCACGATCATTGCGGCGAATATCTTCGGGCGTTGGTGGGTTAATCCACTCCGCCTCAATCCGCGCGCCGCGTAGCATCATTTCAACGCGGCGGCGCTTGGGATAAGGAACGAGGAGAACTGCTGTGCCTTTTTTGCCAGCGCGGCCGGTGCGACCGGACCGGTGCTGAAGCGCTTCGCCGTCGCGCGGCAGTTCGACATGAACGACCAAAGAAAGCGTCGGCAGATCGATCCCGCGTGCGGCCACATCTGTCGCAACGCACACGCGTGCGCGGCGATCCCGCAAGGCTTGCAGCGCCTGATTGCGCTCATTCTGACTGTGCTCACCTGACAGTGCGACAGCGGCAAAGCCCCGCTCAATCAGGCTGGCATGCAAGTGACGCACATTGTCCCGCGTCGCGCAAAACAGCATCGCTGATTCTGCTTCATGAAAGCGCAGCAAGTTGACGACGGCATTTTCAATGTCTGACGGCGCAACCGTGACGGCCTGATAGCTGATGTCGCCGTGGCCCCGGTCTTCGCCAACCGTCGAAATCCGCAACGCGTCGCGCTGATAGCGCTTTGCGAGCGCCAGGATCGGTTTGGGGATTGTCGCCGAAAACATCAGCGTGCGCCGTGTTTCGGGCGTCGCGTCGAGGATTTCTTCCAGATCTTCGCGAAAGCCCATGTCGAGCATTTCATCAGCTTCATCAAGCACTGCGGCGCGGATCGCCGACAGGTCTAGCGCACCGCGCTCCAGGTGATCCCGCAAGCGCCCAGGCGTGCCGACAACGATATGCGCGCCGCCAGACAGGCTGCGCCGTTCCTTCGAAGCATCCATGCCGCCCACGCAGGTCACGATGCGCGCACGGGCTTTGCCGTACAGCCACATCAATTCGCGGCTGACTTGCAACGCGAGTTCGCGGGTGGGCGCAATCACCAATGCCAGCGGCTTGGATGTGAAAGGTACTGCGTCGCCTTCAATAATCTGCGCAGCAATGGCCAGGCCAAAGGCGACTGTCTTCCCCGAACCCGTTTGCGCAGACACGATCAAATCGCGCCCAATCGCTTCCTCTTCGATAACAGCAGCTTGGACGGGCGTGGGCTTATCATAGCCACGGGCGGACAGGGCTTCGGCAAGAAGCGGCGGTAATGTTGAAAAAGGCATGGCAGCCTCTTAGGCTTTTTTGCGCAAAGGGGAAGGGGTGTCTCATTTCTGGCCGTTGCAATGGCTTATGAAGCGGTTAGAGCAGCCGGATGACTGATGTAATTGCCCTTGCCAAGGCCCTGATGGCCGCGCCCAGCGTCACGCCTGCAACTGGCGCCGTGTTTGACGTGCTGGAAGCCGCGCTGACGCCGCTTGGTTTTTCTGTCCACCGGATGATCTGCGGCGAAGCCCCGGATGGCCCGGTCGAAAATCTCTTTGCAACACGCGCAGGCACAGGCACCGGGATGAGCGAAGCGCGGCATTTTGCCTTTGCCGGTCATCTCGATGTGGTTCCCCCCGGCGGCGGCTGGACGAGCGGCGCGTTTGAACCTGAAGTGCGAGGGAGTTTGCTTTACGGGCGCGGGGCGGTCGACATGAAAGCCAGCATCGCGGCCTTCGTCGCGGCCATTCCGCCTGCCAGCCCCGGACGGATCAGCCTGATCATCACTGGCGATGAGGAAGGGCCAGCGGTTTATGGCACGCTTCCCCTCATCGATCATATGAAGGCGCATGAGTTGGTGCCTGACCTGTGCCTTGTCGGGGAGCCGACGTCTGTCAAACGGCTGGGCGATATGATCAAGATCGGGCGGCGGGGCTCAGTCAACATGTGGATCACCGTCAACGGCGCGGAAGGGCATGTCGGCTATCCCCATCTGGCGGATAATCCAATTCCCAAGCTGATCCGCATCCTCACCGCAATTGAAGCGATTGAGCTTGATCAGGGGAATGACTGGTTTCAGGCATCCAATATCGAAGTCACGAATTTAGAGGTCGGCAACCCGGCGACCAATGTCATCCCACACGCCGCCAGCGCGCGGCTCTCGATCCGGTTCAATGATCAACAGCGCGGTACTGATCTGGCGGCAATGATTGAGCGTATCGTCCGCGCCGAGGCCCCGGAGGCGGATTTTGTAGCGAAGATTTCAGGCGAAGCCTTCCTCACGCCGCCGGGGGAATTTTCAGCGATGGTCTCCAACGCAGTCAAAGGCGTGACGGGGATCAAGCCTGAACTGTCCACCACTGGCGGCACATCCGACGCGCGCTTCCTGTCAAAGCTCTGCCCAGTGGTGGAGTTTGGGTTGCTGAATGCCACAATGCACAAGCGCGATGAGGCCGTAGCGCTGGCAGATGTCGCGGCGCTGGTGCGGATTTATGCGGATGTGATCGCGAGCGTCTGAAGGGCGCACAGTGCTCCGGGCTCGACCCGGAGCCCAGGAGCCCCGAACACCGACGCGTCCCCCCTGGATTCCGGGTCAGGCCCGGAGCACTATTTTCCGTCACGTGCACGCGCTGGTTCAGCTGTTCACAGTGCTCCGGGCTTGACCCGGAGCCCAGGAGCCCAGGAGTCCCGAACACCGAAGCGTCCCCCCTGGACTCCGGGTCAGGCCCGGAGCACTAATCCAGATTGGGCCGCAGCCAGCGATTGGTCGTCTCCAGATCGACGCCCCTGCGCACGGCATAATCCTGAACCTGATCCGGGCCAACGCGGGCCACACCGAAATACTCCGCCTGCGGATGCCCGAAGTAAAAGCCAGAGACTGCCGCCGTTGGCAACATCGCAAAGCTTTCGGTCAGCGAAATGCCAGTCTTTGCCGTCGTATCCATCAAGTCGAACAAAATCGGCTTCAGGCTATGATCCGGGCAAGCGGGATAGCCAGGTGCTGGGCGGATGCCGCGATATTGTTCCTTGATCAGGGCCTCGTTGGTCAGTTGTTCGCCAACGGCATAGCCCCACAGATCAGTGCGGACATGCTTGTGCAGCCGCTCAGCAAAGGCTTCGGCAAAGCGGTCAGCCAGGGCCTTGAGCAATATATCGGAATAGTCATCATTATCGGCCTTGAACCGGGCAATATGGGGATCAATGCCGTGGATGCTGACCGCAAAACCGCCGAGCCAATCGCCTGCCGGATCAATGAAATCAGCAAGGCACATGTTGGCGCGGCCTTCCCGCTTGGCAATTTGCTGGCGCAGGAAAGGGACGCGCAGCTCCCCCTCAAGGATCACATCATCCCCGTCCCGCTTGCACGGCCACAGCCCTGCAATGCCGCGCGCCGTCAGCCATTTTTCAGCGATGATCGTATCGAGCATCTTCTGCGCATCACCGTAAAGCGAGGTCGCACTTTCGCCGACCACTTCATCAGTGAGGATCGCGGGGAAATTGCCGTGCAATTCCCACGCGCGGAAGAACGGCGTCCAGTCGATCAGATCGCGCAGATCGGTCAAATCCCAATCGTCAAAAACATGCACCCCAGGCTGGGCAGGCGCGCCGGGTTTCAGCGACATATCCGCCACAAACGCGTTGGCGCGCGCCGTTTCAATCGGAACCAGCGTGCTTTGACCTTTGTTGGCCCGCGCAATCCGCACAGTTTCATAGTCGTCCGCCGTCTTGGCAACAAAATCATCGCGTTGGGTATCTGACAGAAGCGTAGAAGCGACCCCGACCGCACGGCTCGCATCGAGCACATGGATGACGGGGCCATCATAAACATTGTCGATGCGCAGCGCCGTGTGCACTTTGGATGTTGTTGCGCCGCCGATCAGAAGGGGAATCGTAAAGCCCGCCCGCTGCATTTCTTCGCCGACAGTCACCATTTCATCAAGGCTCGGGGTGATCAGGCCGGACAGTCCGATGATATCAGCGTCATGCTCTTTGGCTGCGGCCAGAATGTTTGACCACGGCACCATTACGCCCATGTCAATGACTTCATAGCCATTGCACTGGAGGACGACGCCGACGATATTTTTGCCAATATCATGCACGTCGCCCTTCACAGTGGCCATGATGATCCGGCCCTTGGCGCGCGCACCGGGTTCTTTCGCAGCTTCGATATAGGGGATCAGATGCGCGACGGCCTTTTTCATCACGCGGGCGGATTTAACCACTTGGGGCAGAAACATTTTGCCGCTGCCAAACAAATCGCCCACAACATTCATGCCGTCCATCAACGGGCCTTCGATCACCTCAATCGGGCGGGCAAACAGCAGGCGGGCTTCTTCAGTATCTTCCACGACATATTGGTCAATGCCTTTGACCAGTGCATGGCTCAGGCGCGCAGCAACATCATAGCCGCGCCATTCGGCCATCGCTTTTTCAGCCACTGCATCGATGCCGCGGAACTTTTCAGCCAGCGTCACCAGCCGTTCGGTTGGCGTTTCATTGTCATTCTGAGCGGGCCGGTTGAGGATGACATCTTCACAGGCGTCGCGCAGTTCAGGGTCGATGGCGTCATAAATGTCGAGCTGCCCGGCGTTGACAATCGCCATGTCCAGCCCAGCCGGAATTGCATGATAAAGGAAGATCGAATGCATCGCGCGGCGGACGGGCTCATTGCCCCGGAAGCTGAACGACAGGTTGGATAGCCCGCCCGAAAAATGCACATGCGGGCAGCGCGCCTTGATTTCGCGCACACCATCAATGAAATCGACTGCGTAGTTGTTATGTTCCTCAATGCCCGTCGCGACGGCGAAGATGTTGGGATCAAAGATGATGTCTTCAGGCGGGAAGCCAATGCCCGTGAGTAGTTTGTAGGCACGTTCGCAAATCTCAACCTTGCGCTCTTTGGTGTCGGCCTGGCCCACTTCGTCAAACGCCATCACCACAACTGCCGCGCCGTAATTCATGCATTTGCGGGCTTGATCCAGAAACTGGGCTTCGCCTTCTTTCATCGAAATGGAATTGACGATGGGCTTTCCGCTTACGCATTTCAGCCCAGCTTCAATGACTGACCATTTCGACGAGTCGATCATGAACGGCACGCGGGCAATATCGGGTTCGGCGGCGATCAGTTTGACAAAGGTTTCCATGGCAACAAGGCTGTCGAGCAGCCCTTCATCCATGTTAATGTCAATGATCTGCGCGCCATTTTCCACCTGCTGGCGTGCAACTTCGACGGCCTTGGGATAGTCCCCCGCCATGATCAGTTTTTTGAACGCGGCTGAACCGGTGACGTTGGTGCGTTCACCGATGTTGACGAAATTGACGGTTTGTTGGTTCATTTCTACTCCCTCTCCCCTTCAGGGGAGAGGGCCGGGGAGAGGGGGCTGTTCCCACCCGGCCAATTGTTCATGGTGGAGGACAGTCCCCTCTCCCAACCCTCTCCCCTGAAGGGGAAAGGGCTTAAGCAGCGATATTAAACGGTTCCAGGCCCGCAAGCCGCGTTGTCACGGGCGGCGGTGACACAGCCCGTGCAGGCAAGCCCGCCACAGTCCGCACCATTGCTGCAATATGGGCAGGTGACGATCCGCAGCATCCGCCGAGCACATTAACTTGCCCCGCATCGGCCCATTCGCGCACCAGCGCTGCTGTTTGTTCGGGCAGTTCATCATATTCGCCCAGATCGTTGGGCAGGCCCGCATTGGGATAGACCATGATCAGCGTATCAGCGATAGCGGACAGCACCTTTACATGGGGGCGAAGCTGCTCCGCACCGAAAGAGCAATTGAGACCAATCGTCAGGGGCTTGGCATGGCGCACAGCATACCAGAACGCCTCAACCGTATGGCCAGATAGATTACGCCCAGACAAGTCAGTCAGCGTCATTGAAATCATGATCGGGATGTCGCGGCCCAGCGCGTTCGCCGCCTCCAGCACAGCCATGATCC
This sequence comes from Sphingomonadales bacterium, assembly GCA_031430995.1. Taxonomy (GTDB): domain Bacteria; phylum Pseudomonadota; class Alphaproteobacteria; order Sphingomonadales; family Sphingomonadaceae; genus Aquisediminimonas. The sequence goes on along the minus strand of JANPCO010000117.1, from coordinate 9,447 downwards.
CGGCCTTGGCATTAAGCGTATCGAACACCGTTTCGATCAAAATAAAATCAACACCGCCTTCAATGAGCGCATCAACTTGCCCGCGGTAAACATCCTTCAGATAGTCAAAAGTGATTTCGCGGTAACCCGGATCATTCACGTCAGGAGAGAGCGACAGAGTCTTATTGGTTGGCCCAATCGCGCCTGCCACAAAGCGCGGGCGGCCGTCTTTGGCGGCATATTCATCCGCGATCCGCCGGTTGATCTGCGCATTGGCAATGTTCAAATCCCTGACCAAATGTTCCGCGCCGTAGTCCGCCTGGCTGATCAGGTTGGAACTGAATGTGTTGGTGGAAATAATATCAGACCCGGCATCGAAATAAGCCGAGGCAATTTTTTCCACCACATCAACGCGGGTGAGGGCCAGGATATCATTATTGCCCTTTTGATCGTGGCTCAGGCCCAGATTGCCGGCATAGTCAGCCTCAACAAGCTTGAAATTCTGGATCTGCGTGCCCCACGCCCCGTCCGTAATCAGGATACGCTTCGCGGCTTCGGCCATGAATGTTTCGCGTGCGCTCATGCGGCTTGCTCCAATAAAGTGGCTTTGGGCCTTAGCCCTAGCAAATGGCAAATAGCATAGCTCAGCTCAGCCCGGTTGAGGGTGTAGAAATGAAACTGCTTCACCCCGCCTGCATAGAGCCTGCGGCACAGCTCAGCTGAAACAGTTGCGGCGACCAGCTGCCGTGCCGGTGGATGATCATCCAGCCCGTCAAACAAGCGACCTAGCCAAGATGGCACTTCAGTGCCGCACATTTTGGACATGCGCACGATGCTGGCAAAATTGGTGACGGGCATAATGCCAGGGGTAATTTCTGCCGCGATCCCGGCCGCCGCAACCGCATCGCGGAAGCGGAAATAGGTGCTGGGTTCGTGAAAAAATTGCGTGATGGCTCGGCTGGCCCCAGCGTCCAATTTCCGTTTTAGGTTGTCGATGTCGGCTCGCGCAGACGCAGCTTCCGGATGCGTTTCCGGATATGCGCTCACCGATATCTCAAAGGGATGCAGCTTGCGCAGACCCTCCACAAGATCAGCAGCACTGGCATAGCCGTCTGGATGAGGCACAAAATGACCGCCCGCAGTTGGCGGATCACCGCGGAGAGCAACAATGTGACGCACACCCGCATCCCAATAAGCATTGGCCACATCGGCAATCTCGGCTTTTGAAGCTTCAACACAGGTCAAATGGGCGGCAGCAGGCGTGGCTGTGTCTTTGGCGATCCGCGCGACGATATTATGTGTCCGTTCCCGCGTCGTGCCACCGGCCCCGTAAGTGACTGACACAAAGCGCGGCCCCAGCGGCTCCAACGCCGTCATGGTTGCCCACAGCTGCTCGTCCATTTTGTCTGTCTTGGGTGGAAAGAATTCGAACGACACATCCATGTCGCCGCCCACATCAGCAAATAGCGGTGTGGATAGCGCAAGCCGCGCTTCTTCCAGTTGCGTTACAGACAGCGTCATAATCCTACTACTTTCAATCGCGCGTCAGAAGATTTGGTGCCAAGCCACAGCTTCACTGTTAGTTCACCGCCTACAAGATCCTCAACATGGCAAAGGGTCAGGCCTGCACCTTTATACCAGGATGAGATTTGCTCATCTGAAAAACCAAGCCGTGAATGGGCGCCCCGCGCGCGCAGTTCCTCACGGTCATGAGGCGCAAAATCAACGATCAGCAATCGACCACCCGGAGCAACGATGCGGCCTGCCTCGGCGATAGCCAGTTCAGGCGCTGGAAGGAAATGCAGCACTTGGTGCATGATCACAGTATCGCCTGCCGCATCCGCAACGCCGACACGCGTGATATCGCCTTGCTGCAATTCATAAGAAAGACCCGCCTGATCAGACAGTTTGGCGCGGGCGAGCCGCAACATTTCCGGGCTGCGGTCAATGCCGGTGCTGCGTTCTGCATGCGCGCCGAATAGCTCAATCATCCGGCCAGTGCCCGTGCCAATATCAACCAATCGCCCGATGGGTGCTGAGCCCAGCGCGCGGACCATTGCTGCTTCTACTTGCGATTCCGCGACTTGCAGAGACCGAATCGCATCCCATTCGTCCGCATGCTGGGCAAAATAGGCCTGGGCTGATGCAGCCCGGTCAGCGCGAACAGCGGTCAGCCGTGCTGCATCTGCGATGATCCAATGATCGCTTCCGTCCAAGGCATCCCACCCATCAATCGCGTGGAACAACGGGGCCATCCGTTCAGCGCGTCCCAGGCACAGAAAGACCCAGCTCCCCTCTTTGCGTCTTCTCGCTAATCCCGCGTCACACAGGATCTTAACATGGCGCGATACACGCGGTTGGCTTTGGGCAAGAACTTGGGCCAATTCGCCAACCGAAAGCTCCATGGCCCGCAGCAATGCGACGATTCGCAGCCGCGTCGGGTCAGCAAGCGCCCTGAACATGTCCAACTGAATCTTCATATTTCAGGATATAAAGATATCTTTATATGATGTCAATGTCGGGCATCACGCCTCAATTGGGCGCACAAATGTTTCAATCACCACTATTATCAGGGTCATTCGAATGAATCCATTTGCCAATCCGTTCATCACTCGCTAACCCCTCCAATCGCCGGTTCGAGAAAGGCGTTGCTTTTGTCGGTCACCGCCTTTTTTTGTTGACCTAAAACGGGAGGGTTTAACCCCATGAAGAAATCAGTCGTAATCGCATTCGTTCTCGCCGCATCAATGAGCCTTGCAGCTTGCGGTAAAAAAGCTGAAGAAGCAAACGCAGTTGATGCTGCTGCAACTGAAGCCGTTCAAGGCGCAGACAACGCGGCAGATGCTGCAATGGATGCCGCTGGTAACGCAACAGACGCCGCTGCAAATGCAACCAACGCTGCTGCTGCTGTAACAGGCAACGCTGTTGACGCGGCTGCCGGTGCTGCTTCAAACGCCGCCGCTGGTGCCGTAAACGCTGCTGCGGATGCTGCCAAGAACGCAATGTAATTTGCGGGCTTCGGCCACAAGATATGGGGGCCGCGTCAGTGATGACGCGGCCCCTTTTCTTTTTAGGCCCTGTTTTCTTTTGAGTCCCTTTTCTATTGGGCCCCTTCTCTTTTAGATGTAGCTGTGCTGATACTATGGCATGCTCATCCACCGGAACGCCTTCTCGCTAGCCGCCATTTTCAGCCTTGCTGCCTGCGGATCCCCAAATGACCCCGGCGTTGGCGGCGTGACGAAAGCTGAGGCCGAACAGCTGAACGAAGCGGCCGAGGCCCTCAATCAGAATGTGCTGCCCCCGCGGGTTCTGGATGAGGCCGTAAAAGCGGCACCCAAGCCTGCCCAAAAGTAAGTTTAATCATGGCCGCAATTACCATTTCACTCCTGCGCCTTGCCCACGGTGCCAACTTGCCCTTGCCAGCCTATGCCACAGCAGGCGCTGCGGGTATGGATGTGGTTGCAGCTGAGGACCATGTTCTTGCGCCCGGCATGCGTCATGCCGTTGCCACGGGCTTTGCGGTGGCCGTTCCAGCTGGCTATGAAGTCCAAGTTCGCCCGCGTTCTGGGCTTGCGCTCAAGCACGGCATTACCTGCCTCAACACACCTGGAACCATCGACAGCGATTACCGGGGCGAAATCAAAGTGATACTGGCCAATCTGGGCCAAGAGACATTCCCGATAAAGCGCGGAGACCGCATTGCGCAGCTTGTCGCGGCCCCCGTTCAACGCGCAACTTGTGTTGAAGTGGACAGTCTGGACGCGACTGCCCGGGGCAGCGGCGGCTTTGGCTCGACGGGGCTTTAGCTTGGTGATAGTCTTCGTGCCATGAATAAGCCTGCCCACCCAGTCGCAGCGACGCCTATCGCTTATCCGGCCTATGATGAGGACGGTTACGGCTGGGCTATGGCACAGGCAGCACTCATCCGGGCGGGGCGGATCGACAGTATCGACTGGGACAATGTCGCTGAGGAAATCGAAAGCATGGGGAAAAGCGAATATCGCAGTGCAGAGTCCGCACTGGTTATTATATTGCTGCACCTGTTGAAGTGGGACCATCAGATCACGTTTCGAACACGGTCCTGGTCACAATCAATCGAAGGCCATTTGGAGCAATTTGATGACGTGATTCGCGAAAATCCCAGTCTGACATCACGTTTGCCTGAAATACTCGCAAAGGCACAGCGGAAGGCTCGCTATGAAGCGGCGAAAGAAACGGGACTTAACATTGACGTGTTTCCGTTAGACCCGCCGAGCTGGGACAAGATTCGCGGCCCCCTCCCCGAGTGACCCTCACAGACGCCCAGCTCGACCGCTACGCCCGCCATATCGTCCTGCGTGACATTGGCGGGGCGGGGCAAGTGAAGCTGCTCTCCGCCCATGTTCTGGTCATCGGCGCTGGGGGCATCGGATGCCCGGCGATCCAATATCTCGCTGGTGCCGGCGTGGGGCGGATCACGATTGTCGATGATGACATCGTGTCCCTATCCAACCTGCAGCGGCAGGTGCTTTACGGGACGGAGGATATCGGCAAAGCCAAAGTTACAGTGGCAGCGGAACAATTGGCGCGCATCAACCCGGATGTGCGAGTGACGGGCCTGCAACAGCGGATTGGGCGGGATACCGACGCGGCTTTGCTGGACGGGGTCGACGTCATTCTCGATGGGTCTGACAATTTCACCACGCGGCTGATTGTGAATGGTTTGAGCGTTGCCGCGCGCGTACCTCTGGTCTCTGCCGCGATTGGGCAGTTTCACGGGCAAATCGGAACCTTCACGGGATGGCAGGTCGATAAGCCCTGCTACCGCTGTTTCGTCGGCGATGCGCATGATCCCGGTGACTGCGATACGTGCGCAGACTTGGGCGTGCTTGGGGCGATGGTGGGCCTGATGGGCAGCTTTGCCGCGATGGAGACCATCCGCGTGATCACGGGGTTTGGAGAGGATCAGGCAGGCAAGCTGCATCTGATTGACGGTCTCATGCCGAACATGCGGACGATCAGATTGCCCAAGGATCCTGCCTGTTCAACTTGCGGCGATACAGCGGCCTGACAGCATGCGACTGCTGCGCAAAATACTCGTCGCGCTGCTGCTGTGCGGGCTGGTTACAGCCTGGTTCGTGATCGACATCCGCGGCGAAATGCGCTCCGCCGCCGGCGAGGCAATTATCGTGCGCGACGGCGATACACTGACCATCGCAGGCATAGACCATAGGCTGCACGGCATCGACGCGCCGGAATATCGGCAAATCTGCAAAGACAGTGGCGGCACGGATTGGCCCTGTGGCATCGCGGCGCGGACCGCTCTGGTCACCATATTGAAAGACAAAACGATCACCTGTCAGGAACGCGCACGTGACAAATATCACCGCGTCGTGGCGGCTTGTCTCGATGCGGACGGAAACGATATTGCGCGGATGATGGCAGCGCAAGGGATGGCGATCAGCATGGACGGCTTTACCGAAGGCCCTTACGCCACTGAGACCGAAATCGCGCGGGCGCGGAAACTGGGCATCTGGCAAGGGACGTTCGATCTCCCTGCCACGTGGCGGGCAAGCCATGCGCGCACTGCGCCCTAAGTCAGTGATTCCAGCACAGCCGCACGCAGTTCAGCAAGGCCAAGTCCTTTCTCACTCGACGTTGAAATAATATCGGGAAAAGCGGCGGGACGCTTGCGCGCTTCGGCTTCAGTTGCGGCCTGCACTTCTTCGAGTGCGCTAGCCTTGATCTTGTCGGCTTTGGTGAGCACCAGCCGGTAAGAAACCGCTGCAGCATCAAGCATGTTCATCACGTCGCGGTCGACTTCCTTGATGCCGTGGCGGCTGTCGATCAGCACAAGGCAGCGTTTGAGCACTTGCCGCCCACGCAGATAGTCATTGATCAGAAAGCGCCATTTCTTGACGACATCCTTGGGCGCTGTCGCAAAGCCGTAACCCGGCATGTCGACCAGCCGGAACTTGAGCGGATCACCAATGTTGAAAAAGTTCAGCTCTTGCGTGCGCCCCGGCGTGTTGGATGTGCGCGCCAGCCCGTTGCGACTGGTGAGGGCATTGAGCAGCGACGATTTCCCGACGTTCGACCGTCCTGCAAACGCCACTTCCTCCACCTCAGGCGGTGGCAGATGCTCCAGCGAAGGCGCAGATTTGAGGAAGGTGATCGGCCCTGCGAACGTCTTCCTCGCCGTTTCGATGTCGTCTTCTGTGAACATGTTCAGTTCCTAAACGCGACTTCCCTGAGCTTGTCGAAGGGCCGTTCGTTCCTGAACTCTTGATGAGAGAAGAAGAACGGCCCTTGGACAAGCTCAGGGAAAGAGACTCGCTGTTATTTTTTCGCCGCAATCAACGGCTCTTTAAGCGCGGGATGCCTTGAATAAAGCCACTTTTGCTGCGCAATCGTCAGCAAGTTCGACGTGACCCAGTAAAGCTGCAAGCCCGCCGCAAAGGGCGCCATCAGGAACATCATGATCCACGGCATGATGCTGAACACTTGCTGCTGCACCGGATCTGGAGCCGCTGGGTTCAGCTTGAATTGCAGATACATGGTGAGGCCAAGCAGGCCAGACATCACGCCAATGCCAAGGAACGCCGGGAACCAAGTCGCACCCACGGCATGCGCCGCTGTCATCAGGTTTGCCGGATCAGGGCCAGACAGATCCTTGATCCAGGCAATGAACGGCTGATGCCGCATTTCGATGGTGACCATCAGCACTTTGTAAAGCGCGTAAAAAATCGGGATCTGGATCACGACAGGCAAGCAGCCGCCCAGCGGATTGATCTTTTCCGTCTTATACAGCTCCATCATTTTCTGCTGGAGCGCAGGTTTATCGTCCTTGTAGCGTTCCTGAAGCACTTTTAATTTGGGCTGTAGCGCGCGCATTCCCGCCATGCTGGCGAACTGCTTTTGCGCGATCGGGAACATCAGGCCGCGGACGATGAAGGTCAGCAGGATGATGGCGAAGCCAAAGTTTTTGGTGAGATTGAACAGCCAGTCAAGCACATAGAAAATCGGCTTTTGAATGACTTCAAACCAGCCCCAATCAATTGCTTTGCCGAACAGCGGCACACCTGCGGTTTCTTCATAGCCGTCAAGCGTGCGCACTTCTTTGGCCCCCGCAAACAAGCGGGACGTGGTCGACAGGGACTTGCCCGGCGCAATGACTGTCTGCGCCTTTAGAAACTCCGCCTGGTAAGAACCGCCACCTGCACGGAAGCCCGCATCAACTGATTGATCTTGCGGCGGTACAAGAGCCGCAAGCCAATAGGTTTCGCCAAAGCCAAGCCAGCCGCCTTTGGTCTGAAAGCGCGTGCCATTTGTGCCAGCGGTGTCCACATCTTTGTAATTCACGCTATAATTGGCTGCCGCATTGAACACCCCAATAGGCCCGACATGGTTGGTCCAGCTGTCGACATCCTTGTTCGGGGCCAGCATTGACCCACCGGAATGTGCGCCTTGCACACGGTTGATGAAGGCATAGGGCCGAATACCGATGGCGCCTGTACCGCCGTTGGTCACGCTCTGGTCGATCGAGAACATATATTTGTCATCGACCGAGATTTTAGCACTGAAAACCTGTCCCGCGCCATTATCCCAACTGAGCGTGACTGGCGTTTTAGGGGTCAATTTCGTCTGGTCCACACTCCACAGCGTTTCGGCGGTCGGCAAAGCCACTCCGTCACCCATCCAGCCAAAGCCAGCAAAATAGCTATCCTTTGCGCCGGCCGGGGACAGCAGACGCACTGGGGGCGAGCCCTTCTCTACTGTTTCGCCGTAAAGCGGGAGAACGAGATCGTCGATCTGGCCGCCCTTCAAATTGATTGAGCCTTTGAGGCTAGGCGTTTCGATGGTGACGCGGTTGCCCTCGGCCAGAACAGCCTTCAAATCGCGAGCAACAGGCTTTGCCGCCACTCCGGGAACTGCGGGCACCGTTGAAACGCCGGGAGGAGCAGTCGCCACTGCTGGATCAGCAGGCTTAACCGCTGCTGGCACAGGCTTGGGGGCCGGGAAATAGCGTTCCGAAAGCGTGGTCCACCCAATGAGCACCAACCCGGACAGCACAATCGCGAGGATCATGTTGCGATTATTTTCCACGATATTTCCTTTTACACATGTCAGCGGGCCATAGCTTAGGGAACAGGATCATAGCCGTGCCCGCCCCAGGGGTGACACCGCACGATACGTTTGAGGGAAAGCCAGCCACCCCGCATCGCCCCATAGCGGGAAAGCGACTCAATTGCATAGGCCGAACAGCTAGGCGCGAACCGACATGTCGGTGGCATGACGCGCGATGGGCCCATTTGCCAGCCTTTGGCGATGAGAATGAGGAGAGTGGCGATCACGGCTTTGACCCTACAACCCGCTTTCCTGAGCTTGTCGAAGGGCTGTCCTTCTTTTTGCGATGCCGACCGGAAGTGAAGTGCGGCCCTTCGACAAGATCAGGGAAGGGATGCCTCCCTACCTTCCCCAGAGCCTTCACCAACTCATCACGCAATTGCCCGTAATCGCGCTCTACTCCGCTTTCACGGCCAATCAGCACATGATCAGCGCCCGCCAAGCCCAGGGTCGGTAGCACTTCCCGCCCAAGCGCACGAAACCGGCGCTTCATGCGGTTGCGCACGACCGCATTACCGATTTTCTTGGTGACAGTGATGCCAAGGCGAAGCACCGGGTCTGCGTCGTCTCTTGCGCGGACGAGGAGCACGAAACCCGGCATGGGCACGCGCTTTGACTTGTTTGCCGCGAGGAAATCTGCGCGGCGGCGTATTGGGATCAGGCGGACAGCTTTTTGCGGCCGCGCGCACGGCGGGCACGAATCACGTTGCGACCGGCTGGTGTCGACATGCGAAGGCGGTAGCCGTGACGGCGTGCACGGACGAGGTTGCTCGGTTGAAAGGTGCGCTTCATCGCTCATACCTTGAAATAGAGAGTCATAAATAAAAAGGCCGCCCAAAGCCGGACGGCCAACTGATGCCGTGCGATTAGCAGAGAATTGCCGGAAGTCAATTCTTACTCTTTCGGTTTCTGGCGGGGCCTTTGCTGCTGTTTGTCCCGCGCTACCCGTCGTTTCGCACTTTGCCGCCTTAGGCCCCAATCGGCCCATCCGCCCATCTTTGGCTGCTGTTTCTTGAACCGCACATAGCGTTTGCGCGCCCACACCGAATTTTGCAGCACAAGCCCCGCGCCAATCGCGAAGGTAAACACGCCGCCCGGGCCAGGCAGCGGGCCAAGCAGCGGCGTGATGATCAGAAAGATCACGCCCAGCACCAGCAGGCCGATTCGCACAATCGGGTTTTGGCGAAGGGCCGCGAAGCGAGTGCGAGTGCTCATCAGGCGGATGTGGTGCGGCTCAGGGCGGAGCGCAAGCCTAGCAGCGCTCCGGGGGCAGTCCCCGGGGCCCCGCGTCGGAAAAAAAAAAACAGTCCACCAGGGGGGCCGGGGGTGGGCCCCCGCCCAAGGGGGGGCGGGCGCGCCCAA
>JANPCO010000116.1:0-24722 GCA_031430995.1 Sphingomonadales bacterium | reverse complement strand
CCGTTCACGCCACTGCCGAGCCAACTGGTGGCAAATCCAAGCGACCCGCCCGGCGTCACAATCCAGCGCGGCGTTGTGCCATCGGGAATGGCGTCAGGATCAGCGCTGGCAAGTTCCTCCGCTGGTTTGGCGGCCTTTGGCATTGCGGCGGGTTCTGCGGCGGGCGCGGGCGCGGCTACGGGTAGAGGCGCACTGGCGGGGGAAGCGGCCCGCGCAGACATCAGCTTGGTGTTTGCGGCTGGCACAACGGCGGGGCTTTCCCCAATCTGCATCAGCGCAAAGGCTGTGGCCGCTAACCCTAAAATCAGGGCAGTGCCGCTTACACGTGATAATGGCCCGCGAAGAGGAACCATCCTTTCAATCAGGGCCTCTTTCAGCAGCCATTGATGACGCAGCGCGCCAATCACATGGAGAAGGAAAAGACCCAGACCCAGCTTTGCAACCACTTCATGCGCTGTTTCTGCAATTTCGTGCAAGTTGTGCTTGGCGGCGGCCTCCATGCCTGCAACGAATGGGAAATCAGGCCATGGCACGGCATTAAATAAATAGGTTGGGATATCATATTTTGATGTTGATATCGTAAGCCAGCCAGTCAGTGGTGCCCCGACCATGAAGGCGTAAAGGCCCCAATGGCCAATGTTTGCCAATTTCTGCGCCCAGCCGTAATCGCCAAGCGGTGCCGGGCGCGGCTTTGTAAATCGCACTGCAAGCCGAATGACCGTCAGCAGCAGGATCGTGATGCCAATCGATTTGTGAAATTGCGCGGTATCAAACAGCAACTTGCCGCGCGGCAAATGAGCGAATGCCTCACCCAAACCGTATTGGAATGCAATCGCCGCGGCGAGCAGCCAGTGCAGCGTCATCGCGGTTCTGGAATAGCGCGTTACGGTCATATGCTGTTGTCCCGTCTGTCAAAACTTGTGCGGCTATATGTGGACGAACCGCGCGGAACAGGAAAGGTGATAATGCGGTCAGGCCGCCAATTGATCCGTCTCAATAACTGGCAGGGACCATAATATCTGCTGGCGGAGCATGGTTTCCAAATCATGTGCGCCTTGATTATGCGCTGTTGCCCGTTTGCGCAGCAGAGTGACCAGCAAGGCCTCTCGGGTTGGCGGGGTAGCGGGTATTGCCCGGCCGCGCTCCACGGCGCGCGACAATTGAACCAGCAGAAGCGACATGAACGAGATAGGCCCTTTAATGATCCAACGTCTTTACTCAAGATCGTTCAGCCACACCTTGCCAAATGAGGCTAGCACTGCATTAACTGTGCAAGGTTGTACCTAAAAAAAGGCTGGCAAGTCGCCTTGCCAGCCCAGTGTGGTTCGCAGGAGGAACCTGGGGTGGGCGTTCAGATCCGGTGAACTGCCCAATTTGGTGTGGGAGGCCGCGAGAGAGAGGAGAGGAGGAGCGGCCTCCCAAAGGGATTAATAATTATAAGCGCGTTCCCCGTGTTCGGAGAGATCAAGTCCTTCACGCTCAGCATCATCGGAAGGACGAAGGCCAATGGTGAGTTTGAGTGCGTAAAAAAGGATTGCCGAGACACCGCCGGACCAGCCGAGTGTGATGAGCACGGCTTTAATCTGCGTTATCAACTGCCCGCCCATGTCATACGTGCCGACAGCAGCTGGAAAGACAGTGTAGTCAAAGAATCCCTGCCCACCGAGCGACGGGTCAGCAACGATCGCCGTGCCAATGGCGCCAACAATGCCGCCAACGCAGTGAATGCCAAACACATCAAGTGTGTCGTCATATTTCAGAGCGTTCTTGACCGTCGACACAAACACGTAACAAATTGGCGAAACGATAAGGCCAAGAATGATTGCCGTCATCGGGGCGGCATATCCGCTTGCCGGTGTGATCGCGACCAATCCGGCAACCGCACCTGACACAGCGCCCAGCAAAGACGGACGACCGTGGCGGAGTTGTTCAACGATGGCCCAACTTACTGCAGCAGCTGCAGTTGCAACGAAGGTGTTGATAAAGGCCAGCGCCGTGACGCCGTTGGCTTCGAGATTGGAGCCCGCGTTAAACCCGAACCAACCCACCCACAGGAGCGCCGCGCCAATCATGGTCATGGTCAGCGAGTGTGGCGGCGTGGCTTCTTTGCCAAACCCGATCCGTTTGCCAACGATGATGCAACCGACCAAACCGGCAATGCCAGCGTTAATATGCACCACTGTGCCGCCTGCAAAGTCCAAAGCACCTTTGCCCCACAGATATCCGGCATCCTGAGAAATCAGAACACCCGCAGCGTCTTTTACGACGGTATCGGCGAGGAAGTCCGGGCCTGCCCAATACCAAACCATATGCGCGATTGGAAAATAAACGAGCGTGAGCCACGCGACCACGAACAGCATCAGCGGAGTAAACTTGATCCGTTCGGCGAACGCCCCGACGATGAGCGCAGGCGTGATGCAGGCAAAGGTCATCTGAAACGCGACAAACGCATATTCAGGAATGTAGACATTATTCGAAAAGGTTGCGGCCACTGTAGTTGCGTCAACTCCTTGCAAGAACAGCTTGCCAAAGCCGCCAACAAACGGCCCGCCGCTGGTAAAAGCCAAGGTGTAGCCCCAGCTGACCCAGACAAGAGCCGCGATGCTGACCACCATGAACACTTGCATCAACAGCGACAGCATGTTCTTCGTGCGGACCAGGCCACCATAAAATAACGCCAACGCTGGAATCGACATCATCAGCACCAAGGCCGAAGATATCAGCATCCAGCTGGTATCGCCTTTGTTGACCATCGTGGCCATTTGTTCGGCTGTCGGTGCCTTGATTGGCCCCGTGGCAAGCGCAGGTGCCGTGGTCATTAGACCAACCCCTAACGCTGTCATGGCATGTGTGAATTTCATGAAATGCTTCCCCTGATTGTGTTTTTTTAGAGTGCGACTGAATCAGTCTCGCCCGTGCGGATGCGCACAGCCTGACCAAGCTCGAATACGAAGATTTTGCCGTCACCGATCGCGCCGGTGTTGGCAGCTTGCTGAATGGCCTCAACCACGCGGTCCGCCAGATCAGAGGCGCAAGCCACTTCGACTTTCAGCTTCGGCACCATATTAGTGGTGTATTCCGCACCGCGATAAATTTCCGTCTGGCCTTTTTGACGGCCAAAGCCTTTGACTTCTGTGACCGTCATGCCGGACACGCCAAGCGCCGATAGCGCCTCGCGCACGTCATCGAGCTTGAACGACTTGATAATGGCTGTGACAAATTTCAATGCTGCCCCCTGATTTTGTGGTTTCGGGCGTCACGGAGCAAGTGCCGTGCCAGTTCGTGAAACGCACCGGAGATCCTCACCAAAAGGTAAATGGTTATGGAGCTGCGCAACAAAATGCGCCCGATTCGCGGGCAAGGCGCACGCGGTGCTTAAATATTAAGCAATATGCTGCGCGCGTCCTCAAGGTCTTCATCCAGCACCATCAGGCGGATCGGAACGAGACCTGCACCATAGAAGTTGGCCATTTCGCTGTCGAACAGGACTGATCCAATCCCCTCATCCTCTAACTTGGATTCCGCAAGACCTGCTTCAAAACTGTTCCAGAACCGTGCGGCCTCAACCAGTGCCATGACCTAATCAGCCACGGGCATGATTGTTTGCACGCGGACAGGAAGGCCGTCGATACTTTGTGTGCGGTCCTTGACTTTTTCGAGCCGCGCCGCAGGATCATCTTGCGTATGATATTTGGACAGGGTCTGACGTTCTTTTTCAAAGGTCATGAACGGCACGCCCCACCCACAACTGGTCTGGATGCTGTCAATATCAATCACAAAAATCTGGCGCGTTCCGGGCAAGATCGTGAACTGCGCCACCAGCAAAGCCCAGCCGTCATCCTGCGGTAACACTGCGCGACCTCGTCCATAAATACGGAAGATCAAAGCAGGCCGATCAAAGGCGCACATCATTATGGTTATGCGGCCATCGGCGGCCAAATGCGCGTGAGTTTCATTGCCGGACCCGCCGACATCCAGATAGCCAACCTGCGTTGATGAAAGAACACGGAAACTATCCATACCTTTAGGGCTAAGATTGATCCGCGCGTCTGCCGCTGCTGTAGCCACAAAGAACACAGGCTGTTTGGCGATAAAGTCACGGTGATCCTGCGTCAGGTCTGTGAAAAAGTCAGACATGGCCTACTCTCCCTTCTCAACCGCCAAAGCAGGCACAGCCCGCGCAGCATCATCAGGCGATATCCCGGGCGGAGGGGCGGCGGCAATGCGTTCGCGCCCCGCCATGACGTTCGCTGCCAATCGCACGGCGCTGTGAATGCGAGGGTAAGTGCCGCACCGGCACAAGTTGGTGATCGCGGCGTTGATATCCGCCGTCGTCGGATTGGGGTTCCCCTTTAGCAGCACTGATGCCGCCATGATCATGCCGGGCTGGCAATATCCGCACTGCGGCACGCTTTCAGCGGCCCAGGCCTGCTGCACCGGGTGGCTCCGGTCTCGCGACAGTCCCTCAATAGTCGTCACGAATGCCCCTTCGAGCGAGCCGATTGTGGCCTGACAGGACAACACGGCCCGCCCGTCAATATCCACTGTGCAGGCCCCGCAATCGCCCGTGCCGCAGCCATATTTTGTGCCGGTCAAGTTTGAAGCATCCCGCAGCGCCCAGAGCAGCGGCGTCGCTGGGTCCATCCGGTATTGCACTGGCTGATTGTTAACGGTGAGTTTAGTCACGCCAGCTTGTGTCAATCCGGTCGACCTTGCGGACCATCGCGTCAAATTCGGCCTGACCCGGATTGGCCCCCGGCACATTCGCCTGATATTGATCGCGCTGGTGAACGGCGATGACTTCAGGCGGCACCACAATCGGCGCGCCCATTTTCAAAGTTTCCATCTGATGTTCGCACGCGCGTTGCAGCACCCAATATTTGACGAAGGCGGCAGGCAGGGACTTGCCCATCACGACTGGCCCGTGGTTGCGGAGTAGCATAATGCGTTTGTCCCCCAGATTTTGAAGGAGCCGCACGCCTTCTTCTTCGCGCACGGTAATGCCCTCAAAATCATGATAGGCGATTTGGCCAATCAAGTTGCAGGCATAGAAATTAACTGGCTGAAGCCCGCCCTCAAGTGAGCTGACCGCAACTGTCGCGGTTGTATGCGTGTGGATGATTGCGTGCGCATCGGGCAGTTCGCGGTGAAACAGGCTGTGCTGGACAAATCCCGCCTTGTTGACGGCCCACGGATTGTCAGCATCAACTTTATTGCCGTCCGCATCGATCTTGACCAAGCTGGAGGCCGTCACTTCGCCAAAATGCATGCCGTAGGGGTTGATCAGGAAAGCGCCGTCTTCATCCGGTACTTTCACGGTGATGTGATTGAAGATCAGTTCATCCCAGCCGAACATCGCAAAGATGCGGTAACAGGCGGCAAGTTCCTGCCGCGCGGCCCATTCGGCTTCGCTGTGCCGGTTGTGGGTTTTGAAGGCAGTGGCCATGGCGTTGTGTCCTCTCACAGGTGTGAGCAAACACTAACGCCGTGGCGACTGAAATTCAAATGGGTTGGTTAGCGGCCACCAGTTTTTTGCACAGCACCTTTGTGCGTGCCAACGCTGCCAGATTTGCGAGCGCCAAAATGGCGGCGACGCTGTTCCCCGTCACGGCGCGGATCATCGCGTCGCGCATCATCGCGGCGTGCACCGGGGTTGCGGTGGTCGGATGACGGCTTTGACACTGGCATCGGAAGCTTTTTCTTTTCCGCATCAAAATCTTCAGGAAGCGGGCGCTGCTCCAGCTGAACACGGGTCAGGCGCTCGATCTGCTTGAGATAAGCCCGTTCTTCGCCGTCAACAAAGCTGATCGCAATGCCTTCACGGCCGGCGCGCGCCGTCCGGCCGATCCGGTGGACATATTGTTCCGCCACATTGGGCATTTCAAAATTGATCACATGGCTGACGCCCTGCACGTCAATACCGCGCGCGGCGATGTCAGTTGCGACAAGGATCTTGATTTCACCTTTGCGGAACGCGTCAAGCGCAGCTGTCCGCTGGCCTTGTGACTTGTTACCGTGGATCGCCGCACAGGCAATGCCAGCCGCTTGCAAATGCTTCACCACCCGGTCCGCCCCGTGCTTGGTGCGGCCGAAAATAAGCGCGCGGTCAATTTCTTCGCGTTGCAGCGTCAGGGTCAGCAAAGCTTGCTTTTCCTTTTGATGCACGAATGTCACAAACTGTTCGACGCGCTCAGCCGTTGTCGCTTGCGGCGCGACGGAGACTTTGACGGGGTCAGAAAGAAACTGGCTGCCCAGATCAGATATGGTCTTGGGCATGGTCGCCGAGAAAAATAGCGACTGGCGCTTTTTAGGAAGGATGTTGGCAATACGCTTCAGCGCGTGGATGAAACCCAGATCGAGCATCTGGTCGGCTTCGTCCAGAACGAAGATTTCAACATTGCGCAGGTTCACTGCCCGCTGATCAACCAGATCGAGCAAACGGCCTGGAGTTGCGACAAGAACATCAACGCCGCGTGACAGCGCGCGGATCTGGCGATTGATGGGCACGCCGCCAAACACGCACTCAACGCGGATTTTGCTTTGCTTCCCGTAATCCACGAACGATTCGGCAATTTGTGCGGCCAGTTCGCGAGTGGGAGAAAGCACGAGCATCCGGCACTGGTGCGGCGCAAGCGTGTGTGGATGCTCAGACAGATACTGGATCGAAGGCAGCGCAAAGGCAGCTGTTTTACCTGTGCCTGTCTGCGCGATGCCGCAAACGTCGCGGCCTTGCAGAAGCGGCGGAATCGCCTGCAACTGGATCGGAGTAGGGGTGGTGTAACCCTTCGCAGCCAAAGCGGCGAGGATGGGCTTGGACAGGCCAAGCGAGTCGAAATTGCTCATAAGAGACTTTCATTATAGTGCGGAGCAAGAGCGCAAAAACGCGCGCCGGGTCAGCGGGTTCGTTCTGACGACCCGCGTGAAAAGGGAAGCCTTGGGCTTGGAAGCACACAGTTTCAGCCCCATCACCTGATGCCGGAAATCCGGCCATTCACGCGTGTGATTGGAGGCGCATCCCAGAAGTGGAATGCTGCGCTGCACCATCAACTAGGGGTGCTCACCCCAAAAAGCAAGCAAAATTGCCCTTTGCGCTTGAGTTTTCGCGAATCCCTGATAATGCGCATCCAACATGACGCAGGGTGGCCTGCGGCAAATCCTATTTTATTGACCGGAGTTCACTTGCTTTATGCAAATCATGGTTCGCGATAATAATGTCGACCAAGCGCTGCGGGCGCTGAAGAAAAAGCTGCAGCGCGAAGGCGTTTATCGCGAAATGAAATTGCGTCGGCATTATGAAAAGCCTTCGGAAAAGCGCGCCCGTGAAAAGGCCGCTGCCGTGCGTCGTGCTCGCAAAATGGACCGTAAACGCGCAGAGCGTGACGGAACAGCAACGCACTAGAAATAAAGGCTGACGGGGTTTGCCCGCTCGGTTAGGGTCGCCCAAAGCAATATAAGAGCTTTCTTAGGGGACCCTCATGTCGATTACCGCCGTTCCAATCCAACCCATCGAAAAAGGCTCGCTCATAAAATTGTGGGGCGGCGTCGGTTTGGCTGTGCTCATCGCGGGTGGCCTTGCCTATGCAGGCACGATGGGGCCATCAGGCGGCGGTTGCGGTAAAAAAGCGTTTCTTGATGAGGGTAAAGGGATTGCGGAACCCGTTGTCACAGCGTCTGGCCTTCGCTTTCAAACCATCAAAGCCGGCAAGGGCGTAAAGCCTACTGAAGCTGACGTAGGCCTGATCAATTACAAAGGCAGCTTTGCCAAGGACGGCAAGGAATTTGATGCGAACCAGAATGTGCCGATGCCCGTGAGCGGCACCATTCCTGGATTTAGCGAAGCGCTGAAAATGATGCAGCCGGGCGGCTCCTACCGTATCTGCATCCCGTCAGAACTGGCTTACGGGGCCAAAGGCGCAGGCGAAGGCAAAATTCCTGCCAACGCTGTCCTGCTGTTTGAGGTTGATCTGATTGCCAGCATGGGCATGGCCGAGTTTCAAACGCGAATGCAAGCGATGGAGGCTCAGCGAGCGGCACCGGGTGGCAGCGCGCCGGGCGGGCCGCAAGCCGGACCACAAGCTGGGCCACCGCAACCACGCTGAGTTTGCACGGACTGCGACGAGTTAGCTGTAAATCACCAGCCTTAAGCCACGTGCCGGTGGATATTCTGGAATGACCGTGACTGGAATAGCCAGCGGCCATCCACTTTCACGCAGACGTCCTCATAACAACCCCGGTCACTATGGACTTTGCCGTCTTTGTCATAGACTTCGGACGTCCAGGAACGCACCTGTGCACGGTCACCGTCAACTTTGATCGACCCTGGCCATGCTTGAAACATGATCCCGGGGAAATTTGCCATTGCACCTTTCCACACCGCTACAATTGCGGCTTTCCCTTTTGGATCGGGAAAATCGGGATAATCAGGCATGCTCCAGACGCTGTCCTCGGCCCATAAATCCGCCCAATCACTGGCGTCGCAGCGCGACACTGCGTCGCCGTAAGCATCCAGCAAGTCGCGTATCGCGACACGGTCTTCCAAGGGGCCTTCAAACAACATTGTGTCTCTCCTTTAATTTCAACCTGTCTCTATCAACCTGTCCGCCATGCCGGGCGGCGTTCCAAGTCTTGGCCATCAAATCGAACTGCCACCGTCGATCCGGAACTCGGCGCCTGTGGTGAAACCAGCCTCGTCTGATCCCAGATAAACTGCAATTGCGGCAATCTCTTCCGGTGTGCCGAGCCGCCCGATCGGGTGCGACGCCACCCAGCCATCATAAAGCGCCTGGCCATCTTCGACTTGGGCCATCACTTTTTCAAGGATCGGCGTATGAATGGCACCGGGGTGAACTGAGTTGCACCGCATACCGTATCCGTGGCTGGCATAGTGAAGCGCGACTGATTTGGTCAGGTGCGTCACCGCTGCCTTGGCCGAATTATAAGCCGCCAAATCGCCCTGCGCACGCACGCCGCACATCGACGACATATTGATAACGGATCCGCCAGCGCCTTTCATGAGCGGGATGACATGTTTGCAGCCCAGGAAAACGCCAACAACATCAACATCATATTCATGACGGAACTGCGCCAGCGTCAAATCTTCAATTGAACCGTGCGTCGTGATGCCAGCGTTATTTACAAGGATATCGATACGGTCGAGTGCGGCAAACGCATCCAGCCAGTCTTGTTCTTCTGACACATTCAGCTTCACAAACTGCGCGCCTATTTCAGTCGCCAGGGCTTCTCCGCCAGCCACATTGATATCAGCAATGGTGACGATAGCCCCTTCGGTGACGTAGCGGCGGACAATGGCTTCACCCAGCCCCGATGCGCCGCCTGTCACGAACGCGCGTTTGCCTTGCAGTCTCATCCCCATCTCCCTTGATCATTACCTCAAATCATGACGAGCGTTTTGCCAGTGGTGCGAACGGACATCAAATCGATAAATGCTAGGGGAATATGTTTAGCGCCGTGACAGATGTTGGTGGGGAGCTCTTGCGCCCTGCGGTCAAGGTGCCGCTGTAACAGGTGACTAGGGCGACTGGCTCGGTTAGACAAAGATCATGACCGAGAGATTTGAACGCCACCGCCAGCCGTGGACCAGTGATGAAATTCAGAAACTGCACACGCTGGCCAAAAAGGGGATGGCGCTGCGGGCGATATCCAAGGCGCTGAAACGGAGCGAGGAATCAACGCGGGACCGGGCAAAGGCGGACGGCCTGTCAATCACCAAGCTGCGCTAGCGTTCCGCGCCTATCCCGGCTAAGCGCGCGTCACCATGTCACAGCTCAATTCAAACCGTCCAGAACGCCGGACCTTTGCCATCATCTCTCACCCAGACGCGGGCAAGACGACGCTCACGGAAAAGCTGTTGCTGTTCGGCGGCGCTATTCAGGCGGCGGGCGAAGTCAAAGCGCGCGGGCAAAACCGGCGCGCGCGGTCCGACTGGATGGCAATTGAGCAGAAGCGCGGGATATCGGTGACATCGTCCGTCATGACGTTTGAGCGCGACGGGATTACCTTCAACCTCCTCGATACACCAGGCCACGAGGATTTCTCCGAAGACACCTACCGCACCCTCACCGCCGTAGACTCCGCCGTCATGGTCATCGACGCCGCCCGCGGCATAGAAGCCCAAACCCGCAAGCTGTTCGAAGTCTGCCGCCTGCGCAGCGTCCCCATTATCACCTTCATCAACAAGATCGACCGCGAAGGCCGCGATCCCTTTGCCCTCATCGATGAAGTCGCTGATCAGCTCCAGCTTGACGTCGCGCCGATGAACTGGCCGATTGGCATGGGTGGGCTTCATGAAGGGCTTTACGATTTCGGACCCATCCCCGCGCACATCAGCGCAGACGCCCGCGCGCGCCTGATCGAAGAAACTGAGCTTGCCCGCGGCGGATATTCAACCTTTGATGCTGACGCCTACCGCGGCGGGGACATGACGCCGGTCTATTTCGGCTCCGCCCTGCGCGATCTCGGCGTCGAAGAGCTGATCAATGCCCTGGCGACCCACGCCCCGCCCCCGCGCGTTCAGCCCGCACAACCCCACCCCATTTCGCCGGACGACCAACAAGTCACTGGCTTCATCTTCAAAGTGCAAGCCAATATGAACCCGATGCACCGGGACCGAATCGCCTTCATGCGCCTTTGTTCAGGCCGGTTCAAACGCGGCATGAAATTAAACCAAGTCGGCACGGGAAAAAGCATTGCCGTCCATAGTCCCATCCTCTTTTTCGCCCGCGAACGCGAAATTGCGGATGAAGCCTTCCCCGGCGATATCATTGGCATCCCCAACCACGGCACGCTCCGCGTCGGCGATACACTCTCGGAAGGCACAGAGACAACCATCACCGGCCTGCCCAATTTCGCCCCCGAAATCCTGCGCCGCGTGGCGCTGAAGGACCCCACAAAAACGAAGCAACTCCGCAAGGCGCTGTCTGACTTGGCAGAGGAAGGCATTACGCAAGTCTTCTTCCCCGATATCGGATCGCAGTGGATCGTCGGCGTCGTTGGGCAACTCCAGCTGGAAGTGCTCATTTCTCGCCTCGAAGTGGAATATAAGGTGGATGCGGTGCTGGAGCCGAGCCCGTGGGACACCGCCCGCTGGATCACCGCCACTCCGTTGGCGCTCAAAAGCTTCACCGAAACTCACCGCACCGCCATGGCCACTGACCGAGACGGCGCGCCAGTGTTTCTGGCCAAAGACCAATGGGACCTAAACTATGTCGCCAGCCGCAACGAAGCGCTAAAGTTCGGGGCGACGAAGGAGCGGGCTTGAGACGTGGGGGTTAAGCCGCAATCTTTCGCAACCGGTTCATTTGACGATCAAATTCGCTCGTGAACCGGGCGGCTTCAGCGCGAGGCAGCCGCGCCGCTATTTCAGGGAACATGTTGCTGATCTGGATCATCTGCCGCGTTTCCCAAGGTATTGCGTTGGATGAGCTGAGCAGGTCGAGAACATCCTGCAATTCGGCACGGATCTCATCATCTGACATCACAGTGTCAAAACTGCCCTGCGGCTCACCAAACATATCTTGCTGGCGCGGCGCAAGGCCGAAAATGTCAGTCCGCATCATCGTCCTCCACGTCATCATCGTCGCCCGTAGTAATAGGCGCTGGCGCAACGCCAATCAACTGGGCAACCAGTGTTTCGATTTCGATTGCGACACCGTTGGCGATCAAGGCCTGGCGGATGCGTTTGCGGGTGCGGGGGAAATGTTCGCCCTCTTTCAGTTCGACCTTGGCCGCCAGCGTCTCTGCCTTTGCTGCCGCCTTGGCAAGGGTGGTGTGAAGCGGGTTGGCGGCGTCGAAGAGCGGGATGGGCAGATTGAAGACCGCTTTGTCAAAGTCCCGCTTTCCCCATTGCCCTTCGGATTGCCAATGTTCGGCTGCGGCGCGTGCGGTCTCGCTGTTGAGGATGGCGCAGAGATAGTAGGCTTCTTGAAGCAATTTTAGACCAAGATAGTAGAGCTTATGGTCGATGATTGCTGTCGCATCTTGAATTACGACGGCTGCTGGTTGGCTGCCCGCCTTGGAATAAGCGATCCGAACTTTGGCCAACGGGAACTGCGAACCCAGTTTTCCAAAATAGTCACACTGCTGCTTGAACGTCATAGTTTTGGAGCCATGCTTATCCCAAAGCGCCTCCGCCTTGGTCAGCCATTCGGCCAGCAACCTTTTTCCTACGCTGTAAGCGCCTTCCTTATCCATCACTTTACGCGTGTTGGGATTCCACGGGATCACACCCGTAACATGCGACAGCACCCGATAAGGCGCAATTGATTCGCCGAGATAAACGGGGCGAAGAAACTCTGCCTCCACTGGCCCCTCAAGTGGTTCCAAACCCTTCCACGGCTTTTTGTCCTGCTTCGATGTCCGACCGCGCACACGCGGCGCCAAAGGATTTGCGCCTAGCCGTCCGCTTGCTGGCAGGCGCTCAACAATGACAAGACGCCTCGGCACCAACGTCGCCCCTTGGCGGAATTTTTCACGGTAGGGTGACGCGGACACGCCAGTATCGGCGGGCCAATCATCGGCGCTAGCCTGCAAACATGCATCGGCCATGTCCGGTGTCGCATCGCGTGTTGGCAATTGCCCCGAATGCCGCGTTATCCTTTTGGGCAACGGGCGCGGTAGATCTGAGCCTTCTGCAAATAACACGCACGACGGCACTGGAAATAATGGCTGAACGTCTGATGGAAAAGTCCACGCACCTGTAAAACGCACGCTAACGGGAAGTGCACGATGCTGAAAATCGCCTTTGCGAAATTTGGCATAAGGATCACGGCTCATCGCCGCATAGGGCAGCACAAACGCAATCTTCCCTGCGCGCCGCATGTAAAGCGCCACGGCGCGGGCAAAAAAATAGCCGCATAAATCATTGGCAGTCGCCGCCTTGCCCCCGAGCCAGACACCCGCAAAGCCTGCCTCGGTCTTCAGTCGTTCCTGATTGACCTTCGACAAAGAGGAATAGCGGACCCAAGGCGGATTGCCGATGACAATGTCAGCCTTTTGCCGCTCAGTTGCCAGCCAGATCGGTCGTGACAGATTGCGCGCAACATAACCCCATATATGGTTCCGGCCTTCTTCGTTCAGCTTGACCAGCTTTTCGTAGGTATCAACTAGCATTGCCGCATCGCCCGGCACATCATGCTCTCGCATCCAGTCTTTGATCGCTTTGGCAGGTTGGCCGCTTTGCGCGAAACTCAGCATTGCTTCCAAGGTTTGATCGAACAATTGCGGTTTGTCGATTACGTCCTCAGGGAAGCGGAGGACTGTGGGCTTATCAGTCGAGTTCGCCGGCGGCACGAGGATTTCGAGTTCACTTTTGTTCATTAAATCCTTGGTATTCCACTGGAGCGCATCGCCCAGATACACTGGAACCGAAAGCGACGGTGGACGTCCTTTGGCAAAGGTTGGCGCAAGGGCCAGCAGCCAAGTTGCGCGCGCAAAAATGACGGCAACTGGGTGGATGTCGATCCCCGCCACCTTTTCACCCGCCAAAATGACAACGTCAGCTGGCGACATTTTCTGCGCATTTGCAGCCTCCACCAAACGGCGAAGCGCGTGGAACAGGAACGTTCCCGAACCACAGGCAGGGTCAATCACGCGCTGCTCCAGCGGTTTGTCGATTGTGGCTGTGCAAATACGTGCGGCAAGCCAATCCGGTGTGTAATATTCGCCCAGATCATGCCGCTGTTCCGGGTCAATCAGGCTTTCGTACAGTCCTTTCAGAACGTCTGCATCAATCGCGTCGAGCTTAAAGCGCTTTGCCTGTTGCGCTATCCGCAGGACAAGTGCGTCGCCGTGCAGGTCGCACAGTAGCCAGTCGAAGAAATCCGCCTCTACCGCGTTCAATATCCCCAAATCACGAAAGGGCTGACCGTCCAGCAACTCCTTGCCGGTTTCGGGAAGGCCGCCGGTGAGCGCCATTGTCGCCACGGTTTTAGCAAGGATCACCAGATAGCTGTGTTGAAAGAACAGTGCGGGTGCGTCAATTTCGGCACCGTAAGCAACGCGCAGCAATCGGTCCCATAATTGACGTTTCAGAATAACCTCGGGATGATCGGCAAGCCGTTCCCACAAGAGGCGCAATTCCCGCATAGCGCGCTGGTACAGGACGGATTCTCTTCCCAGCTCAATCCGGATTCGGGCAATATCGGGCAGCAATTTATCTTGCAGCGCCACGACGCTTTCCAACCAGCTGAGCAACTTGAAAGGCGACTCAGGATCAGGCGTAAATGTGCTGAGTGCGATCAGAGAAATACCATCTTCGGCAAGTTCGTGGACAGCGAAAGTAGCGCCATCCGTGATGATGCCCACGAAATCGCTTCCGGTGACGGCACGTCGGTCCTTCAGATATCCCGCCAGCTGTGTTTCAAAACTTTCCTTACGCAGGTCGGACTTAACCTCAATAACTGTTCGCCCCAGCAGAGCATCAATCCGCCCGCGGATTTCAAACGTCTGTTGTTCGAACGTTATATCAGTAGAGGTTGCACCCAGCCCATCGGTGAGAAGTTTGAATAAAAGCCCCCGAACTTTCTCATGCCCCGGGCGGGTCGCCAACTCTGCAATAATTTCCGATAATTTGTCTTCGGTCAAAGGCATTTTGGTCCCCGTTTCACAAGTAATAGCGCAAAATACCGGTAATTGAAGCTGAAACACGCCCCCGGGTGCAAACACCCCTATTTTGCCTCAATTCAAATCCGTAAGATAACATATAGGGCGATCACAAATAACCCATTTGGCATTTTTGTCTTGACATCGTCACGCTGTTTGGTTAAATCTAGGCACAGTCGAAAAGTGCGAGTCGCGGCGATGGGGTTGAGCCTCATATCCGCGTCCAGATACATCCCCCAATGGCTCGGAAGCAATTTGCTTTTCCGGGCCTTTTTTATGGAGGTACCCATGCCCCAGTTCACAGCGAGTGCGCCTGCATCACCTAAATTTGACGCCAAGGCGCGGCAGCGGTTTCTTGATCAGCTGGCGGAAAAGGCCAATGTCAGTGCGTCTGCCAAGGCCGCTGGCGTGTCTCCTTCCTCCGTTTACCGGGAGCGCCGTCGATCAGAGAGCTTCCGCGCTTTGTGGAGCGCCGCCCTGGCCGAAGGATATGCCCGGCTGGAAACTGACCTGCTGAGCGAAGCGCTGATCAGCGTCAGCGGGGACGTTACCGCCAAGACGCTGCAATCACGCGCTCAGAAATACCGTCTTGGCCTGACCTTGTTGTCAGCGCACCGCGTGAGCGTGACTGGGCGCGTGGAGCCAAAGGCACCCGCCAAGGGTCAAAGCACCGCGCGTCAACGGATGGAGGCGAAGTTTTCCGAAATGCACGCCCGCATGGCAGGCCCCAGTCCGGAGCCGAAGCCGTGATGCCAGGTCCTGCCAGCACTGCCTTCAGCGAAGCCGAGCATCTGGCCAGTTTGCCTGATGCGGACCGAGTGAAAAAGCTGCGGAACAAGCGGAAAATCTGGTTCGAACAGCAGGAATGGCACTGGCCATTCTGGCGGCGACCAGCGCAAGCGCCACCGCCCGGCGATTGGCGGGTGTGGATGATGATGGCGGGGCGTGGCTTTGGCAAAACTCGGGCTGGCGCGGAATGGATCCGCGCTCAGGCAGAAGCAAACGGGCATTTGCGCATTGCGCTGGTCGGGGCGTCGCTGGGTGAAGTGCGGCAGATCATGGTGGAGGGGGAAAGCGGCCTGCTTGCCATTGCGCCGGATGCAACGCGGCCTGTGTATGAGGCGTCATTACGTCGCCTGACATGGCCAAACGGCGCGATCGCGACGCTCTATTCGGCGGCTGAGCCTGAAAGCCTTCGCGGCCCGGAACATCATATCGCCTGGTGCGATGAAATCGCCAAATGGGACCGGGCAGAGGCGGCCTGGGATATGCTGGGGATGACGCTGCGTCTGGGGCACCGGCCACAGATTGTGGTGACGACCACGCCCCGCCCTGTTGCCATCATCCGGCGCTTGAGGGCAGAGCAAGGGGTGCATGTCAGCCAGGGCCAGACGTTTGAAAATAAGGCACATCTGCCAAAGGCATGGCTTGATCGGATGCACGGCCTTTACGCCGGAACCCGGCTGGGGCGGCAGGAACTAGACGGAGAGTTGATTGAGGATCTGAAAGGCGCGCTGTGGACGCGGGACCTGATCGAACGCTGCCGCAAGGCTGCCGCGCCGCCGCTGCGCCGCATCGTCATCGGTGTGGACCCCAGCGCTTCGGTGGGCGGCGACGCCTGCGGGATAGTGGCTGTGGGCCTGGGTGAGGACGGCGTCGGTTATGTCCTCGGCGATCATACAGTTGAAGGCGCAAGCCCGGAACGCTGGGCCCGCGCCGTGGCGGACGCCGCAGACCGCTGGGGCGCAGACCGAGTAGTCGCAGAGGCCAATAATGGAGGCGCGATGGTGGAGGCCGTGTTGCGCAGTGCCGACGTTACGATGCCCGTCAGGCGTGTCCATGCCTCACGCGGCAAAGTGGCGCGGGCAGAACCTGTTGCGGCCTTGTTTGAAGCGGGTAAAGCTGCGTTTGTCGGGGCCTTCCCTGCGCTGGAGGATGAACTGTGCGGGTTGATCTCCGGCGGCGGCTATGACGGCCCCAGCCACTCCCCCGACCGCGCCGACGCCTGCGTCTGGGCGCTGACCGAACTGATGCTGGGGCCAAAGGAACGGCGGGTTGGGGTGCGGGTTTTGTGAGGAAAATTTTAGCTCAGAGATTTCACATTTTTATTAGACAAACGCGACGAATTCACTACTTTTAACGTTACGCTAAAAGGGAATGTTATGGAAATCGTGCGCCTGCTAACTTCGGATGACAGTTGGGACAAGTTTGAAAAGGAATGGGCGAATCAGTGTGAAGAAGTCGGTGACGCGTTTGATAGCTATGGGGCTGGTCCTGTCTCTGTGACTCGCCAGCTTGCTCAAAATGGTTCCCAAACTGAATGGGCGATTGCACTATTCGATGCCAAAAATAATAGGAGCGTCGCTTGCGCATGTGCTATTCTAGCAACGCAGAAAGGCTACACCGGCAAGGTTCTCCGTATCCGAGAGGTGATCGTTTGCCCCTTGCTTGACTACGGATCTCTGCCGGAAACGGAGTATGTCGACACGCTTATCGGGCTCTTGAATGGCGCTGTTAAGCTTTCAGAAAGTAGTTTGAAGGCAAAGCATATTAAGTTGCATTTGCGTAGCCCATCCGATGCCATATTTTTTCGGGCAGTTGGTAAATCCCTTGACAGTCAGGGTGTGTTTGCCGCAACCGAAAGTCACGGGGCGTGGTTGAGCTTTACAAAGCAATCTTCTGCGCCACTGAGAGCGGTATGAAAGGGATAACATGTCCACAATCGAACAAGAGCTAATTTTCGAAGCAATCAGGAACGCCGTTGAGGCGACAGTGCTTGAACTCGGGATTGATGCCTTGCGCTCGCTTTCAATGTTCCCATCCTCGACCATAAGCGAAATCGAAATTCCGATCGCTGCGTGAACGGATGGTATTTTTAACAAGTTTAACCCCGCTTCGGCGGGGTTTTTCTTTGTCCTAAAACATAAGGAACCCCGATAATGAAATGGTTCGGCAGAAAATCTGCCGGGCGTGCTTTGGCGCGTCCGGTGCTTGCGCGTGGGTATGGCGCGTGGTCCAGTGGTGAGTGGCCGCGGACTTATGAGGGCCAGGTGCGGGATGGCTATCTCGACAATGCCGTTGCGCAGCGCGCGGTGCGGATGGTGGCGGAAGGGGTGGCGTCTGCGCCGATCACGGCCAGTGATGAAGGCGCATTGGCGATGATCCGTGCCACGTCTGGCGGGCAGAGTCTGCTGGAAACAGCAGCCATTCACCTTTTGCTCCACGGCAATGCCTATATCGAAATGCTCCCTGGGGCCGACGGCGGCCCCCAGGAACTGTACGCGCTGAGGCCAGAGCGCGTTTCGGTGGAGGCTGATGCACGGGGCTGGCCAACGGCTTTTGCTTACCGGGTCGGCGCGAATGTGACGCGATTGGCAGCGGAAAACGTGATCCATATCCGCACTTTGCATCCCCTGGATGATCATTACGGCCTCGGCTGTCTAGGTGCTGCGTCTGGCGCTGTGGCAATCCACAATGCAGCCGCCAAATGGAACAAGGCGCTGCTTGATAATGCCGCGCAGCCATCGGGTGCCCTAGTCCATGAAGCGTCCGAAGGGCTAAGCCGCGATCAGTTTGACCGGCTGCGCGCAGAACTGGACGCCAGCTTTTCAGGAAGCCTGAACGCTGGGAGGCCGATGCTGCTGGAAGGCGGGCTTAAATGGCAATCCCTGTCCCTTTCGCCTGCTGACATGGATTTTGTCGGCCTCAAAGCCTCCGCCGCGCGGGAAATTGCGCTGGCTTTTGGGGTGCCGCCGATGCTGCTCGGCCTGCCCGGCGACGCAACCTATGCGAACTACCGCGAAGCCAACAAAGCGTTGTGGAGGCTGACCATATTGCCGCTTTCCGGCAAGATACTGGACGCGCTTGCCCAGGCTTTGCGGCCTTGGTTTGCGGGCCTCTCGCTTGCAATTGATCTCGATCAGGTGACGGCGCTTTCTGAAGACCGGGAACGGCTTTGGGCCCAGGTGAGCGCGGCGGATTTCCTGACGGCGGAAGAAAAGCGGGCCCTTGTAGGAATGAGACAATGACAATGATGTTGACCGAATTGACCGCGCGGGCTGAAGCGCGCGGGGCTGATCTGATCACGTTGCGTGCGCTTATTGAGGAAGCGTCTGAACAGGGCGCGGCCCGCGCGCTGGCGCATCTGGGGCTGGATGATGACAAGGCCCCTAAGGATATGACTGAACTGCGCGAGCTGCTGACGGCGTGGCGCGATGCCAAATCGTCGGCACGTAAGGCCGCGATTGGCTGGATTGTTCGAATGGCGCTTGCGCTTCTGGTGATCGGTATTGCAGTGAAGCTTGGCCTGACTGGGTTGGTGCTGCGATGATGCGCTTTTCGGGATATGCCGCCATTTTTGACCGGCCCGATAAAGGCGGGGACATCATTCGGAAAGGCGCTTTTGCGACTGCCCTTCGTCAAGCTCAGAGTAAGCGCAGGGCGGCAATTCCGCTGCTGCATCAGCATGACAAAGGCAAGCGCATCGGTGCGGTCGAGCATCTGAGCGAAGATGCCCGCGGCCTGCGCGTTATTGCTCAGGTAGACGCCGATGTTGCCATTCGCCCTGGCACGGGCCTTTCGTTCGGATACCGGGTTCGTGGAATGAGCCAAAGAACATATCGCGAACTTACCAATCTCGACCTCATCGAAGTGAGCGTCGTGACTCACCCGATGCAGCCGCTGGCGCGGGTGCTGGCAGTCGAGCGTGACCCCAAAGAGTTAAACCCATCACCTGTTCAACAAGGAGAATGACATGACGTATGAAATAAAAGCAAACCCACTGGAGGCCGCATTTGAAACTGTGGTTGACCCCGCACCTGCAGTTATACGGCCGGTCTTGGGCGGTGGCGCGCGAATGGATCAAGCGCGATCAGCCTTTGTTGATGGCTTTTTGCGGCGCGGCGTCGACACGGAATTGAAAAGCGTATCGGGCGCAGTGCTGGCTGACGGCGGCTTTGCTGTGCCGCGTGAGATTGATGCACAGATTGACGCGACACTGAAAAGCATTTCACCCATCCGCGCCATTGCCAATGTCGTACGGGTTGGCACGTCTGGATACCGCAAATTGGTCACTGTAGGCGGCACTTCTTCAGGCTGGTCATCCGAAACTGGCTCACGCCCCGAAACGGGCACACCGCAGTTTCAGGAAATCACCCCTGCCTTTGGGGAACTTTATGCCAATCCTACCGCAACTCAGGCCATGCTTGATGACGCGGCATTTGACGTGGAAAGCTGGCTGGCAAGTGAAATTGCGATGGAATTTGCGAAGGCGGAAGGCACCGCCTTTGTGAGTGGCAGTGGCACCAGCCGCCCGCGTGGTTTTTTGACAGTGGCGAACTCTGCTCTGTCTGATGCTGCGCGTCCATTTGGCACGCTGCAATATCTGCCCACAGGCGTGTCAGCGGCGTTTGCAAGCATCAACCCAGCCGACAAATTGGTGGAACTGATCCACGCCCTTCGCGCGCCCTACCGTCAGGGCGCAACTTGGGTGATGAATAGCGCCACATTGTCGCAAATCCGACGGTTCAAGACGAGTGACGGCGCGTTTATCTGGCAGGCGGGGCTGATGGCCGGTCAGCCTGATACGCTGCTCGGCTATCCAGTCGTTGAAGCCGAAGACATGCCCGATATTGCGGCAAATTCAATGTCAATTGCCTTTGGGAATTTCAAGGCAGGCTATCTGATTGCCGAACGCAGTGAGACGAGCATCATCCGCGATCCCTTCACCAACAAACCCTTTGTGCAATTCTACGCGACAAAACGGATCGGTGGCACCGTGTCCAACAGTGAAGCGATCAAGCTGATGAAGTTTGGCGTGAGCTGATTCGGCGTGAGCTAATGGCGAGTTCCCCTCCCACTTGCGGGAGGGGAACAACCCCCTGACCCGTTCGGGCTGAGCTTGTCGAAGCCTTCCCTTACTTCTGTGCCGATGGTGCAAAAAGAAAAGGGACGACTTCGACAAGCTCAGTCCGAACGGAGTGTGGAGGTGTGTGATCACCTCAATTTCATCACCTTTGATTCCCGCAAAAGGACTTCCACCATGACACCCTATATCTTCCAACGCGGGGAGACGATCAGTCTTGCCCTTGACGCGCTGTCAGGTGATCCCGCCAGCGTTACGGCCATTGCGGCTAAGCTAAAGGCTGTTCCGCCTGGGCGCACGACAGCGCCCACCTCTGCCCCTATCGCGGCTAGTTTTACCATTACCAACCGCGCAGCATCAGGCGCTGATCTAGCCGGATGGACGCTGACGATTGCGGCGGCGACCAGCGCGACCCTGACCCCAGGCGCGTATCTGGCCGATGCGCGGCTTTCCGTTGGTGCAGGAGTGATTGTGACGGAAAGCGTTGCCATTCGGCTGCGCGAAACGGTGTCAGCATGACGCATATTTTGCAGTGGCGACAGTTGCCGCCTGCCATAGTCACGCGGTGGCGCGGGCCAGCTGGAACAATGGCACCGTCGGCATCGGCAGTGCCGGCACCGCCTTTGGCAGCTGTCATTGGGCCGCCTGGCGCTATCGGTCCTGCCGGAGCCAGCGGAGCTGCAGGTGCTATTGGACCGGTGGGTCCGCAAGGGACGCCGGGGCCAGTCGGGCAAGCTGGGGCGACCGGACTGACAGGAGCTGCAGGCCCAGCGGGGGCAACTGGGGCGAGTGGACCTGCAGGCCCCGCGGGCCCGCCACCTGTATCAGGAACAGCAACACTGACGCTTGGCGACCCTGCCGGCCGCCTTGAACATCAGGAAGCCTTTGCAGCCCCTGGACTTACACCGTCGTCGCGCCTGATCCTATCGCTGGCGCCGACAAGTGATGCGGACGAAAATGATCCTGAAATGACGGATCTCCTCGCTCTTGCGGCCAGCCCCGGCGCGGGCAGCCTGACCATCACCGCCGCCTTTGCCAGTGCAATGAGTGGACCCCTCAAAATCAACTGGAGTGCTTTCTGATGGCCAAATTATCAAAAGACCTTAGCGTCGGCGCGCTTCATCCGCGTGAAACTTTGTTTGCGTCAGGCACGATGGCGCTACTCAATTCCGAAATCGCGCTGCCAGCAGATGGCTGCGCGACGATCATTTTCGATATTCGCGGCACCTTCAACCTGGAATTCATCATTGAAGCCAGCGTCGACAATGTGAACTGGCAAGCCATTGCCGTTCGCCCGGTCAACGGGTTTCCGAGCTATGCTTTGCGCGTTGCAGGAAGCACGCCTGGCACATGGACGGGTAGCATTGCCGGTTTCCGCTTTGCCCGTGCCCGGTGCAACGCTTTTACCAGCGGGGCTGGCATATGCATCCTTTGTGCCAATGGCGCGCCGCTTGATCAATCGCTGGTCGGCACGGCAACCACAGCTATTGCCACGACGTTGGGCACGGCAGGTGCAGCGGCAACGCTCACATTGAACGCGCCGTCGTCAGGCTTGCGCCACTATCTGACCTATCTCTCCATCAGCCGGTTCGCCAGTGCCACCCTGACCGCTGCAGCTACGCCAGTGACCATCACCACCGGCAATTTGCCAGGGGCACTGGCCTTCACTTTGGCTGCCGATGCGCTGCAACTGGGCCAGCGTGATCCGTGGCGAGAGGATTTCGCCTTTCCCATCGCTGCCAGTGCGCAGGGCACAGCCACAACCATCATCTGCCCCGCAACTGTGGGCGTCATCTGGCGGGTGACTGCCGGATGTTACGTTGCACCATAGGGGCTGACCATGATCAAAACTGATCCCATCACCGTCAGCGCAGACGCGGTTGACGAACTAAAAACCTATGTCCGTCTGGAGGCTGGTGAAGAAGACCCTTTGCTGTTTGCACTGATCGCGACAGCAGCCGCGCACGGGGAAGCCTTTACTGGCCAAGCCTTTTTGCAGCGCGGGCATGTGGACCGATTGCGCGTTTCATCCGCTTGGCAAAGGCTAGGCGCAACGCCGGTTCAGGCGATTTCGCTGGTGACGGGTGTGCCCGCCACGGGAGGTCCATTTGCGTTGCCTGTCTCTGCCTTTGCCCTTGATATTGACGGGTCTGGCGATGGCTGGGTTCGAGTGACAGAGCCGGGGCTGGCCACGCGAGTGGATGTGTCTTTTACCGCTGGCATTGCCGCGGACTGGGGCAGCCTGCCGGAGACCATTCGCCACGGGGTCATTCGCCTTGCAGCTCATCTTCATGCTGTGCGCGATGCGCCTGACGACGCTGGGCCACCTGCAATTGTCGCAGCCTTGTGGCGGCCGTGGCGGCGGATGCGGCTAAGCTAAGGGGAACCACCATGACAGAATTTTCAGGAAACCTGCGTGAACGCGTGACGATTGAGCGGCGCGCGGAAAGTCGGTCGCCCTCTGGCGGACGCACTGGCGGCTGGCTTTATGACGGGGCGGCATGGGTCGGGGTAATGCCTTTGATTCCGGCAAATCTTGAAGCGGCGCATAGCCTCTCCGCCTTGCCACGCTGGCAAGTGGTGATGCGCAAACGCGAAGGCATTGGCGTTCACACGCGCCTTGTCTGGCGGGGGCGCTTCCTCGCGGTGCGCGCCGTGGTGAGCAACCCGCGCGAACCTGCACAAATGATCTTAACCTGTGAGGAGAAGCGACCATGAAATTCGACAAACTTCTGAGCTTTGCAAAGCGCATTGCCCTCAAACTCGCAGCACGCCAGATTGAGCGCATTCTGGCCAAGGCTGATCATCCCAAGGATGTGACGCTGGAGCGGACAGACAGCGGCGTTGCGATTGAAGGCAAAGACCTGAAAGCCCGCACCGTCACCGACGCAGACGTTCGGAACATCGCCCGGTGAGTGACGCTGTCATTGCAGTTCAAACTGCTGCCATAGCCGCGCTAGAGGCCCATCCCAGCCTGTCCGGCGCGCTCAGTGGCGTGTATGACGGTGTGCCGCCGCTCGCAGCCTTTCCCTACATCAGCATTGCCGACGGTCTGGTGAGCGATTCGAGCACCAAGACCGCCACGGGCCGCGAAGTCCGTCTGGCTTTGACCGTATGGGATGACGGGGAAGACGCCACACGGCTGCATCAACTGATGGGCCACGCCGAAGACGCAGTGGCGGCGATGGCGCGCGATCTGCTGGGATGGCGCGTTGCCTCCAACATTTTCCTCCGCTCCCTCATTGCGCGCGATCCCGCCGGGCCGTGGGCCGGGCTGGTGGAGTATCGCATTCGACTATTGGCCCCATAAAAGGAACATATCATGCCAGCAGAAAAAGGATCGGCTTTCCTCTTGAAGGTCGGGGACGGCGCGACGACGCCGGTTTACAGCACAGTCGCAGGGCTGCGGACGACGCAATTGAGCATCAACGGCGACGCTGTTGTCATCACCAATAAAGGATCGGGCGCGTGGCGCGAATTGCTATCAGGCGCAGGGGTGAGGTCAGTATCCGTCTCTGGCGCGGGCGTGTTTACGGGCTCCACCGCCGAAACACGGATCAAGACCAATGCGCTCTCCGGCGTGCTTGATGATTATGAATTAAGCTTTGAGAGTGGCGAGCGTCTGCGCGGCAAATTCCTGGTCGCGCGGCTTGATTATGCGGGGGATTTCAATGGGGAGCGGTCTTACACACTGAACCTTGAAAGCTCCGGCAGCGTGGTGTCGCTATGACGGCGAAGCCGACACCCCCCAATCCTGCACGAGGCGAAGCAAACATTGCAGGACACACGCTTCGCCCCACCTTTACCGCTCTTGTCGCGGCGGAAGAGGAGCTCGGCCCGCTGTTTGCCCTGGTTGAACGGGCAGCTGACGGACAGTTGAAACTGTCCGAACTGGTCGCGCTGTTCTGGCACTGTCTGGAAAACCGCGATGGCATCCTCCGTACTGATCTGGGCGATGCTGTGATGGCGGGCGGACTTGCTGCGGCGACCCCAGCGCTGCGGGTCTTGCTTGGGCAGATATTGGGTGGGCGGTGATCTAAAGCCCCTCCCGTTCAGGGGAGGGGTTGGGGTGGGGGGTGTCATTTCCAGATCTGGTAGCGTTGAGCGACGGACAGTCCCCACGCCTAACCCCTCCCCTGAAGGGGCGAGGGACTTATCTCAATTTACCGCGGGAGCCCTGCGCCTCGCCGGGATTAGCGGCGCTTTGCTGGGATGGGGGGCAGCCGAATTTTGGGCGGCG
>JANPCO010000115.1:0-9442 GCA_031430995.1 Sphingomonadales bacterium | reverse complement strand
CGATGACATGATGTTGAACACCGCAACGAGCGTGATCAGCGACACGACAAAGAATGACACCACGCGGTCCACCGCCAGTGCTTCAAACAGCGATGCGTTCATGCTGCGCCAATCTGATATTTGTGCCTTTCCGCTCACCTTATCGACGAGTGGCGCCATGATGCGGGAGACATTGTCAGGGTCATTGGTCTGCACCTCTACCATCCCCACTGCATCGCCCATCAACAGCAGCGTCTGCGCATCTTCCATCGGCATGATGACGAACGCTTTGTCATAATCATAAATGCCAATCTCAAAAATGGCCGCCACTCGGTAACTGACGATGCGCGGAACGGACCCGAACGGCGTCGTCTGCCCGTCAGGCGAAATCAGGCTGATGGTGCTGCCCACTTGCGCGCCCAGTGAATTGGCAAGGCGCGATCCAATGGCGACATTCCCGCTTTCCGGGGTCAAATCCCTCAGCGCGCCGACAAGCACTTTGCCTTTGAGCGACGGGTTGTTGATAATGTCGGCTGCTTGCATCCCGCGAACGAGAACACCTTCGACGCGGCCCGTAAAACTGGCCATCAGCGGCTGTTCGATCAGTGGAGTCGCGGATGTGACGCCAGGCGTTTTCTTCACTTCTGCCATGATCTGCCGCCAATCAGTCAACCGGCCGCCGTATCCCTGCACGACTGCATGCCCGTTCAGCCCGACTATTTTGTCAAATAGCTCGGCCCGAAAGCCGTTTGTGATCGACAGAACCACAATGAGCACTGCGACGCCAAGCGCGACTGCAACAAGGCTGAACGCAGCCACCAGAAAGATGAAACCTTCCCCTTTTCCGGGCCATAAATAGCGTTTTGCAATGAGGCGTTCGTGCGCGGATAGGATCATGACCCGGGCCGTAAGGGCCCGAATGCACGCTGTCCAGTTTATCAGCCCTGTTGCGTAATGATCACACTGTTCACAGAAACGTAACACAGTTGTGGATTCCCCGATGACACAGCCGAAACCATCGCTTAGCCATACGACGCTAGAACATGGGATGCCATGGTTTGGGGAGACGGGATCCATCCACAGCCTGCATCAACGCAGCGGGGATGTTAGAGACCACTCAAAAGGGGGATGGCGAAAGTTCGTCACGCAGGGTGCCCGGGCTGTCATGGTCCGGGCACTTTTTTTGCCTTGTCCGATCAATGCCCGTAAAGCTTCCACAGCAACTGTCCGGCAACGTAAAGCACAAGAACTGCTGTCAGACGCCGCACTATGGCAGGGTTGAGTAACTTGATGCCAATTACGCTGCCCAATTGCCCCCCCACCAGAACAGCCAAGGCAAGTGGCCACTGATTTACCAGCGCAGGGACCTGCCCACTTCCGCTAAGCTTGATCGATTGTCCGATCAGCCCCGCAACGGAATTGATGAGGATGAATAGCGATGCTGCCGCCGCAATGGCCTTCGCCCCTCCCCAGCGTGTGAAATGGAGGAACGGGGCCAGAAAAATCCCACCGCCTATACCCACTAGCCCCGCCAACCCACCAAGACCGGTGGCAACGAGAATGTCGCGGATATCGGTTTTGCGCGGCTCACGGGTTGCATCTCCAGCCCGCTCCTTCTGAAGAAGGAGAGCCAAGCCCGCCGCCAATAGGCTTAACGCCAGCAGCGTCAGGAATGTTCCTTCTTTGATCTGAGCCAACCCACCCGCCCAAGCGAAAGGAGCAGCCACCAAAGCAAGCGGCAAAGCTCGCTTCACATCGAGCAAGCCCGCGCGGTAAAAGCGGATTGTTCCGCCCGTCACCACAATGATGTTGCAGATGAGCGCACTGGCGGGAAGTATGCGGTAATCCACCTCCGCCAGTGCCAGCAACGCGCTGTAAGTCGACCCTCCGCCAAAGCCGACGCTGGCATAAAGTAATGCCGTGATGAGGAAAGTGGGGATTAGCCAGAGCATGATAAATCCTGTTTCAACAACCGACGCTGTGCTCCGGGCTTGACCCGGAGCCTAGAAGCCCCGAACGCGGTCGCTTTCCCTTTGGGCTCCGGGTCAAGCCTGGGGCACAATGTCACCAACAACATCCTTAAAGCGCGCCGTGGCAATGCTTATACTTCTGCCCAGACCCGCACGGGCACGGTGCATTGCGGCTCACCTTGCCCACCCATTCCGCAGGATCGACGCCCAGCATTTCTTCTGCATCAGGCTGAATGACCTGAAGCGGCGGCAAGCGCGTGGTGATCAGGCCAAGCGACGCCGCGTCAATGTCATTGCTGTCATCCTCACCTGTGAACGGATCATAATGCGTTGTCATGAAATCCGGCATTTGGGGCAAATCGCTGGTCATCGACTGCACCTGAGCGTGCGACATGACGCGCGTTACATCTTCGCGGATCATGCCCAGCATCCGTTCAAACAGCGCAAAAGCCTCTCGCTTATATTCGTTGATTGGCGTTTTTTGGGCGTAAGCGCGCAGATGGATTACCGCACGCAGCGAATCCAGTGTGGAAAGATGCTCCTTCCAGTGATGATCAAGCGATTGGAGCAAGATGCTCTTTTCCGCTTCACGCCAGCTATCAGGGTCTTCGGATTGCTTGGCGACAAGATCCGCCTCCGCTGCATCTGCCAGCCGCTGTTCAAGTGTTTCGGGGTCAATCCCCTCTTCCCTCGCCCATTCTGTCACTGGCACATCCAGAGCGAGCACATCTGTTGTCTTTTGCGCCAACAATTCCACATCCCATTGTTCGGGATAGCTGTTGGGCGGGCAGGCATCAGCGATGATCATATTCACCGCTTCGGCGCGCATATCTGACACAATATCGTCAACAGCCTCAGCATCCATGATGTCGCTGCGCTGTTCATAAATGACTTTGCGCTGATCATTCATCACATCATCATATTCGACAACCTGTTTGCGATAGTCATAGTTGCGTGCTTCAACTTTCTTCTGAGCCGTCTCAATAGCTTTGGATAACCATTTGGAACCAATGGCTTCTCCGTCTTCCAGATTATTGTTCATCATCTTGGCGAACAGTGTGTCTGGCCCGAAAATGCGCAGAAGATCATCCTCTAAGCTCAGATAGAATTTTGATCGCCCCGGATCGCCTTGACGACCAGAACGCCCGCGCAGCTGATTATCAATGCGGCGGCTTTCGTGGCGTTCCGTGCCAACGACAAACAGCCCGCCTGCTGCCAACACACTGGCCTTTTCCGCCCCGACTTCTGCCTTGATGCGCTCAACCTGCTCATCACGGTCGATACCATTTTCCATTTCGCCGAGTTCTTCCTCGACGCGAAATTCAACATTGCCGCCAAGCTGAATGTCAGTGCCTCGGCCTGCCATATTCGTGGAAACTGTCACGGCCCCCAAGCGTCCAGCTTGCGCAACAATATAAGCCTCTTGCTCATGCATTCGCGCATTCAGGATGCTGTGCGTCACGCCTTCCTTGTTTAGGAATTCAGACAGCAATTCCGATTTTTCAATTGAGACCGTGCCGACCAGAATCGGCTGGCCCGCATCCGCACGTTCCTTGATCAGCTTGGCAATCGCTGCAAACTTGTCGCCAGTATTCTTGTAAAACTCATCCTCATCATCTGCCCGCAACACGCCAACGTTGGTAGGGATAGTGACACAATTCATTTTGTAGATATCGAAAAATTCGGTCGCTTCTGTCGCGGCGGTGCCCGTCATGCCGGACAGTTTGGGATACATGCGGAAATAATTCTGAAATGTGATGGACGCCAGCGTCTGGTTTTCTGGCTCCACCTTAACGCCCTCTTTAGCTTCAACGGCTTGGTGCAGTCCGTCAGACCAGCGGCGGCCATCCATCATCCGGCCCGTAAATTCATCGATAATCACGATTTTGTCATCTTTGACGATATAGTCGGTATCAAGTTTGAACATCAGGTTGGCGCGCAGGGCATTGGTTACATGATGCACGACTTGAGTATTTTCAAAGTCATAGAGATTGGAACCCTGCAGCAGCCCCGCTGTTTCCAGCATCCGTTCCATTTTCTCTGTACCATCTTCGGTCAGGATGACGTTGCGTGCCTTTTCGTCCCTTTCATAATCCTCCGCGACCAATTGCTTCACCAATGTGTCGACGCCAGCATAAAGTTCTGACTTATCGTCGGTCGGGCCGGAAATAATCAACGGTGTGCGGGCTTCGTCGATCAGGATGGAATCGACTTCATCGACAATCGCAAAATTAAACGGGCGCTGCACCATCTGGCCGCGTTCATATTTCATATTGTCACGCAGATAATCGAAGCCGAATTCATTGTTGGTGCCGTAAGTAATATCAGCGGCGTATGCATCGCGCCGTTCCTGATCGCTGATATTCGTCAGGATCTTGCCAACGGTCAAACCCAAGAATTTATAGACTTGCCCCATCCAATCCGCATCGCGGCTGGCAAGGTAATCGTTCACGGTAATCACATGAACGCCCTTCCCCTCCAGCGCGTTCAAATAACAAGCAAGCGTGGCGACCAGCGTCTTTCCCTCACCTGTCCGCATTTCGGCAATTTCACCGCGATGGAGGACGACTCCGCCAATCATCTGCACATCGTAATGCCGCTGCCCCAGCACCCGCTTCGCCGCTTCGCGGACAGTGGCAAACGCTTCGGGCAGAACATCGTCGAGCGCCGTGCCATTGGCGAGGCGTTCGCGGAATATGACCGTCTGATTTGCCAGCTCCTCATCAGACATGGCGGAAATGGTCGGCTCAAAACCGTTAATCTTGTCCACGGTCTTTCGGATGGTTTTGACATAGCGGTCATTGGAGGAGCCGAACACGGCCTTGGCAATTGCGCCTAACATAGCGGAATCCTTATCACTTTACGGGAGGCGCTGAGGCAAGAGGCTCGCCCGGTTTGCGCTTTTGAACTGAAGAGCGGAGAGAATGTTGTTTGCCCAGCGGGCTAACAAAGTCCGCCTATTCGCGGGCGCGGTCTGCCCGGCACGTGCGCGGCGCAGGCGGCATTTCGATATACGAAACTCCGTGATCGCCTGCATCCGCGCGGTCAAATGCATCGATCCGTTTCACACTGACATAGGCTGACACGCGGCGATGCGCCTGAAATTCGGCAGGCGTTGTGTGCATCAAAGCGGCTGCAACGCTGATCCCAGGGGCACCGTGCACAGGCCGAGAGGTCTCCGCCGCTTGCGCTGCAGAAAAGCCAGTCATCATTGCCAGCAAAAGAAGGAATGCACGTCTGATCATCGTATGATGTTAGGGACATAAGACCTTAAGGTTAATAGGTCCATAGCTGAGGCTAGTTGAAACGAATGCGCCTTCTTTGCACGCGCGCCATGTCCCGCTATGCGGCTAGGCATGACGACACGATCCCCCCTTGCCCAGCCGTTTCCCCACATGCGCGCAATCGCTGGGGTCAACCTGCGTGTCGCTCGCGCACACTATAAAACCTGGGATCGCTGTGACCTGACGTTCATCACCCTTGATGAAGGCACGAGTGTGGCTGGCGTGCTGACCAAAAGCGCGTGCACATCGTCAGAAGTGGATTGGTGCCGTGCTTGCCTGCCCCAGGGCAAAGCGCGGGCGATGGTCGTAAGTGCAGGCAATGCCAACGCGTTTACGGGTCACCGCGGGCGAGCAGCAGTTGAAGCTGTCACGGCCCGCGTCGCGGCGCATTTGGACTGTTCGACTTCGAAGGTTTTTGTTGCCTCCACAGGCGTCATTGGAGTGCCCTTACCGATCGACAAGGCAGAGGCGGGGCTTGATGCGGCCTTCGCCTCCGCCCCTTGCACTTGGGAAGACGCCGCTGCGACGATCATGACCACTGACACCTTCACTAAAGGCGCCGTCGCCCAAGCAGTGGTAGGCGGTCAAACTGTTACGCTGACTGGCATTGTCAAAGGCAGCGGGATGATTGCGCCGGATATGGCGACAATGCTTGGGTTCATCTTCACTGATGCGGCAGTGGATTCTGCCTTCCTCCAGACCGTGCTTTCCGCCGCAACAACGCAAACGTTCAACTGCATCACCGTGGATAGCGACACATCGACCAGCGACACGGTGCTGGCATTTGCCACTGGCAAGGCAGTCCATGCTCCGCTCACTTCATTTGACAGCCCCGGCGCGGACGCTTTTCAGGCGGCCCTGACGGACCTCTGCCGCCAACTTGCTCATCTGGTGGTGCGGGACGGCGAAGGGGCGACGAAGTTCATCACCGTGGCCGTAACCAGCGCAACCACCAGCGCCAGCGCACACCGGATCGCAATGAGCATTGCCAACTCGCCTTTGGTCAAAACGGCAATTGCAGGCGGCGACGCGAACTGGGGCCGCGTCGTGATGGCCGTTGGCAAAGCAGGGGAACCAGCCGACCGCGACCGGCTCTCCATCAGCTTCGGCGCGACACTGGTTGCCAAAGACGGCCTTGTCGTGCCTGACTATGAAGAGGGCCCAGTCACTGCGCATGTGCAAAGCCCCACCGTTGACATCGGTGTTGACCTAGGCCTTGGCGATGGCCGCGCAACAGTGTGGACCTGCGACCTGACCCACGGCTATATCAGCATCAATGCCGATTACAGGAGTTGACCGATGTCTGACATTTTCTTCCACCATTATGACAGTTCGCCATTCGCCGAACTGGTGCGGGCAGCATTTGGCGTAAAACAACTGTCCTGGAACTCTGTTGTAATTCCGTCGATGATGCCCAAGCCTGATCTGGTGGAACTGACAGGGGGCTATGCCCGCACCCCAGTGATGCAAATCGGCGCAGACATTTACTGCGACACAACGGCCATTCTTGTAGCGCTGGAGCGACACACTCCGGC
The DNA here is from genome assembly GCA_031430995.1 of Sphingomonadales bacterium. Classification (GTDB taxonomy): domain Bacteria; phylum Pseudomonadota; class Alphaproteobacteria; order Sphingomonadales; family Sphingomonadaceae; genus Aquisediminimonas. Next base: position 2,674 of record JANPCO010000115.1, on the reverse strand, counting down.
ACCTAGCCTCTATCCTGCACCGCTCGAAGCACTGCACCGCATGATTGCGGGATGGGCCGGTGCTGCACAATTTGGAGCCCATGTCGCGGCTGCCATGGGAAATGTTCCGCCCGGCGTGCTCCCACTTGGCTTTGCTGAAGATCGCAAACAGCGCTTTGTTGGTTTTGACTTTGATGCCATGCCCCGATACGCGCCTCATCTCCAGACCCAGTGCCTTGCCGCCACAGCTTGGATTGAAGAGGCTTTAAGTGATGGCAGGCCTTTCATTGGCGGTGAACTGCCCGGTCACGGTGATCTCGCGCTTTATTCAAACGCTTGGTTTTTGAAAGCCATGCCCTTTTCAGGTGAGTTTGCAGCCACAGTCTTTGCGCATCCCCGCTTTGCCGCCTGGTATGACCGGGTGTCAGGCATTGGCCACGGCAAACGCATAGAAAGCACTGCCGTCGATGCAATTGCCGCGGCAAAGGCACAGGAACCTGCCGCTGTGGAGCCTATAATCGAACACGGCTTTACTGCGGGCCAACCTGTCTTGGTGCAAACGGAACAATCCGGCGATACTCCCGTTGCGGGAACGTTGCTGCATGCAGGACCAGACGGCATTGTGGTTCAGCGGCAGTCCGCCAAATCGGGCACAGTTAATGTTCACTTCCCGCGCATCGGGCAGATTGTCCGTCCGGCGTGACTAATGCCCTTCACACTGCCGTCTTTGCCCTTTTGCGCGCGACGGCCGAGACAGTAATCCTCCCGCGTTACCAATCGCTGCGCGCGGAGGATATTCAGGAGAAAACGCCGGGCGATCTGGTGACCATTGCCGACAAGGAGAGCGAAGCAATGCTCTCGGAAGGCCTGGCCAAGCTGATTCCGGAAGCTGCGATTATCGGGGAGGAAGCCTGCGCCGCTGATCCGAATTTGCTCAGCACGCTGGGACAGCAACTGGCGTGGATCATTGACCCGATCGATGGCACCCACAATTATGCGCACGGCCAGCCGCCCTTTGCCATTATGATTGGGCTGGTGGACGGCGGCCAGGCACAGGCGGGATGGATTTATGACCCGATCACGCAGCGGCTTTGCACAGCCGAGCGCGGCAAAGGTGCGTATATCAACCATGAACGTATCCAAGCGCGCAGCAGCGGTGCAACGCTGCCTGTGGCGGGCATCAGCGTGCACTTCATGGAAGCGGCCGAGCGCGAAGATTGTCTCAAACGGATCGATGGCAAAATGACGCTGGCTGACATTCCGCGCTGCGCCGGGGAACAATATCCCCGAATTGCCCTCGGCGGGAATGACCTTGCGCTGTTTGAGAGAACTTTACCGTGGGATCATGTTCCCGGCGCACTGTTCCTTGAAGAAGCGGGCGGCAAAGTGGCGCGGCTGGACGGAACAGCTTATCATTTCTGGGATCAAGCCAGAGGTATGCTTGCTGCGGGAAGTCCTGCCATGTGGGATCATACAGCAGAGATATTGACTGGGGTGAAGTGAGCGCCTGTCGAACGCCTTTTCATAATTCTACTCCCTTTCCCACGCTAAACCTGGCACGGCCTCATCATGCCGACACCAACATCTGACGCTTCGCTCTATTTCCGCCCGACTGCATTTATCGACGCGCCCTTTGGCTTTGATGGCCAATTCGCCCGTCTGGCAGGCGGTCTGCAATTTTTCTCCGCCTGGGAAATGATTGCCGTCAGTGGCGGCAAACGATCTGGCCAGTGGTTAATCCCAGTCGACCGGATCGATGAAATGCTCGGCAAACTCTCCCTTGCGCAGCGCGAAGCGGCCCGCATAGTGATGGCGCGAGCCACTTCGCCGCGCCCTGCCCTCACCCTTGGCAGCCGGACTGTCCGGCTTGATCAACCGCAAGTGATGGGCATCCTCAACATGACGCCAGACAGTTTTTCAGGCGGGAGCGACGTGCTGGATGATCCCGCGTCGGCAGCGTCCGTTGCCGTGGATATGGCGACAGCAGGGGCTGCCATCATCGACATTGGCGGCGAATCGACTCGGCCTGGCGCAACGGCGGTGTGGGAAGAGGATGAGAAGAAGCGCGTTATACCCTTGATCGAACATCTCGCCCCATCGGGAACGGCGATCTCGCTTGATACGCGCAAGGCAGCAGTTATGGAATCAGGCCTTGGCGCAGGCGCGCATATGATTAACGATGTGTCAGCGCTGCTCTATGATGACAGGGCTGTAAACGTCATTGCGGGCAGCACATGCCCTGTTGTCCTGATGCATTTCCCCGGCAAACCCAGTGATCCTCATAGTGGCGATCATTATTCCGATCCGCTGATTGAAGTGTATGACTGGCTGTCAGATCGTATCGACGCGGTGGTCGCAGCGGGCATCGCGCGGGATCGGATCATTGCAGACCCCGGCATCGGCTTTGGCAAAGGCATTGCAGCGAACCTCGCGATCATGAACGGCCTTTCGCTGTTCCACGGGCTGGGCTGCCCTTTGCTGGTGGGTTCTAGCCGCAAGCGGATGATCGGGGCGCTATCTGGCGAAGCGGCTGCCGACAACCGGCTCGGCGGATCCATCACCCTCGCGCTCAAGGCTGTGGAGCAAGGTGCGCAGATCATCCGGGTGCATGACGTGTCTGAGACGGTGCAGGCGGTTCGCATCTGGCGCGGCCTGCGCGATGGAGCGCTTAGCCCTTAAGCACAGCGGCGATCAG
>JANPCO010000114.1:0-15262 GCA_031430995.1 Sphingomonadales bacterium | reverse complement strand
GGCACGCAGCCGCGGATAACGCAGGTTCCGCCCAACCGATATTCTTCCGCCGCCGCCACCTTTGCGCCGTGGCTAGCCGCAATCCGGCTGGCGCGCACTCCGCCTGATCCAGCGCCAATCACAAAAAGATCATAATCATATGTTGTCATTGTTTATTCCCAAAATCTGAACGCCGTTCGGGCTGAGCCGTTAGGCATCAACGTCCCGCTGCGCCAATCAACATCGCCACTCACACTGATCGAAATTAAAGCCCTGCCCGTTCGAGCAACGACGCTGTTGAGGCGTCGAATTCTATTCCGCCGCTTTCCACGGCCTTGGCCATCTCCTTGCCCAGCTCAACCCCGAACTGATCGAACGGATTGATGCCCAGCAACACAGCATTCACGAAAACCCGCTGTTCATAAAAGGCAATGAGTGCGCCCAACGTGCGCGGGTCAAGCTCATCAAGCAGCAGCGTCGCCGACGGGCGATCCCCCGGATAAGCGCGTGCAGGATCATCATGGGCTTTGCCTGCCATTAAAGCCGCACCCTGCGCCATACAATTGCCCAGCAACTGGCGGTGATGGGCATCATCCAGATCATGGCCAGGTTCGACAACAGCCAGAAACTCAACGGGGATCAGATGCGTGCCCTGATGCAGCAGTTGAAACACAGCATGTTGCCCGTCCGTGCCAACACCGCCCCAAGTGACAGGGGCACTAGGACCAACCAGCATCTCCCCATCCGCCGTCACACGCTTACCATTCGATTCCATTTCCAGTTGCTGCAGATAAGACGGAAGCAAGCGCAATCGTTCATCATAGGCGAATACAGCTCGCGTTTCGCACCCGCGCATCTGGGCATAATAATGATCGGCAAAGGCCGCAATCACAGGCCAGTTGGACTCCAGCGGTGTCAGGCGGAAATGGCGATCCATTTCGGCGGCCCCTTCCAGCAGCTCCTCAAACGCGCCCCAGCCAAGCGCAAGTGCTGCCGGAAAGCCAATGCTGGACCATAGCGAATAACGCCCGCCAACACTTTCATTGAACGGCAATATGCGCGTTTCATCCACGCCCCATTCCAGCGCCTTGTCTGGATAAGCCGTCAGCGCAATCACCCGGCCGTGCGGATCTGCCACGCCGCCCGCTGCCATCCATTTGAGTGTGCTCTCGGCATTGAGGAGCGTTTCCGTGGTGGAAAATGTCTTGGATGCCATCACCAGCAGCGTCTTGGCCGGATCAAACCGCGCAAACGCTTCTTTGAGCGCCGCGCCGTCAATGTTGGAGACAATGGCCACATCATATCGCCCCGCGTCCCGGCCCAGCGCATCAATCAGCAAGTCTGGCCCAAGCGCTGATCCGCCGATGCCAACGTGAAGAATATGGCGCACATCGCCAAGCGCCCCGGCCTCAATCGCCTCAATCAGCCCGCGCATCCGTTCATGGAACATCTTGGCGGTCGCGACGCTATCAGCTGCCCCTTCGCCGCGTTCAGCTGTATGTTCGGCAGCCCGGCCTTCGGTGATGTTGACGATTTGCCCGGTAAAGAGCGCATCACGCTTGGCATTAAGACCAGCGGCCTCTGCCTTTGCGGCGAGTTCGCTGAACAATTCATGCGTCAAATGCGTCTTGGCAAAATCAAACCAGATACCGCAGGCCTCACCCGAAAGCCGGGCAACACGGTCAGGTTCGCAAGCAAAAATCTGGCGAAGCGTCTGGTTGTCAGTCATGATCTGCAATGGCCTTTCATCGGCAAAGCTTGACGCCGCCCGTCCGCGCCCTCACATCGGCGCGATGAGCGATACGGACCCCATGCCCCTGCCTGAAACGCCTGCAAAAGCGAAGGGCCAAGTTTCCGAAACCGGGGACTTTTTTCGATTCCTTGCCAAATTGGCGGTCATTGTCTTCGTGCTGCGCAGTTTCATCTTTCAACCGGTCAGCATTCCGACGGAATCGATGGTGCCGCGCTTGCTGGTTGGGGACTATCTGATCGTATCAAAATGGGCTTACGGCTATTCGACCTATTCGCTGTGGTTGCCCAAATCAGTGCGCGTGATGATGGGCGAACGCCCTGAATTTGCGAGCAACGCAGGCAGTGGCCACCGGGTGTTCGGGCGTGAACCGGCCCGCGGTGATGTCGCGGTGTTCAAGGCACCGCCCGGCAACACAACTGACTATATCAAACGGATCATTGGCCTGCCCGGTGACATGATCCAGATGCAAGGCGGCGTGCTTTTCCTTAACGGGACTGCAGTGAAAAAAGAACGCGTCGCCGATTTTATCGTGGCCGTTTCGCCCAATACCAAATGCGATCGACCCGTGACGCAGGAAACGGCATCAGACGGGTCACAGCGGTGCCGTTATCCGCAGTACCGCGAAACTCTGCCTGGCGGAAAAACTTACACGGTGATTGATATGGGTCTTTCTGAAAAGGATACGACTGACATTTACACGGTGCCGGACGGCCATTTCTTCGCAATGGGTGATAACCGCGATCGGTCCGCTGACAGCCGCTTCCCCGCCGTTGAAGGCGCTGGCATTGGCATTGTGCCGCAGGAAAATCTTGTGGGCCGCGCGTGGTTTATGATCTTTTCCACAGACGGATCGGCAAACTGGTTCAACCCTATCAGCTGGTTTACCGCGGCGAGAGGAAGCCGCATCGGCGACGCGATTTGATCAGTCATGCAACGTGGCTGGAAGATGTGCTGGGCGTCCGTCCGGCAGACCCGGTCCTGTTTCAGCGCGCCTTGACGCACAGCAGCCATGCGGGCCCAACCTATGAACGGTTGGAATTCCTGGGCGACCGCGTGTTGGGCCTGATCATTGCTGACTGGCTGTATGAATTGCACCCGGATGACCCCGAAGGCAAACTGTCCCACCGCCTCAACACGCTCGTCGCGCGGACAACATGCGCGGAGGTAGGCCGCGCGATAGGCCTTTCATCGCGCATCAAACTCGGCAAGCAAGCCCTTGAAGATGGGGCCTTTGACAGTGATAATGTGCTGGGTGATGTGGTCGAAGCGCTGATCGGCGCGCTCTTCCTTGACCAAGGGTTGGATGCGGCCAAGGCCTTTATCCGCCGCCACTGGCACAGCGCGATCACGGGGCAATTGACAGCACCCCGGCATCCGAAATCCGAACTGCAGGAATGGGCCGCCGCCCACAATCGGCGCGCGCCCATCTATACCGTCGCCGACCGATCCGGCCCGGATCATGCACCTCGCTTCCGCGTCAAAGTATCGCTGGGAAGTGCGGGGGAGGCCGAGGCAGACGGGCGTTCAAAGCAAGAGGCCGAAAGTCTGGCAGCGGGGGTGTTGCTGGGGATGTTGGGGGCGTGAAGGAACGATTTGCTTCGGCCTCTTCCCTGAGCTTGTCGAAGGGCCGCCCTTCAACTCGGTCCAAATAAATGGCATTCTGGGCTTATATGCTCCACTGTCGAGGTGGCGGGTTTTACACTGGCCAGACCCACAATTTGGAAAACCGTCTTGCCGAACATCAAGCTGGTCTTGGCCCGGATTACATGCGCGAACGGTTGCCCGTAACGCTCGTCTGGTATCAGCAATTCTCGTCCCGTGTGGAAGCTCAAGAGGCTGAGCGTCGCGTCAAAGGGTGGAGTAGGGCAAAGAAAATGGCTTTGATCCGAAATGACTGGCCCGCGATTAGCATTCTAGCCAAAGGGCATGACGGCCCTTCAACAAGCTCAGGGAGGGGAGGTATGGCACCAAAAGAGCTTCGACAGGCTCAGCCCGAACGGAGTGTTGGTAACGGTAATGACTGAAACAAAAACTAAATGCGGCCTAGTCGCCATTGTGGGCGCACCAAATGCCGGGAAATCGACGCTCGTCAATGCGCTGGTGGGGCAGAAAGTGGCGATTACCAGCCCGAAGGCGCAGACCACACGGGTGCGGCTGATGGGCATTGCGATCCACGGGCAGACCCAGATGATGCTGGTGGATACGCCGGGCATTTTCAAACCGGAACGGCGGCTTGACCGGGCGATGGTGCAGGCGGCGTGGGGCGGGGCTCAGGATGCAGATGTTATTGCTGTCGTGGTCGATGCCAAAGGCGGACTGGGCAGCAAAGTTGAAATGATCATGGAGGGGCTGGCCCACCGGCCTGAACCGAAAATGCTGATCCTCAACAAAGTCGACATTGCCGCCAAGGACAAGCTGCTGGTTCATACTGGAAAATTGAATGAGCGGCTGAATTTTACCGAAACCCTATTCATCAGCGCCATCACCGGCGAAGGGCTGGAGACGCTGAAAACGACGCTTGACGCCTATATGCCTGCGGGGCCCTGGCATTTTCCGGCGGACCAAGTGTCTGACGCGACGGACCGTCTGACCGCAGCCGAAATCACGCGCGAACAGCTTTATCATCAGCTTCATGCTGAACTGCCTTATGCCAGCGCCGTGAACACTGAGAAATATGATGAGCGCGATGATGGCTCCATTGAAATTCACCAGCAAATTCTAGTTGGCAGGCCCACCCAGCGCGCGATTGTGCTGGGCAAAGGCGGCGTCCGCCTTAAGGAAATCGGATCACGCGCACGCGCCGAAATTGCAGCGACACTGGGCGTGCGCGTGCATCTTTACTTGCACGTCAAAGTCAACCCGAAATGGGAAGACGACCGCAGCCTTTACCGCGATATCGGACTGGAATGGGTGGAGTGAACCACGATTCCAGGGTGCACATTCCAGTCATTGCGAGCGAAGCACGGCAATCCATCGTGCGGCGGCAAGTCTGGATTCCCGCCTTCGCGGGAATGACGGATCAGATTAGAGCATGATGACTTTAGGTTGATTCAACCCCGTTCGTGGTGAGGAGAGACAGAGCGCAGCGAAGCCTGTCCTCAGGACGAACGGATCAGTGTAATGTCATCCTGCTCGAGAATCCAACAGCCGCTAGAACGCGCTGTGAGACGCCTCCACCCACCTCAGGCTACCCATGTAGCCAAGCCGTCCGGATCGGGCGCTGTTGGGGTGTTCACGGGCGATTTAGAGCCTATCTGGTTCTCGACAGACCATTTATATTCCCGTTATGGTGATCAGCGCTTGAAATCCCGTGTAATGGCCTTGTGCGTGGTGGCTCCATAGGGTGGCATCAGGCCGCCCAGTTTGGAGACATTGATCTTGGGCTGATGATAGACACTTTTCGCGTGGCTGAACGTCTTGAACCCGTCATGCCCGTGATAAGCCCCCATACCAGACGGGCCAACGCCGCCAAACGGAAGTTCCTCCATCGATACATGAAACACGACATCATTTACGGTAACGCCGCCTGATATGGTGCGGTCCAGCACTTGGCGTTCCTCACTGCTGTCTTGCCCGAAATAGTAGAGGCCCAGGGGACGATCATGGCTGTTCACATAATCAATCGCCTCTTCAACGCGGTCGTAAGTTTTGATCGGAAGGACGGGCCCGAAAATTTCTTCCTGCATGACTTTCATGTCGTCAGTCGGATTGCGGACGAGGTAAAGCGGCATTTTATTGCCGTTCGACGCCGCAAAATCTTCGTTGGCAGGGTTCACTTCGACAATTTCCGCACCCTTTGCCCTCGCATCATCGAGATAATCACGCAGGCGGTCGCGGTGCCGTGAATTGATGACTGACGTGTAATCGGGGTTATTGAGCAACGTCGGATACATGACAGACACTGCCTTTTGCATCCCCGCGACCACAGCATCTTCTTGTTCGCGCGGCACCATCAGATAGTCTGGCGCGAGGCAGATTTGCCCGGCATTGAGCATTTTGCCAAGCGCAATCCGCTGCGTCGCTTGTTCAAGGTCGGCGGACCGGCTTAGGATCGTGGGGGATTTTCCGCCCAGTTCCAGTGTTACAGGCGTCAGGTTGTCAGCGGCGGCATGCAGGATATGCTTGCCAATCCCCGTCGCGCCAGTGAACAGCATATGATCAAACGCCAGCTTGGCAAAGGCCTGCCCCTCAGCGGGACCACCGCTGAAAAACGCGGCTTCATCTTCGGCAAAATACTGCGGCGCAATCTCTTCGAACAGAGCCGAGACTGACGGCGTGAATTCGGACGATTTGATCATGACGCGGTTGCCCCCGGCAAAGGCCCCAGCAATTGGCGCCATCGTCAGCTGCACCGGGAAATTCCAGGGCGCAATGATGCCGACGACGCCTTTGGGCTGATATTCCACAGTGCCTTTCGCGCCCAGCAGCCCAAGTGGGAACATCAATTTGCGCCGTTCGGGACGCATCCATTTATCAACATTTTTGGACGTATATTTCAGTGCGCTGATGGACGCGACGATATCAGTCATCATCGATTGTTCCTGGCTGCGGTGGCCAAAATCCTCAGACATGGCGTCGGAAAAGCGCTTGCCATGATCAACCATCATCGCAACGGCGCGGGCCAGCCGGTCTTTGCGCACAGCCGCAGAAACGGGAAGTTCTTTTGTGAAAGCAGCACGCTGAGCGGCCAATACGCTGTTCATACGGTCAATCGTTGACATGAAAACCCCTCTGTTCAGTGAAATATCGTGACTTGGTTCTGCGCATGAAAATGATAAAGGGCAAGTCTTACAAATGGGGGGGTGCCGACCACGCGGACAACAGCCATCCGCCAAACCCCGCAACCGCCATCAGAGCGCCAAACGGCAAGGCAACATCGCCTGAGACTGGTTTTCCCATCACGGCGCGAACGCCAACTATGGCCAGGCCAATCACACTGGCCCCGACCAGAACCAGCGGCAGCATTTGCCACCCCAGCCAGGCACCAATGCCTGCAAACAATTTGGGATCACCGCCCCCCATCCCTTCGCGCTTGCGGATCGCGCGGTAGGAAAGGCGAATGGCAGTGAGGCTTATAAAACCCACCGCGAGGCCAATGGCGCGGTCTTGCCACGGCCCCAAACCGATCGCCAGACCAAGCCCGCCAAGCGGCAGCGTAATCCGGTCAGGCAACCAAAAATGTTCCACATCAAACAGAAAAAGCGCAAGCAGCGCCCAGCCAAACAGCGCGCCGCCAAAGCCCACAGCGTCTGGCGAGAGAAACAGCGATGCGGCACCAATGGCAGTGGCACACAGCTCCACACTGAATTGCCGTTTACCAATCACCGCTCCGCACGTGCGGCAAGCCCCACGTAGAACCAGATAGCTGACCAGCGGGATCAAATCAGCCAGGCCAAGTTGGCGCTGGCAGGTGTCGCAGTGCGACCTTTCTGACATCTGGCCCGAAATCGGGCGGCCTTCGCCCCAGCGCTGCGTCAGCGTGCCGATAAAACTGCCCATCACCGCCCCGAGCAGACCGCCCGCCAACACCAGAAGCAGTTCTGCGGTCAGGGCTTCACCTCCGCCGCGTCAACGCCCCACAGTGCGCTGGCCTCAATATAGCCCATTCGCCCTTTGACATCGAGTTTGCACCAGCCGCGGCTGCAATCACTAATCTTGCCCACCACGCCGGGTTCCGCACGAAAAATAACGCGGCCTTTCGCGCTTGGCTTGTCGCGCAAAGACCTAACGTCGCCAGTGACGACGCCTGTGCGTTCCGAACTTAGCAAATTGGCCTGCATCCAGCCTTGCGTGCCGTCCGGATCCTCAATTTTGCGCCAGTTGGGATAAGTCGCAATCACCTTCACTGGCAATTGCGCGCGCTGATAAAGCCAGCTGGCCGGAAACTGCCGCCCCGGCCCCGTGCGCAATCGCGCTTCGCTCGCTGAAATCGACGCCCAATAAGGCGGCTTGGATTCCGCCAGCACTGCAGCGGGCAGCACAAGCCCAGCGAACACGGCCGTGGCAAAGCCAATTTTACGCATCATCATCAGATCCCCTGCCATACTCGGCCTTGATACAGTGCCAAAACTAGGCCCTGCGTTCAAGCAGTAAGCAGCGCATTAACGCGGGACTTGCGGGCACCGCTTCCCTCGCCTAGCAAAGCGGCCAATGAAAAAAAGGGGGTGCCAGATGCGCGCAATCAAAGCTGCATTATTTTTACCGTTGGCGCTAGCAGCGTCACCTGCGTTTGCGCAGCCAGAAATTGTATCGGACAGCGGCGATACTGCCTGGGTTTTAACGGCATCCGCGCTTGTTCTGATGATGACCCTTCCGGGCCTCGCACTTTTTTACGGCGGTCTAGTTCGCGTTAAAAATGTGCTTTCGATTTTCATGCATTGCTTTGTCATTACTGCAATCGTCTCGCTGCTTTGGGCCATTATCGGCTACAGCCTCGTTTTCGGGGAAGGCTCGGCCTATCTCGGCGGCTTTGGCAATGTCATGCTGGGCGGTCTGGCGGATTTGCGCGAAGGTACCACCTTGCCCGAAAGCAGCTTTGCGCTCTTCCAGATGACCTTCGCAATCATCACGCCAGCGCTTGTGATTGGGGCCTTTGCGGAACGTGTGCGGTTCGGCTGGGTCGTTGCGTTCACGCTCGTCTGGACACTACTCGTCTACATCCCCGTGGCACGCTGGGTGTGGGGCGGCGGCTGGATATCAGAACAGGGAACGCTGGATTATGCGGGGGGCATTGTGGTGCACACCACAGCTGGCGTCGCGGCGCTTGTGCTTGCGCGAATGCTGGGCGCACGCAAGGGCTTTAACAAATCTCTGCTGCCACCCCACAGTCCCGCGCTGACCATGACTGGTGCGGGCCTGTTATGGGTCGGTTGGTTCGGGTTTAACGGCGGATCGGCTTTGGGGGCAGGCGATGCTGCGGCAACAGCCATGCTGAACACTCACCTGGCAGCCTGTGCAGCGGCCATCACGTGGCTGATCGCAGAATGGTTCAAGATCGGCAAAGCGACATCGATTGGCGCTGTGACTGGCGCCGTCGCGGGCCTTGCCACTGTCACACCTGCCGCTGGTTTTGTGGGGCCGTTTGGCGCGGTGATGCTCGGCGGGCTGGCTGGGGTCATCTGTTTTGGCGCTGTATTGCTGGTCAAACAGATTATGAAGATTGACGATTCGCTGGATGTGTTTGCGGTCCACGGAGTCGGCGGAATACTGGGCTCGCTTTTGTTTCCGATCTTCATGGTCGAAAGTTTCGGTGGCCCCGGCCTGCCTGAAGGCACCAGCATGATGGCTCAACTAAGTTCTCAAGCGATCGGCGTGGGTGCCGTTGCTGCGTGGACGTTGTTCGCAACGCTGGGCATTGCCTTTGTCATCTCCTTCGCTTTGCCAATGCGCGTTGATGAAGAGGCGGAACAGAATGGTTTGGACCTGACCAGCCACGGCGAACGCGGCTGGGACTTGGATAGTTGAGGTCTAATCGTTGATCAGTCGCCTGCTCTGATCCGGTCCACCAACTGTTTCACCGTGGGCACATAGCCATTGGAATAAAAGGGGTCCTGCTTGAACATATAAGCAGAATGGCCCGCAAACATAAGGTTATCTTCGGGGTCGCCTTCGTGAGAAATATCTTGAAGCGTTTTCTGAATGCAAAAACTGCGCGGGTCGACCAGATAGCCAGTCGTATAGTCGTCATGATCTTTCCAGGCCGAAAAGCCGCAGTGGGACAGGCAGCCCATGCAGTCCGCCTGGTCCTTTTGGATGACTTTGCGGTCTGCTGGCGTGACAAAAATCAGCGTTGTATCCGGCGTTTTGAGCGCGTCAGTAAAGCCAGCGCCAAACCATTCGCGCGCGCGCATCAGATCCGCCTTTGAGACATAATATTTCTTGCCGCGCACCCCCACATCCAGCAAGTGACTATGGTCCCCGCTTTCATATGTGGCGTACCGAATTTGCCGTTCTGATCGCCCTTGCAAGTTACGCAGGAACGGATTGATGACGGCGCTGGAGTAAAAGCCCGTTGGCGAGAATTTATGGAGGAGGACATCGCCTTCATCCAGCGTCGTCAGCCTGTCTTTCCACCCCTGCGGTATCGGGCTTTCCTGTGTTAGCAACGGGCGTGTGCCATATTGAAAAGCAATCTGGCCAAGTTCGGGGTTATCAATCCACTGTTCCCAATCACGCAGGTACCAGACGCCGCCTGCCATCACGATTGGCGTACTGTCTGGAATGCCAGCTTCGCGCATCACATCGCGCAAGTCCTTGACGCGGGGATAGGGGTCTTGCGGCACGCGCGGGTCTTCGGCGTTCGACAGCCCATTGTGACCGCCTGCCAGCCAAGGGTCTTCATACACGACAGCCGAAAGATGATCCGCAACTTTGCTATACGCCCGTTTCCAAAGTGCGCGAAAGGCACGGCCTGAACTGATGATCGGCAAGTAAGATGTGTCAAAACTCGCAGCAATTTCGCCGAGTTTATAGGGCATTCCAGCGCCGCAGGTGACGCCCGAAATCAGGCCTTTGCAGCGTTCAAGAACGCCTGTCATGATCGGCTGCGCACCGCCCATTTCCCACAGGATGTTGATGTTGATTGCGCCTTTGCCAGACGCAATATCATAGGCGCGCTTCACCTGTTCAACGGCACCGTCAATGGCATATTGGATCAATTCCTGGTGACGATCCACCCGGGTTTTGCCGTGATAAATTTGCGGCACGGCGTGGCCATCCGCGTCATAGCTATCCGCGTTGACCGCAGACACTGTGCCAATGCCGCCTGCGGCTGCCCATGCCCCCGCACTGGCATGATTGGTCGCCGAAACGCCTTTGCCACCTTCCACCAATGGCCAAACCTCTTGGCCGCGGTAGATGATTGGCTTTAGTCCCTTGAACATTTACTCTCCACAATTCTGCCTCAATCTCAGGAATTGCTATACGCAGTTGGCGGCAAAAAGCGCATGGTTTTTTGGGGGTAGTCGCAGCGCGCCGATCAATGACTTTCGGGCAAGCCGTAGAGCGCAGCATAACGGGCAATCATGGCCGCTTCGTCATAGGTAGAGGATGCCAGTATCTGATTGACGCGGCCCAGTTCAGACCGCAAATTCGCATCGCTCACAAGCTGCGCAAGCGCTGCTGCAAGCCCATCCTCGTCAAGCGCTGGAATAATGAACGGGCGATTTTGCGCAGACACGATAGCCATGACATCCCCGACATCAGTACAAACGGCTGGCCTTCCCGCCGCCATCGCCTCAACGAGCGAAATCGGGAATTGTTCGCTATCAGACGAAAGCGCGAAGATATCGAACAGACCAACATAACGGTGAGGCTGAGCAACAAAGCCGGGCAGGATGACGCGGTCAGCAATGCCCAGCCGGTCAGCTTCCGCCGCTATAGAACCGCGCTCTGGCCCTTCACCCACAATCACAAGTCTGACGTGCGGCGGCTGTTTGGCGACGGCCCGGACGAGGCGGGGTAGGTTCTTGACCCCCCGCAATCCCGCAAGCGTTCCGACAATGATGTCGCCCGCTTCGCGCCGGAACCCGGGAATCGCGTCGGGTGAGGGTGCGGCCGAATAGAGCGCGGTATCAATGCCGTTGGAAATGCGCACGATACGGCCAGCCGGTTGTTTCCAGACATCCCGCGCAATCCCCTCTAGCCGTTCTGACACGACCACCAGCCGGTGTGCGGCAGGCAGCATCAGGCGTCGGAAAGCGTTCCGTTTCCAGTTGAGCCGGACAGTTTCATCAGCATTAAACCCATCCTCATGATGGATCAGCGGCGGGCAGTTCGTCGGGAATAACCGTCGCGCACCAACAGCATCCATTGCGCCCCAGTTATAGGTCAGCACCAGATCAAATTGCGACATATAGCGCGCCAGGTCCCGGTAGCGCGGTGGCGACGGTTTGCCGTGCAGCGGTGGCGCGGCCTCCCCCGGGAAGTTCACGTCTATGCCCGCGTCAATCGCATCGCGCGCGCCAAGCGCGTCTGGCATGGCAGAGAGGATCGTATGACTTGCCCGGTCTCCAAAGACATTCATCAACCGAACCGCGCGCGCCTCCTTTCCGCCAAGCGAAAAGGTGGAGTGGCAATGGAGGATGCGTTTGGGGATCACCCTCCAACCGCCCTTAACAGCGTATCAATTGCCCGCATCGACGATGCTTCATCCAGCGCAGGCGCGTGGCCGACGGCCGGAACAGTCACCAGCTTCGCGTTTGGCAACCGCCTGGCCATATCCTTGGCAGTGTTCGCTGAAAGAATATCCGACAAAGCCCCGCGCAAAATCGTCACAGGCGCAGTCCCCAGCGCCTCGTAAACCGGCCAGAGATCGACTGGCTCTGCTTCTGCCCGCATCGGTTCGGCGATTTTGCGGTCATAGGCCGGCACAATCCGCCCTGCTGGTGTTAGCCGGTTGAGCCGTTTGGCCATCGCAATCCACTGGCTGAGATCATAACCCGGAAAGATGCCGTGTTGAAGCGCCGCCAGATCGCGGGCGGCATGAACCCATGTCGGCCAGTTCTGCGCCTTACCCACGGCGCCGCGAATCCGGTCCATCCCCGCAGATTCGATCACAGGGCCAATATCGTTGATCAGCGCCGCTTTGACACGACCCGGTTTGCCCGCCGCGAGCAGCATCGTCATCAGGCCACCCAGCGACGTGCCGATTGCGATAAATTCCTTGATTTTCAGCTCGCTCAGCAACGCTTCCAAATCCTGCAGGTAGATCAGCGGCGTGTAACTAAGCCCGCTGGGCGAATTGGCGCTATCCCCGCGCCCGCGCAAATCAACGCAGATCAATCTCCACTCGCCAGACAAGCGGTCAGCCACATGTTCAAAATCTCGGGCGTTTCGCGTGAGGCCCGGAATGCACAGGATTGGCGGCTTTCCTTTTGGCCCGGCATAGTCGCGGAAGTGCAGGCGCAGACCGTCTTCGGAAAACCAATATCGATCTTCATATTGCGCTTTGCCCACCATCGCCCCCATATCGGCTGATGATGACATTCCTGCAAGATGGCGATTACCGCCCAGACCCCGCAATCCTGAAAATAGCCGATTTTATCGCCGACCCTGTGGACGCAGCGCTTTTCCCGGAGACGAAATTGCGGTTTCGCAATGACCGTTGGGCCGCAACTGTGGGCCTTGCATCGCAGTCAGATGAGGAGTGGTGCCAGCATTTCGGGCGTTTTGCGCCTTTGCCCCGCAATCTTCCGCAGCCACTGGCGATGCGGTATCACGGCCACCAGTTTCGCGTCTATAATCCAGACATTGGCGATGGCCGCGGCTTTCTGTTTGCCCAGATGCGCGACAGCAGCGGACGGTTGATGGACCTTGGCACGAAGGGATCAGGACAAACTCCTTGGTCTCGCTTTGGCGACGGGCGCTTGACGTTGAAGGGCGCGGTGCGGGAAATCCTGGCCACAGAAATGCTGGAGGCGCTCGGCGTGGAGACCAGCAAGACCTTCTCTGTGATCGAAACCGGCGAAGCGTTGGACCGGGGTGACGAACCCTCCCCCACGCGTTCTGCTGTGCTCGTCCGCCTGAACCATAGCCATATGCGGATCGGCAATTTTCAGAGGCTTGCGACGCTTGGCGATACGGCCAATCTCAAACGCTTGATCGCTTATGCGTTAGAGCATTATTTTGGCGAAGAGGACGGGGATGACGCGCCACTTCGCCTGTTGCGCCATACTGTCGCGCGCACGGCAAAAATGGCGGCGAGTTTTATGGCAGCAGGCTTTGTCCACGGCGTTCTCAACAGTGACAACATCAACATTACCGGCGAAAGCTTTGACTATGGGCCCTGGCGGTTCGCGCCGACATTTGATGCAGGGTTTACGGCGGCCTATTTTGATCATGCCAATCTTTACGCGTTCGGGCGGCAAGCAGAGGCCATCCACTGGGATGTCGCACAACTGGCGATAGCGTTCAGCGCGCTGGCGAGTGAAGATAATCTGCTGGACGCACTGCGGGGCTTTGGTGACGCTTTCCGCGACGCACTGGTGCCAGCAATGCTGTGGCGGCTTGGCGTCAAGTCGAGAGGTGCGCAGGCTGACATTGCGATTGTTCAGGCCGTGGAACATGCCCTGGTTGAAAGCCAATGTTCGCTTGATGCCTTTTTCTTTGACTGGCGCGGCGGCGTCTGCCGTTCTCCAGCGCATTACTCTGGCGATGCCTTTGCGGGCCTGAACGCTGCGTTGTCAGGGGCAGACTGCACAAACGATCTGAGCCACCCCTATTGGCAGGGAACAGCACCCTGTTCCCTGCTGATCGGTGAAGTGGAGGCCATTTGGAAGCCAATCGCAGACGATGACGATTGGAGCGTGCTTCATGCCAAAGTGGCGGCAATTCGCGCGATGGGGGAAGCCTTGCAGGACGATTGAGATTTGCCTTTCGCGACGCTTTGGTTACACGGCGTTAACCATCCTCCACTAGTAAAGCCGCATGAGCACCACCGAACTCGTCTCAATCGAACCGGCCACCGGCGCAGTTTATTGGCAGGGGCCAATCAGCGATGTCGATCAAGAGGTTGAAATCGCCCAAAAAGCGTGGGTCGATTGGGCTGCAAAGCCTGTCACTTACCGTGTGGAGGCGCTGCGCCGTTTCGCCAATTCGGTGCGCAGCCGCGCTGACAAGCTGACGGACTGCATCGCGCGCGAAACCGGAAAGCCGCTGTGGGAGGCGCGCACTGAAGTTGAATCCGTGATCAACAAAGTGGAAATTTCAATCTCCGCTTATTCAGAACGTACAGCCAGCAGGCGGATGGAAGGCGCGCTTCAAGTCAGAAGCGTCCTTCGGCACAAGCCGCACGGTGTTCTCGGCGTGCTTGGCCCCTATAATTTTCCGGCGCATCTGCCCAATGGTCATATTGTACCGGCATTGATTGCGGGGAATGCCGTTGTGTTCAAGCCATCTGAAAAGGCCCCAGCAACAGGGCTGATGCTAGTTGACCTCTACCATTCGGCAGGCATTCCCAAAGAAGTCGTCCGCTGCGTTACCGGCGGGATCAACGAAGGCAAGGCGCTTGCCGCTCACCCCGGCCTTGACGGTCTGCTGTTCACGGGGTCGGCCCAAACTGGCCTCATCCTCTCTCGCCTCTACGCTGAAATGCCGGGCAAAATCCTCGCCTTGGAAATGGGTGGCAATAACCCGATTGTGGTCTGGGACGCACCAGACATTCACACCGCTGCCATCCTCGTGATCCAGTCTGCGTTCTTGTCGGCAGGCCAGCGGTGCAGCAACGCGCGGCGGTTAATTGTCAAAGACGGCGCGCATGAAGCGTTGCTTCAAGAAATCAATAAAATCGCCGCGCGTCTGATCGTGGCAGAACCTCATAGCTCACCGGCGCCGTTTATGGGGCCCGTGATTGACAACGCTACAGCAGACGCGTTGCAAGAGAGTTTCCTCTCGCTGATGATGCGAGGCGGCACACCAATCAAGCAATTGGAACGCCCCATCGACAATCGCCCGTTCCTGAGCCCCGCCATCATCGATATGACCAAAGCCACCGATCGCCCCGATATCGAACTGTTTGGCCCCATCCTGCAA
>JANPCO010000113.1:0-48369 GCA_031430995.1 Sphingomonadales bacterium | reverse complement strand
GGTTCCTTGTGCTGGACAGCGTGCGAGCACGCGCGTCCGGGGGACGCGGGAGCGCAGTAGGCGGCACTGCGCGGATTGACGGGATTGATGAGATGTTCGGCAACCGCTTTCAGGGCGGTTATGCGGAACTGGCAAGCTATGACACGAACGGGGACGGCAAGATCTCGGTGGGTGACCTCATCTGGAGCGAGCTGCAAGTGTGGCAAGACCGCGACCGGGATGGGGTGACGGATGCTGGCGAGCTGAAGAGCCTTAGTGCGCTGGGCATCATCGAGATCAGCTTGACCAACACAGCGCTGAACGACGTGCGAGCACAATCGTCCGGGGGACGATTGTGCGGAGTAGTGACGCCGCAGGGCTTACGCCGCCGCCACGCTGCGGTGGCTAACGATAATCAAATGAGCGCATGGCGCGGAGCGACATTCCGTTTGTGTGGGTGACGGGGTTGTGCAAAATGTTGATGTGGGTTGTGGCTGGTTGATTCGTAAGGGGTGGCGTGATGGAGTTTGAGAATAACTGGGTTGTGCCTGTTTTGCATGATGGTCCCTACACACGGTGTATGTTCGATCCAGCACTAAAGCTGCAAATGTTTGTTTCGGAACCCCGACAAGAACCGAAAGAGCAGTTGTATAACTTAACGCTCAATTATGACCCACATATGGACGCCGCGAACCTTGTTGCAGAAATGACGCCGCAGGAGATTGTAGACGGACATTTTAGATTTTTGCCTGACCGCCCAATGAAATTTGTTGAATCTGCAGAAAAGCGAAGGGTAGCTGAACTTCTATTTGACGCAGCACCAACTGATACACTTGAGCGCCATAGCGAGTTAGCACTAGAATTTGTAAACTTAAGAGACGATATTTCAACAAAGGTCGTGCTCTTGCAAAGAGAGGGCGTCCCACTTGTTTCGGAACGTCCTCATGACATGATCTTATATGCGTTTCGTTCATTTGTGAACTTCGCAATATGGGATGAGCTTGCACAGCAGAAAAACAAGTATCGACCTGCCGACAATCTAATTTCCCGTGTTACGATATTGGTCGCTGCACCAATTGCGGAACAACTATCGCACGGAACAGGTCGGTCATTGCCTCGGGCCCAAGATGGGTTTGTTACTGTTGCGTCGCGGGAGGTTCGGCCATGAGCCTTTTTGACACCGCACTTGATATTACACTCAAAGGCTATGTGAAGGCCGATGGCAGACCGCTTTTGGATACAGAGCGTGCCGCACTTATAAATCATTTGAGAAACCAAGGCCTGGAAAGCCGTTTTGCGGTGGAAATTTTGCGTCATCCGTCGCGCTTGCCCGATGGGTCAATTTACATCACCTATTCGGGGTCTGGAGGCCCGAAAAGGTCCGACGACTTCATCGAAGAAATGACACGCGCAGGTCGCTCAGCCGGGAAAATAGGGGACACGCCATGGGGCCAGTACACACTAAATGATCCGCAAGCTAACCGTGTAGCCCAAGACTTTGCCAATGATATTGATGCGTTTGCCCGAGAAAATTTTGGTGGAGAATTGCGCAAGTCTTTTGGGGTTACAGTGACAGTGCACTTAAATACACGCGCCTTCAGTGCTTGATCAACGGCAAGCTCTCTCGGCTTGCAAGGGAGAGCAAACGCGCTGTCAGTATATCCTGCATGTGCGGCGAAGTGCGGCTGTGCACGGCTATCAAAAACGGATCATCACGGCGCGCGCGAGGGCAGGGGAAATGCTGTTGACCAGTTGAAGCAGCTTCACGATGCCGACATTGGCCTCTGCCTTATTGCGCTCAATCGCGGATATGATCTGGCGTGCGCATTCGGCTGGGGGCATTTTTCCGCCGCTACGGTCTGCTGTCATGGCTGTATCCACCACAGGGGGCAGAGCTTCCACTACGTGAACATTCGTGTCTTTGAGATTATGGCGCAGGGCCTGAGTGAAGCTGCGCAGACCAGCTTTTGACGCGCAGTAGACGGGGCCGCCCGCACGCGGTGCAAGCGCAAGGCCGGATGTTA
Organism: Sphingomonadales bacterium; assembly: GCA_031430995.1. GTDB lineage: Bacteria > Pseudomonadota > Alphaproteobacteria > Sphingomonadales > Sphingomonadaceae > Aquisediminimonas. The sequence continues at coordinate 46,366 of JANPCO010000113.1, read as the reverse complement.
CATTCACAATGCACGCCTCTGGACGTGCTTTGAGGCCATCTAGCATCAGACCAATGAGGTGGATTGGCGCGTTTAGGTTCAGGAAAAATGCTTTGTCAGTCAGGGCCAAATCAAGCGGTTCGCCGGGGCCGAAATTCCCGCTCATCCCCGCATTGTTGATCAGGATATCAACAGGCGTCGCGCCCAGTGCCGTGACCAGCGCGGCGCATCCTTGTGCAGTTGATAAGTCCGCCGCGATGGTGCCGTCTCCAATCGCCCGTCTGCTGACGGCAATAACTGTTGCACCTTTGGAGGTTAATTGCTTGGTGAGTTCTGCTCCGATGCCTTCAGTGCCACCCGTAACAACGACAGTTTTTCCGCTGATTTTCATCACATTTCCTTGATGGTTTTGGACAGTTGTTCGACTGGTGGCAGTTACGGATATGTCAGTGTATTCATAATGGTGGACGGTGCAGCAAAGCAAGTGCAGAGGCGATTGAAACCGCCAGAACCACTGTTCGGCGCAAAGGCATCATACTCGAAGCGTCTTTCGTGGGGGCGCTTGTGAACATCTGGCAACATTAGGAGAGTTAATTCATGCGTAAAGGTGTTATCGAAGTCGGGCCGCAGCGATACCGCGAGACGAGCGGGCGTTATTATGAAGAATTCGTGGTCGGCGATGTTTATGAACATCGCCCAGGCCGCACCATCACGCAGACCGACAACACATGGTTTACTCTGCTGACGATGAACCAGCACCCGATCCATTTTGATGTTGAATTCGCCGCCAAAACGGAGTTCAAAAAGCCCCTGATCGCATCCCCTTTGACTGTAGCGATAATGACCGGACAAAGCGTTTCCGATGTCAGCCAGAAGGCTGTGGCCAATCTGGGCTGGAAAGACATTCGGCTGCTGAAACCATTGTTTGCGGGTGATACGCTCTATTCTGAGTCAGAAGTCCTTGAAAAGCGGGATTCCGAAAAACGGCCAACCCAAGGCGTCGTCACGATCAAGACGATCGGCAAAAATCAGCACGGCGAAGTGGTCTGCGACTTTGTGCGCACCATGCTGATCTGGAAAAAGGGCTTCGGCCCGATGGATGCCTGAAGGGAGTTATCTCACGATGGGCAAATTATCCGGCATTAAAGTTGTGGACTTGTCAGTTTTTCTGCCTGGCCCGATGATGACAATGATGATGGCCGATCAAGGCGCAGACGTCTGGAAGGTTGAGACAGCAGCGGGGGACCCCGCGCGCGGACAGGGGCCGTTTGAGGCCGGACAATCCGTGTGGTTTCGCAACCTAAATCGCGGCAAGAAAAGCGTTGTTCTTGATCTTAAGTCTGAACACGGCAAAGCGCGGCTTTGGGAGTTGATTGGCGGCGCGGATGTGTTTGTTGAAGGCTTTCGGCCTGGCGTCATGAAGCGTCTGGGCTTTGATTATGCCGCTGTTTCTGCTCGCTACCCACGCATCGTATATTGCTCGATTTCGGCGTTTGGACAGGAAGGCGCAATGGCCCATCACCCTGCGCATGATATGGCAGTGCAGGCGCTTGCCGGGTTTCTGTCTGTCAATGACGGGGCTGACGGAACGCCTGTCGTTCCAGGCGCTGCATCGGCGGACATGGCGGCGGGGCTTACAGCGCTTTCGTCAGTTTTGATGGCTTTGATTGGGCGAGACCGGACGGGCCGCGGGGACTATATTGACTGCGCGATGTTCGATAGCATTTTGCCTTGGTGCGCACACACAGCGGGCGGTGCTATTGCAGGGGGGGATGCTTCACAGTCATCGCAGCAGCGCTCACTGGGCGGGGCGGCTTTCTATCAGGTTTATCAAACAAGTGACGGCAAGCATATTGTTCTGGGTGGTCGCGAAATGAAATTTGTGACGGCGCTGATGACCGCGCTGGGCAAGCCTGACCTGATTGCCATCGCTGAGCAGCCCGCCGGTGAGCAGGGGGAGTTGATGGCCTACCTGCGCTCCGTCTTCATCACCAGAACGCGCAACGAATGGGTGAATTGGTTTCAAGATAAGGATGTAGCCTTTGCGCCTGTCCTGGATTTTCGGGAGGCGCTGGATCGGCCGCATATCGCCGAACGCGGTCTCATGGTCGAACAAGATGGCGCTCACCAGATTGCACCTGCGATCCGCTTTGCCTCAGAAACGTGGGCAGCCAGCAACGCGCCAGAATTAGGCGCCGATGGATAAGTGCCGTGATATTCCCGCCATACAGTGCGGCACTCCTGAATGAATGAGCCGTTTAGCTTGAGTGAACAACTGGCCACGCATCTTCAGCGGCCCGTGGACGATGTAACGCGCAGGCGGGCGCGGTTGCATCTGCTGGATTGGTTGGCATGTGTGGCTGGCGCGCTCAAGTCAGATGTGGCGAAGTCGCTCAAAAAGGCCGATGTTCGTGATGCCGCGTGGTTGGGCAATGTGCTGGACATGGACGATGTGTACCGTGCCGCGTCCCTCAATCCCGGGCCTGCTATCTGGCCCGCATCGCTAGACACAGCTTATGAAGTGGATGCCAGCATGGATGATATGTTGGACGCGGCAGCGCGCGGCTATGATGCCATGATAACAGTTGGTGCCACATTCGATCCACATCACAATGCCCATTTCCACACCACTGCGACAGCAGGTGTTTTTGGATCAGCTGTGGCGGCGGGCTTTCTTTATGAATTGACGCAAGAAGAATTAGTTTGGGCCATGGGCAATGCCGGATCAACGACTGGAGGCTTGCGGCAGATGCGCGATGACACTGTGATGACGAAACAGTGGCAGTTAGGCCAAGTGCGCGGTGACGGTTCGTTTGCGGCCTTGATGGCAAAGGCAGGCGTCAGTGGCAGTCGGCACATCCTTGAGGGGCCAGAGGGCCTTTACGCCGCCACATGCCGCGAACCCAAGCCGATGCAATTTCGGAATCATTGGCACATACATGACGTCAGCTTCAAACCGTGGGCCGCAGCGACAAGTGCGCAGGGAAACGTTGAAGTTATAAATGCGCTCGGCGATCCAGAGCGGCCACTCTCAGAAGAAGCGCTGTTTGCAAAAGTGCATAGCTTGTTCCGGTGGGGCGGGCTGAACTGGGCAGCGGCGAATAAGGCCATTACTTATTGTCTCGAAGGCGATGATCCCGATGCGTTGTATGAAATGCTGGATGATTGGCTGACATGATCGCAGTCACTGGCCTTCACTTGCGGCTTGAACGGAGTGGTGCAACCGCCCGCATCCTCATTGACCGTCCGGAAAAGCGCAATGCGTTTGATCAGGCCATGTGGCTGCAAGTGCCGATGCTGGTGGCAGAGGCCGTTGCTGACCCTGCCGTGCGCGTGATCATTGTCGCCTCTTCCACACCGGGCATGTTTTGTGCCGGCGCCGACATTGGCGAAATGCTGGCGAACAAAGATAATGCAAACTGGCGCGCGGCCAATCAGAACGCGATCAATGCAGCGCAATATGATCTAACCCGAGCGGCTAAGCCAGTGATTGCCTTTGTTGATGGGGACTGCGTTGGTGGCGGTTGCGGCTTGGCGCTGGCGTGTGACATCCGCGTCGCTACGGTAAGATCCCGATTCGGGATCACACCTGCCAAGCTGGGGCTGGTCTATCCGCTGCACGACACAAAACTGCTGGTTGATCTTGTTGGCCCTGGCCAGGCAAAACGGATGCTGTTCACAGGTGCATTGCTGCCTGCTGAAGAGGCTTTGCGAATTGGCTTGATTGAGGCCATCGGGGATAGTGCCGATGATTTTGTTCAGATGATCACTGACGCATCAGCTCATAGCACGCAAAGCATCAAAGGCTTCATTCGCCGCATATTGGACGGTCAGGCCGAAGAGGATGCAGAAACGCTCAGCGCTTTTGCACGGGCATTCACACTGCCTGATTTCGATGAAGGGACGCGCGCCTTTGTTGAAAAGCGGAAGAGCAAGTTTTTCTAGCGCTACGTCAGCGCTACCGCCAGCCAATGCCCATGAGCAGCACTCGCGCAGTTCGCAAGGCAATCAAGATGTCGAGCGAGGGTGAGAAATATTTGATATAAAAAAAGTCATAACGCAGTTTTCCCAGCACTTCATCCAATGCTGCCACATGGCCCTGATTGACCTGAGCCCAGCCGGAAATGCCAGGGCGGACGATGTGGCGATACGGGTAAAACGGCAGCTCGCTTCCATACCATTTTGATAGAAGCTCAGCCTCTGGACGGGGTCCAATCCAGCTCATTTCGCCGCGCAGGATATTGATGATCTGGGGCAATTCATCCAGCCGTGACCGGCGTAGAAATCGGCCAATTGGCGTGATGCGGGTGTCATTGCTTCTCGTAATCACGTCTTCGCGGCAAGCCGGTCCGACGCAGCCAACCATGGTGCGAAATTTATAGATGCTGAAGGGCTCTCCGCGAAAGCCAATGCGGGTCTGGCGAAACAGCACTGGCCCGGGAGAACTGCTGCGCACAAGCGCCGCGACAATCAACAACAGGGGAATCAGGACGGGTAAAAGGAGGATGCAACTGATCTTGTCGATCAAAGATTTAACCGCTGCATAGCCAAGGCTGGGAATCAGAGACCCGAAATTATTTTCTGATAAATGCTCAATAGAAACTTGGCCGGTAATTGATTCAAGAACTTGCTTGCTGTGATAAACGGGCTGCCCTGAAATTGCGCGCGCTGCGATTAGCCGTTCCCAATCCCCACTCAATCGGGCGCGAAAATCCGCAATGACTCCGTCATAGTCATTCAGGGGTTCATGGGGATCGTTGATCATCACAGCTTCGATTTCACGGGTCGACTTTAGGTCAGAAACATTGCCGCCTGGAACAAGCGCAAAACGCGGGCGGCGAATACGCTTGGAAACAAAATAGGTAAGGAAATACCACCCAATCAGGACGAAATAGCCGAAGAACAACTGCGACCGGCTATATCCAAACCGCGACACAAAATAGAAAATAAACAGCGCTATGTAACAGGCAGTGAAAACCGGCACGATGTAAAATGATGCGCGGGATCCGGGAAATAAAGTCAATTGACGCAACAGAAGGTCGCTGACGAGGATCGCCATAGCCTGCACCAACACGGTATTCTGAACGCTTGATTGGACAAGCGTTTCCCCGCTGATGAAACGACCGAGCAACGCCGTTGGTAAAATGACGGCAAGCATGATTCCGATAATCAGCCGTACCCATTCAAGCGCCTGATCAACCCAGCGCGTGCTGCCCTGCACAACCGTGGTTGACATGCGAACAGTGTTCACGGGCGGGGCCTGCGGAAAGCAATGGGCGGCGGTGGCGGAACGAGCCATGCACAGCAAAGGCCAAACAGAGCTGCAAGAGATGCCGTGCGGAGCGGATAGTCGACCAAGGAGTGAGCCAGCAACATCAAGATGATGAACCCAGCTGCAAGCTGCAGGTTTCGCCCCGAAGCATTACCGTCTATTGCTGATGTCATCCGTTGCGCAAACCAAGTCAGGAATGCCGCCAGCAGCGCTGCGCCGCTAACGCCAGCTTCGGCAATGATTTGGCAGGCATCATTGTGGGCGTGGTTCCAATATTGGCCGGAGAGTATGGAAAGCGGCTCGTGACGCGGCGCCGCAAGTTCAAACGTGCCAACACCCGTTCCAAACGTCAGATTTTCACGCACGATCCCGGCCAAAATTGTGTAGGCGTCAGCACGGTTAAACTTGTCCGCCAGCAATCCAAAACGCGCCGCGACTTGATCTGAAAAATAGGCGAATGCTGCCGCCGCAATAGCGAAGATGATCAGCAGATAAGTGCGCCGATCCCGAATGTTGTCGCTATCCCGAATGAAAAGCGCACTGGCGAACAGACCGAACAAACCGATCAGCATTGCGGCACGGCTTTGCGTTGCGACCATGGCTAAAGTGAATGTGACGATTAGCGGAAAACCGATGGCAAATGCAGCTCGTTTGAAACCTGCTGCACTGCCATTCATCATCATGGCCCATATCAGGGGAACACAGCAGGCAAGAAAAATTCCGTGATGATTGCGGTTTGCAAACAGGCCCACAGTTTGCCCATCGCTTGTCGTTGCGTAGAGATAGGCAGGGCCGCCCGGGCCTTGCGCCATTTGAAATCCGCTAAGGCCAATTCCTGCTACAGCAGCAACGATAATTCCTGCGATTACGGCAGGTCGATAGGCTGCATTCAACGTCAGCCCTGCACAAAGCGCGGCTATCGGAACCAATAAGAACAGCAGCGCATCTAAAGTGCGTTCAGGCGCAAGTGAAAGCGAAAGCCAAGGAGGCGCAACCCCAATCGCGTCATAAATTTCTGCATAGGGCGCGCGCCCAGGCAAATGAGTCCATAAATAAGGCGGCAGAGGAAGCAACTGCAGAGCCACCAAGAGCGTGGATACGCCACTAATTGTGATCAGCGATCGTTGCGATGAAATGGCAAAGAAATCGTCGGAGCGCAGTGCGATTATGACAAGAATCAAGACCGCGACGAGACGCACGGGCAAGTCAAACAGCTGGCCGAATTGCGCAGAACCACCAAAGATTGCAAACGGCAATACTATCGCCGCGATAGCAAATGATTGCCATGACAATGCCTTGGTCAGGCTCGCAGTCTGCACGTTGTTCACGGTGCTGCCTGCAAGCCGACATTCACTAAGGTAAGGCGAACATCATCAAGGCTGATCTGCACGCCTTCCTGAGCGAAATTAGCTTCGGCAAAAAAATCGAGTCTTTGGTTTGCGCAACCCTGATCAGGAATTGTGACCAGCTGGCCGTAACTTTGCATGGCTGGCAACAGGGCCACTGTGTGCTGCATAATCTGGATTGATGACGGATTGCATGCGAGGGTGACGGTAATTTTTTGCCTGCTCTCGCTTTCTGATGAAGCGGCGTGGAATTTAAGGCGCCAGTAACCAGGCAGAAACTGCGTCGATTGCGTCACCAATAGGGACGTCCTTACGCCGCTATATTCGGCAAATAGTTGCGATCCGTGTGCGCCGTCAGAAACTAGCGACGTTGCAATATTTTCATCACGCGGCAAATACCATGCAAAGGGTGGCACACCGGATTTCCCATCAAATTCAGGGTCATTCACAGCGTTTTTATATGCGTTGGAACGCTTGCCAAAGAACATATTCCACTGGCTACGCGCGATGCCAGGGTCCAGCGTCCGCGCGGTAATCCAGAAATAGGGCGTCATTTCATCAGGAGTTGGAGGCGCTTTTGATTTTGCAAGTGCAGAAAGGACATTCCATGCGCCGCCTGCCAATTCAGGCCGCGCACCCAGCTGATGTAGGAAACGGTAACGCCAGGGCGGGCTTCCCGCCAGTTTTGCGGCCAGTTTGTTTGCGAATGCCGGATCCTGTGCCTCGGCTCCCAATCCAGCGACAATATCAACATTTTCTTGCATCGTTGAACGCAATACGGCGTCTGACCTCTGCAGCATGAGCGGAACATTGCCATCTTCTGCGGCAAATCGCAGCCGCATCAAATTGCCAACATCATCACGGTTACCGTTGATCACCAAGGCGCGAGCCGCTTTGCGGGCGGCCCGAACTTTGCCTTGATCAGCCAAGGTCATAACGAACAGCCCCAACCCATCACGAGCGATAGGCGAAGCGACAACGGCGGCAAGGGCGTGAGTTTGGGCAGCTGCAGCCGCGCCGACATCAATGAAGGCTTTGGCTCGGATGGCATGGGCCACTGACAAAGAGTTTCGGAAGATTAAGACCGTTTCAGGCAAGACCGCCGAGAAGGATAGTGTGAGCGTATTCCAAACAATGAGCAGACCAAGCGCAAAACCAGCGCTGAGAACGACCATCGTTCGGGAGGTGGGCATCACTCGCCCGGCTTACGCTTGCCGTAGCCATAATACTCATACGCCCCGTAGCCATATTCGCTGAACATTGAACGCCGCAGCACATATTTGGTGAGCAGCATGCCGACAACGTTGCCGTGCAAATCGCGCAGCCGTTCAATGGAACGGCGCACGGCCCCAGTTCGCGTGCTGTTGGATTCAACAACAAATAATATCCCGTCAGCAGCGGACCCAATCAGCGGGCTATCGGCCAGGCCAAGGATTGGCGGGGAGTCTAGAATGATTCGGTCATACCGCGCGCGCAATAGCTGAAGCACCTCACCAAGCCGGGGGCCAGCCAGCAATTCAGCTGGGCTTGGCGGATGTGGCCCCGCTGGGATCAGGGAGACACGCGGGAATGTGGTGGCCTGGATGGACTTATCGAAACTATCCTCACCAGCCAGCAAATTGGCAAATCCAAATTCATTAGATGTACCCATTCTTTTGTGCAGTGATGGCCGCCGCATATCGCAATCGATCAGAAGGACGCGTTCGCCCTGACGCGCAAAAATGGCAGCAATGGCTATCGCAGTCGTTGATTTGCCTTCCGATGCCTGCGTGCTTGTGATCGCCAGGACGTGAGGCGCGCCTTGCCCAGACGTAAAGCGAAGGCTGGCGTGCGCAGACAGATAAGCCTCATTAAGGGCAGATTTCGGATCGGAAATCAGGGTGAGCGGATCTTCGCTGCCCGTTGTTGGCGTGACGCCAATCAGGGGAATGTCAAAACGTTCAGCGGCATCTTCTGGAGTGGTGACAGACGAGTCTAGCAATTCGAGCAACAAGACCACCATGATCGAAAGTAGTATACCCGCGAACAGCCCAATCAACAGGATGCGAAACGGAACGGGCGCAAAACGCGCTGTTGGCGGATCCGCGCGCAGTATCACTGATACATTTGATGAACCCACGTCATTGGCGATGCTGACCTCTTTCAATCGCTGCAACAGGCTTTCATACTGGACGCGGGATGTATCAACATCGCGTTGCAGGATATTATACTGAATGCTTTTGCGGCTTAGCGAGACAAGATCATTCGTCAGGTTATCGACCTTGGCCTGCAACGTTGCTTCACGCTGTGTCGCGGCACGGAAATCATTCTGGATGGACCCGCGGATCTGGCCTGAAAGAATGTCCAGTTGGCGCTGGATCTGATCAGCTTCGTTACGCGCTGCCATCAACGGCGGATAATCATCGTCAAACTGCGTTGAAATACGCGCTATGTCGCCGCGCAATTGAGCGCGCTTTTGAATGAGGCCGCCGATTGTGTTGTTAAAGAGAATTTCAGTGCGGTTAATGTCGCCACCGCGCACAGTGCTGAGACGACCTTGTGCTTCGGCCCGGTCTGCGCGCGCTTTGGCAAGCTCTTCGCTCATCGACGCAAGTTCAATGCCCGCAAGCGATTGACCAGCCGTTTGCGACGCCCCTTTGCTTTTGTCGGCAGAGCTTGAGGATGGAACAGAAATAATCTTGGCTTGTGCGGCATAGTCAATCAGTTTGCGTTCCTGATCTTCCAATTTGCCACGTGTCTCTGAAATCCGCTCAGTTAAAAACTGTCGCGCATATTCGGTTCGTTCAATGCGGCGCACAAGATTTGATCGAATGTAAATGTCGGCCATCGCATTGGCGACTTGAGCCGCGAGAACGGGGTCTTGATCGACAAAACGTATATCGACGAGACGCGACTCCCGTGTTGGCACTACTTCGAGATTGTCCAATATCTTGCGCGCTGCGCCGCGTTCCGAATTTTTAATCTCGTCTGGCGTGGAAGGGCGAGCAAGATTTTTGCGGTCCATGAATTTATCGTTGGAGGTTAACCGCAGCCGACGTGCCGTATCGCGCGCGAGAGAGGGGCTGCGCAAAAGGCCGAATTGTGTTTCGTAAAATTCACGGTCGATGGTTGCTGCAGCTCTCATTTCGCCGTCTACCGCTGATACTTGGCGAGACTCATCGCGAAATATTTCAAGCGTGGTCAGCGCCCGGTAAGTTGGCGGTGTCACAAAAATGTAAAGCGCAGCTGTCGCAAGAGTAAGGGCAACGCAGCCTGCCGCCCACCAAGCGCGTTTCGCAAGCAGCCTTAGAAGCCCGCGAAGGGCATCGCCGCCAACGCCGCCGAATGCGAAGCCCGTGGCCGGGCCACTGTTTTGCGAACCGTTCTGCCCACCACTTGGCGCTATTGGCACCACGTTTGCCTGGTTCATATCGTTCGAAGGATGTGGCTGCCCCATATCAACCAAAGGGCCGGAACACGGCCACGAAGGGCGCAGTTTGAACGATATCGCGGAACAGACGCCGCACGGATGAATTGCCGACGACAATGACATCGCCGTGCCGAATGACGGGATCCCCGTAAATGCCCTTGCGAATGTCGTTCAAATCAAAAATTGCGGCATAGCGTTTGTCATCGACAGTCCGAAACACGGCCACGCGACTAAGCTTGGCAAATTCTGTCACCCCTTCGGCAAGTGAAATTGCGCTTAGCAGGCTGAGTTGTGTGGGGACGGGGTAAAGGCCGGGCTGCTTCACTTGGCCTTCCACAGTGATGAAACGGCTTTTGACTTCCTTCAAACTCGCAGAGACCCGGGGACGCTTCAAATAGGTTCGGTCATAGGCCAGTTGCAGGTCATGCGATAATTCATCAAGGGATTTGCCCGCCGCCATAATCGACCCGACAAGGGGCAATTGCAGTCGACCGCTGAAATCAACTTGGGCCAGGCCGCCAAACTCTGGAAAGCCGACCACTTTGATGTCCACCATGTCCATCGGGCCAATCAGATATTCTGTATCAAGGCCTTCGAGTATCTGTGTTTTCTGATTGGGGAGGGGAAGTTGCGCATTTGGTGGAGGAACTTGCCGGATGGCGACAGCGTCTGCGGCGTCAGCGGCCACAGGCATTGCCAGACAGCCTGAGATTGCCGTTAAAATGACGCACGCTCTTGATATCAAGGTCACAAGCCAGAATGCCCCCTCAAGCCGGAACGGCGACTGTTCACATGAGTGACCAGCCGATCCGTTTCGCGTGTCAAAGATCAGTATCAGCCGCTGTTCGGGGTTGAGTTGCTACCCGCAGCAGTGGCCACACCGACAACCACTAACGCCGCTGCAATCAACGCGATAAAGACGACGCTGCCTCCAAGTTTATTGGTACGGCGCATGGCAGATCCAGCGCGTGCTTGTTTTACAGCGGAAACTGACGCTGCCTTGGCAAGCGAAGTGCCCGTCGATGCAGCAGATAATGGCCCAGAGGATAGTGCCAGCGACGTGGCGAGGATCATCAGCGATAGTATTTTCACGGCAGCTCTCCAACATTAGGAATTTGAACGGTGCGACCCGTCTCTTTTGCAACCCGAAACTTCGTTATGCCGATGTGGCTGGAATTTGCAAGATTTAGCAATGGTTTATTTGGTATTAAGCCTTTGTCAGGCGCGTGTTTCCAAAATGGATGCAACGCCTTTGGTCATGGCCAAGGCCGTGAATTGAGATTCCAGCCGCGCTCGGCCTGCTCCTCCGAGTTTCAGCCTGACCGCGTCGTCAACGCAAACGCTCACAATAGCGTCGCAAATTGCCGCTGCGCCGCCTGCGCGCGTGACAATCGCGCTTTGGCCGTCACCTGCGACCCACGGCGCGCCAGAGCCGGGAATATCGCGCGCGACAATGGGCAGGCCGTAAGCCATCGCTTCCAGCAGGACGATGCCAAATGCCTCTGCCCGGTCATTTGAGCACAGCGCATAAAGGCTTGCGGCACGGAACAGCGCATCGAGTCGCGCCGCCGATTGCCGCCCGACCAGCATGACTGACCCTGCAGCCCCTGACGTATTCACCCGTGCCTTAAGGTCTGCTTCCAGCGGACCACCCCCCACGATCACCACTGCAAACGCCCCTTTGCCCAGAGCCGCAGCGTCGATCAGTGTGTCAAAGCCCTTATACGGCACCAACCGCCCCACAGACAGCACCAGCGGCCGCCCTGCCGCAAACGCCTGTATCTCCGGATCAAGCGGCTCGCCGAAATCGGGCAGGTCCGGATCAATACCCAGCGAGACAATGTCTACCTTCGCCGCGTATCGCGTCAGTATGGCAGAAGCCGCTGCATAGGGCGGCGACGTGGCTATGATTCTGTCAGAAAGCAATGCCATGAGATGCTCTACTGGGCGAATTAGCACCCCAAGTGCGCCTTTTCCGATGATATCAGCATGCCAAAGCATCACGATCCGGTGCGGCTGGCGCGAAAATAGCCGGAGCATCCGCACAATCACCAGCGGCACAGCAGCCAAGGGATTTGGGGCATGGATCAGCACTGCATCGCTCCGCCGCGCCGCGCGCACAGCTTCAACCACCCAGCGCAGCGAAAGCGGCTGAGAGGCTGGGCTGGCCATCAAAGGACAGCGCACCACATCCACGCCGTCAACAGCTTCTTTGACACGCGCGGTACCACTGCGATCAAATGCCACCACTGTTGTCGGCATTCCGCCGGCCACCATGCCCGTCGCGAGATCATGAGTCACCCGTTCCATCCCCCCCCATTCTGGCGGATAAAATTTCGCCCAGTGGGTGACTGAGGTCATGGCAGTGGCCCCTGAAACGCCTGCGTTACCAGCGCAATGACGGAGAGCAGACCGCCGCCACCAAGTGCTGCCCACCCGACTAGCCTGTGCGGCAATCCCCGACGCGCCAGCACCACCCATTCAACTGCAAAGAAAGCTGCAGCCTGTAACGATATGCCCCAGCACAGCCCGACGATCCCAAGCCCGAACAGACGATGCGCGCCAACTATCGCCGCTGTGCCCGCCATTGTTACCCACAGCATCGGCATGAACACACGGACCGCGAGACCTGACCGGTTCACTCGCATTTGCAACATCGCAAAGGCAATCCAGAAAAACACCTGCACGCCGACAATGGGGATGATACGCGCAAACACAACTTCGCCTCCGCCTGCCAATGCATCAATGCGGAAATGAGGCAAGGCGATGGGCGCGATAATCACAATCAGGGCAGTCAGCGCCCCCACCGCGATCAGGAACGGAAACAGCATTGCATCTGCGTGTTTGGTTTTCGCGCCGTAAATTCGCGCGAACAGCGCCGTTATCGCCAGTTGATGAATGCCAAGCGAAAGCCCCGCAACGCGGAAGGCAAAGCTATACGCTGCAACGTGAGCGGCATCCAGCACACCCACCATCATCCGCCCGCCCACACCCAGCCACATGGCCAGCACGGAACCGGCGAGCATCGGCATGCCAATGGCAAAGGAAGATCGCATCCGTTCGCGCAGGCCCGCCATGCGCATCCGGGCGGCGATGATCAGGGCAATTGCGCCCACGGCCACCCCTGCCACGCCGTAAACCAAAGTGACAGAGGCCACGGTGAGCCCCCCCGTCAGATAAGCGGTCAGCACAATCGCGCCCGCAACCAGAGTCGCCGTGCCATCCGCCCATGCCGTGAGGTTCCGTCGCCCAGACATGCGAAAAATGGTGGAGCTGCTGCTATGAACCACAGCGACGCCAAATGAGGCCGCAGCGATCAGCATGTTGGCGCCAGCCCCGAACAGCGAAAGCACCCCCCAAATCGCCACCCCGGCCAACGCGCCAGCGCCTGTGATCAATGCAATTTCATCCCCAACCTCCCGGTCCCCCCTCACCACATAGCGTTGCGTCACACCACTGAGGGGAGCACCAACGATGAGCGACGCGCCGAGCATGCCCACTGCCCAAGCAAATTCGATGCCGCCGTAGACTGGGGCAGGCGCGACTGCTGCGATGAGGATGGGGATAAAATACACCGAGAGTTTAGAAAGGCCGAAATTGGCGAGGAACAGCGCGCCGCTCTTAATTTGGGCCCCTCTTATCCGAACCAAATAAGGGGCAAGCGCCACCTATCTATCCCGCTTCCGAAATACCCGGTCTTCCGAAAGCGCGCGGTCAACAAGCTCCAGATCGGGGCGCGTTTCTGGATCAGGCGGCCTAGGCAGTTGCCGGATGGGGGAGGAGACATAAAGCCCTGGTTCCAGCAGATCCCGCGCAACTGATGTGCCACCCCCCACGATGACACCTTTGCCAATCCGCACGCCCATCGAAATGAACGACATTGATCCAATGTAAACGTTATCCTCAATCACAATCGGGCCGTCGATGCGGTACCGGTCAATGCCATCCTCGGCATGGACATAGCCGTGGGTCCACAACTGGCAGCCATTACCCGCGATGGTTGAATAATCGCCAATGGTGATTGAGCAGGTCATGTCAATCAAATGGCGCGAGGTAATTTTTGACCAGACTCCAATGTTGAGCAGTGACGCACCTACGCTAATGCCCGGAGGTGCTCTGATCACTTTGTTTGAATTTCCGATGGCCCCAAACTGGGCTAGCCTGATACTAAATGGCCCCGCAATTCTTGAGAAATGTCCAATTCGGCTTCCAGTCGCCATGTCCAAGGACTCGATCATTATCCATGACAAGCCAACTTTAGCATTTTTAGCGATGCGAAAGCCCAAGAGGTTGATGACGGGGCGCACAAGCCAAGTTGGGAACAGGGCAAGCAGGCCAGCGCGTAGCATCATTTTCATTCTGCCTGCGCTCACGACAGATAAACTCGATTGACATAAGGATCCAGATCAATGCAGCAGTGCGATGCCACCGTCGCTCTTGATCCAACGGGTTTTCGGGGGCCGTAAGGAAGCGGCGTCATGCAATAGACGGCCTGAAACATAAGACGAAGCCCCGTTGTCGGCTGCTGCGCCTTGTGGATGCCAAATGTGTTTTCGATAAATCCAACACCGGCGCTGGCCTTCAAGGTGAGGATATTTTCTACGCCAATGGCCACCGACACTTCATTTTCGGTAAAGCGCCTTATGTCGTTCAAGACTGGCCTGTGTGCCGAATGTTGCACGTAAATATGGGGACCGTTTTTTGCGCCGACGTCAGACAAATAGACAAATAGCTTCAAAAACCGCCAGTCATCCAAGTCGCGGTGGAAATTTTCGGCCTGTTGCGGGCCTGTGTTTGTGGGATAACTCCACCACGCCGCTAAATATCCTATGGTCGGTTTGCAGCCGAGGAAATCTTCCGCAACGGCCAATATGCTATGGCGATTGGCCAGTGCGAGCAGGTGAGGGGCTGCGATAACGTCTTCCGGCCTGTGAAAGGCGACGTGACAATCGGGACGCCGTTGGTCGCTTTCAGGCAGGAATTCCGGCCAGTTCGAGCGGTATCCGTCCTCAACAGGCTGTTTTTTCAGCCAGCCTGCGACGTCCATGACTTCGCTGTGAGAGAGAAGGGAGCCGAGATGGTGTAGTCCGGCCTTTTGCAAATCAGATAATGCCTTCGTTGGCACATCATTAAAATTGGCGCGATCATTCCTGCGGCGCGCGATCAGGTTAGCTATTCGATTTCGCACCCTGTGTGATTTGAACTGGCGTTGAATGAAGAAGGGAATGTAGCGGCTGTCCTTGAACAGCGCCAATCGGCCCGCAATTTTGGCGAGCAAACTCATAGGGGCCTCATGCGAATGACTTTGGCGGGGACACCGCCGATAAGTGCACCAGCTGGGACATCCTTGGTTACGATTGATCCGGCGGCGATGACTGCGCGTTTCCCAATAGTAACTCCGCCTAATATCACCGAACGCGCGCCGACCCAGACGCCTTCTTCCAGATGAATAGGGGCGTGGACGTGAGGGTAAGGCAGCGTTGGTGAAGTGAAATCTAGCCCTGCGGTTTCAAGGATGACATCCCTTGACAGTCGCACATGATCGTCAAGCGTGATCGTTCCGATCGCACCGATCGCGACGTTCATTCCGATCACAACTTTGTTTCCTAGTTTGATCCGGCCAGGATATTTGAGTTCGGCGTTCCAGTGGCAGACGCAACCTTGTCCTTGGTTTCGAACAAGCGCGGCAAAGCGCAAATGGCTCCAAGCCCACAGAACACGACGGACGCCCGCGTCCAGCCCCTTGATGATCCAACCCGCCAAATAGGGAGCGGTAGCGATGGAGAGCCCATTCCGTAAAGTTGCGCGCACCCCCATTATGACTCCAATGAAATCAGCGCAGGGTTGTCAGCCTCGACAATCACGCTGTTCGAAAAACTTGAAAAGAGCGCAAACAGCGCGAAGCCGTGGAAAATGAAAAAGCCAAACCCGCTCACCAGAAAGTTGAAGACGGGCATGTAAAGAATGACGACGAGGCAAAAGAGAT
The DNA here is from genome assembly GCA_031430995.1 of Sphingomonadales bacterium. GTDB lineage: Bacteria > Pseudomonadota > Alphaproteobacteria > Sphingomonadales > Sphingomonadaceae > Aquisediminimonas. The sequence goes on along the minus strand of JANPCO010000113.1, from coordinate 30,374 downwards.
AGAAGGGGAGAACGTTCAAATAGCCTTGGCGCGCCAGACCGCTCAATCGCTCTGTGTAGAAACCGAAGAGCAACATCAAAAATGGCGTCGTCCAGCCAAAATCAACCCACATCGGGCCAAAAAATGATGTGAAAACGCCAGTTCGGTAAATGATCTGGCCGTCATTGACGCCTCTGATGTTTTCAGTACCAAAAACTAACGCTAAAACACGCGAGTAAGGGTATAAGATATAGCTGCCGTAGGAGAATATTTGTCCGTCAGGCCGGTTAAACGACAGCTCAAATTCGTAGAGTCCCGATAAATAATACATGGCGTTCGGCAGGATTGTTTCATAGGCTTTGGCCTCAACCGTACCTCGATTTGACATGCCATCAAGCGCATCCCTGGAGGGCAAGAACGCCTGAGCATAAACGGAATCGCTGAGGCTATCTTGCAGGTCTCGCCCGTAATCGCCCAAGCGCGATTGAAAAAGAGAGGATGACACCAGCAGCAATCCGGCAGACCCTGCCAGCAGCGGAAGGAAAACCCGCCGATCTAGCACGCGCCCGCCAAATTTCAGCAGCGAAATAGACGTGAAGCCCAGCGCCAATGTGAGGAGCATGATTGAGCGGGATGCCTGCGCCAAGCTTTCCAGCATGGGCAGGCAAAACAAGAGCGTTGCAATCACGCCGAGGAGGAAATATTTGGCCTGCCAGCGGCACGCCAGCAGCAGAATAAACGGCATGAAGCAAAAAGGCATGATGACGCTGGACACTGCCGACAGCCCTGAAAAGTCAGTGTTCTCAAGCGCCTCACGAATTTTAGACGAGTCATCCAGATAGCTGATCCCGCGCACTCCGACGCGGTCATAAACCCGGAACGCCATCGAAATGCAGCCAACCACAAATGACGTCCAGAATAGGGGCAAGTTGAGCGGACCAGACCAGACATTGCGGCCGCTTTTTTCAATTTCCACAGCGCGACCGCTTGCCTGACGCGCCCAGATGCAACCGACAAAAAAGCTTATGTAGCATGTGGCGATGAACCCCAGTGTGTTCCACTGCAATTCCGCCCGCATTTCAAGTGGGGCTGTGAAGCGGATGAACAGCCACACAATCACACCTGCAATCGCCACCAGTGCCGGATTATACAGCATGGGGCAGACCCACTGTCATCGCCTAATGCTTTACCGCCACGATCATCAGGCCCTGGTGTCCGTTCTGATCATATGATCGGCTGACACAGGGATGGATCGTTGTGTTACGGAACAAGGCCAGCACTTGTTCAATCGGGTAGACGTTCATTTCTGATATTGGCAAATTCCAAGGCCGCCCAGTGGTGATATTATACAGCCAGTGGAGCGGTGGCACGCGGTAACGGATGCGGTTGAGCAAGCGGCGGTGCTTATTCAGGTCTCCGACAGTGAAATGCAGCGCGACAATGCCGCCAGGTGTTGCCAAGCTGATCAATTGCGCCATGATCGGCATGCCTTGTGCGGGGCGAATATGTTGCAGCACAATATAGCTGTGGACCAGATCATAACGGCGGGCAGTGATGGTGGGATCATCAAGTGATGTGGCTAGTGTCAGCCGCCCGTGCGCGGCGCAATTTTCTCTGGCAATTTTTAGCATGTCAGGTGCGATGTCGACGCCACTGACGCTGGTGTAACGGTCAAGTAGCGGGCGGAGAAGGCGACCGACGCCGCAACCGAAATCAAGTGCCGCACCGAATTTCAGGGGAGCAAGACGCGCTGCATCATCAAGCACTGCTGCAACATGGGTTTCACCCTGACCAAAGAAAAGATCACGCACATCTTCATTTTGAATGTCGTCACAGCCAAAGCCGCGACCAAGAACGCCGTGATATGGGTCTTGTTCTGCCCATTTCTTCCATTGTCGATCAGTTTTGGTCACGCTTCATCCCTGTTTAGCAGAATGTGACTTCTAACTCTGGTACGCTTTGGATCGCACAATTACTCAGGAACAAATATATCCCACCCAGCAGGTGTTCCGGCAATTATATCACGCGCAACAGCTTTGCCCAGAAGAGAATCCGAAAATACGGGTGGCAAACCGTATCCCGGGCGAACAGCCCTCAGGTTTTCGGGCGTCAGAGTGTCGCCTGCCTTCATATCGGCTGCAATATAGAGAGACCTGCGGAACTGTTTGGATGCTTCTTCATCGCTTGTCCCGCCGTAGGTGATCTGGCCGATGGACAGTGCCGCACGGTTGCCTTCTTCGCGCAACAGCCTGAATTCTGCGGGTTCCATCGAAAAGGCGCTGTCGACGCCGCCGTCGGCGCGAGAAAGAGTGAAATGCTTTTCGATCAGGCACGCGCCCAGTGCAATGCCAGCCACGCTGACGCCGCATCCCATGGTGTGGTCTGACAGACCAACAGCGCAATCGAATGTGTCGCGCATATTGCTGATGGTCGCCAAATTGCTGTTTTCAGGCGTCGAAGGATAAGTGCTGGTGCATTTTAGCAGAATGATGTCCTTCGCGCCCGCGCTTCTTGCCGCTGCGACGGCTGCGCCAATTTCCGCGACGCTCGCCATGCCAGTGGATAGGATCAAGGGTTTTTTCGTGGCTGCCACTTTCTGGATCAGGGGGATGTCAACCAGTTCAAACGATGCGATCTTGTACGCAGGAACGTTCAGGCTTTCGAGGAAGTCCACCGCAGTGGCGTCAAACGGGGATGAGAAGCAGTGGATACCATGTGCCGCTGCACGGTCTATAATTGGCTTGTGCCAATGCCACGGCGTGTGCGCTTTACCGTAAAGATCGTAAAGTTGACGTCCATTCCAAAGGCTCTTCGGGTCGTCAATCACAAACCCGGGCGTGCGCAGATTAAGCGTCATGGTGTCGGCTGTGTAGGTTTGCAGCTTTATGGCATCGGCACCTGATGCCGCTGCTGCATCAACTATGGCGAGGGCGCGGCTGAGATCATTGTTATGATTGCCAGACATTTCCGCGATTAAATATGGCGGATGGCCGGGGCCGATGGGGCGACCTGCAATGGTGAATGGCGGCGTCATGATGTTGGGCCCTTGAGCGATTTGGTGAAATGGTGGCCGGTGGGCGCGTAGCCGCTGTTCGCAAAGAGCCGAGCTGATGCGCTGTTTTCGGGTAACGTTTCGGCCAGTATCTTGCGTGTTTGCGGGCGATGTTCGCGCAGCCACGCCTCACCGGCAGCCAGCAGCCGCGTGCCAAGGCCCAGCCCGTTCAACAACGGATCAAGATAGATTGAGACTTCGCAGACGCGCGCGCTTTCATGGTCATAACGCACCACGCCGACAGGCCGCGTGCCGCACTGCCCGATCAGGAGGGCGCGGTCTGTTCGGGTGAGGCTGGCTTCGTGCCAGGCGCGGTGGTCCTCCCACCTGATCTCGCCGTCGTTGCGCGATGTGCTGCGGATGCTCGGGTGGTTACGCCAGAGGTAAGTGAGGGCGGCATCTACTGCTGTGGCGGGGCGGACTGAGAGAGCGTCCCGCATCAACGCCACCGCCACTCGCACTGCGCCGTGGCCGTCAACCAGCTTTCTGCCTGCGCTTGACATGCGTTTGCGTTCCTCTGGCAGACTTAACGCGTGGTGTAGCGCCTCTGCGATTTTAGCTGGATCAGGCTCCGATACGCACCAGGCAATGTCAAGGGCTGCAAGGTCGGCAAGAACTTCCGACTGATTGGGCGCGGTAGCAACCACTATGACCGGAGCACCAATGCAAAGCCGCTCCCACGTTGCGCTGCCAGCGGCACCAATCTGAACATCATGTCGCGCGAAAAACGGAGCAAGGGTAGGCAGGTCAAGCGTCAAGCTGCAGAAAGGCTCGTTCGCGATGCGGGATTGGAGAAGCGAAAGTGTCGAGTTCGATGTCGTTGAGACAATTTCAACATGGCCCCTGAACCCAACTCGCTTTATGGCGTCAAGTGCAACAAGCGTTGCTGCCGTAGCGTCTCCGCCCCCCATGAACAGGCCAATGCTCTGAACGGGATCCTGAAAGACATAGCGCGGCGCGTCGGCATAGCGAGCGTCCAGCATCGCAAAACGCGGACCCCCCAAAACTCGGGCACCATTTTGGCTGACGGCTCTATATTTCGCCTTGTGATCACAGTGTGCATTCTGATCAACGATCAGGTCAGCGCAGAGTGGGCGATTGGCAAGATCATCGACAACGCAAATCTGCGCGTCATTTCCGTCACGCATGCGTTCTTGCCAATCCGCAGACAGGGCATAATGATCGACAATGATCCAGTTAAAGTGGTTGCCCCCAATGGACGCCAGCACATCGGCTGCGTCAGCGGCCTCGCCCATGCCCAGCCACCCGGCATAAGTTGGCTGCGCCACCATGTTAGCGCCGCCTGTCAAGAAGATCGCTGTCGCCTCAAACTCATCCAAACAATGGTTCATGCCTGCATCCTGGAACCGCGACACGAACATCACAGTTGCCCCGGCACTGACCAGCGATCGCGCCAGCGCCAGCATTCGCTTCAGATGGCCCAGCCCGATAAAAGGCGCAGCATCGGCACGGATCAGAATGTTCATCGCAACTTGAACAGGGGAACAAGTGGGTCACACCGCAAGTGATTTAGCATGTCACCGCGCCGCGCAGCGGCCCCAATCATTGGAAGGATGTCGGCATAGGCCGCCAGCAATGTGTCAACGTCTGCGTCGCTATGGGCATAGTTTAGATTATGTGTGCCAACCGATAAAATCCCGCGCTGATGCAATTCCTGCATGAGCAACGTTTTGACCTCAAACGCTGTCACGCCGCGCGCGTCGAATATGGTTAGAAAACTCCACGTCGGGTGGCCTTTGACCGCAAACAGATCGTTCAACTGATGCCCTGTAATCAGCGCGTCCAGCCGTTCGATAATCGCGTCTCCCATGGCGGTGATCCGATCAATAACCGGTTCACGCCGCAATTTTTCAAGAACCGCCTTTGCCGCAGCAAGGGAGAGAAGTTCCCAGCCAAACGTAAAGGAGAAAAATACATCCTCCATCAGTTTCATAATATCGCGCCGTCCAGCAACAGCGGAAACGGGAAAGCCGTTTGCCAGCCCTTTACCGAACGTCGCAAGATCAGGTGTCACGCCAAATAGCGCCTGTGCCCCGCCATTGGCATAGCGAAAGCCTGTGATCGTCTCATCAAAGACCAGCACTGCCCCTTCGCGCGTGCAAATATCGCGGACTGCTTCAAGGAAGCCTGGTGCTGGCCATGCAGTGTTCATCGGCTCTAGGATGACACATGCTATCTGACCGGGCTTTGCCGCGAACAGCGCCTCAAGCGACGGCCCGTCATTATATACGAAGCTATGGGTTAAATCGCGCGTTGCCTGCGGAACGCCGAGGTTGCGTGCAGTTGATCCGATATACCAATCCTGCCACCCGTGATAGCCGCAGACCGCGACATGATCTCTCCCCGTGAACGCACGAGCAACGCGGATGGCCCCTGTCGTTGCATCAGACCCATTTTTACCAAAACGCACCATTTCTGCGCATGGCACCATATCACAAATCAATTCGGCCACTTCAGACTCAAGCCTGTGGGGCAGAGACAGGATCACGCCGCCGTCAAGTTGTTTGCGTACTGCGGCGTCAACATCAGGGTCGCAATATCCTAGGGTGATTGATGCAAGGCTTGAGATGAAGTCGACATATTCGTTGCCGTCCACATCCCAGACATGGCTGCCTTTCCCGCGTTCAAGGTAGAGCGGCGACACACCGACTGGAAATTGAGTGCGGCTTTTGCTGAACGTCTGGCTGCCAAGCGGGATAACAGCTTCTGCGCGAGCGAGTTGGGCTTCTGACCTAGTAAAGCTGCGCATAATCACCTCACAAAAGGTCTTGGCCCGTTTCGGGGCGTTATTGGTATCGTCCAGATCAGGCTGGCGGATGCCGTTGAAGTGAAACCGGCTTTGAACCAGCCGATGCCAAGTTCTTTTTCAGGCATGGCCGGATCAAAGTGGCCGACTTCACCGAGCATGAACCGGGTATTTCCCCGCGCGCGCGATCGTTGCATCGCTGTAAATAAAGAAAAGTGAGACAATGGCTTGTCAAAATGGTCGCGGCGATAGGCACCCGAAGCGTAATAAGAGGTGCCGTCTGCGTCGATGATCAAAGTACCGCCCATAATCTGGCCATCCAGCGCGGACAGGATCAAATCGCCGTGGCCACGGTTTATGAGGGCGTTCATGGCATCCCAGCTGGCCTGCGGACGCGTAATGCGGCCAGACACTTCGGCATGAAGCGCCTGAAACTGGTTGCAGAGCGTGCTGTCTTCGCCGCTTGGGTCTGGCAGTAAAAGGTTTACGTGGCGTTCTCCCCACCTGACTTGCTGACGGTGCCCGGACCGCATTCCTGAAACGATTTGCTCATCTGATTGTGTCAAATCAACAAAAGCATCGAGGCTCACTACCGGAGCAATTTTGAACGTCAGAAGTCGAAGTATTGAGGCCTCTGCGGACGGGGATGCGTCCTGCGTCCGTAAGACGATAACTTTCTTTTCATGCTGTCTTGCCAGTGACTGGAGTTCGCCGAGCATTTTTTTAACAAGGTTTGTTTTATCCGAAATGGAAAGGCCGCTGCGCGTCCACAGTTCAATCGGAGACTCAAAACAGGACAGTCGGTCCGGGTCGCTATTGTTGCAGCCCACATACATGGCCAGCCCGTCGCTATCTGCATAGCCAAAGCTTAGATCGTGTGCGCTGGCGCTTGATATTGTTTCATAGTAAAATCGGCCATTATCCGAAAACGGCAGACCAAATACCGCAAAGCTGCTGTCTGGCCGCAGATCAGCAAGCTGACCAGTGGCAATCAGCCGCATGGTGCGATTTGGTGTCGCGGCTTCCATTTACCGCTGTGTCCAAAGTCGTAATTCGCGACAAATAGCGCGAAGCTGAGTTGCAGAGATCAAATTGTGAGCAGGCAAGAGCAAGGCTGGCTGAAAATCCGGATTTTTGTGAGAGCGGTTGAGATCGACGGCATAAATGCTTGTATCGTCTAACAAGGGATCAAGCCTGTGGGCGAGCAGCGCCAAATCCTGACGGGTTCCAAACACAGGTATCGCAAAGGGAAGGGAAGCCGCGCACATGCCAAGCCAGTCACCCGGCAGTGCGCTTTGCGACAATTCTGCTAAAAGCGCTTCGGTATTGGTCACACGTATCTTTGCGAATGACCGCACACCCTGCAGAGTTTCTGGAAATGTGCCTATGGCGTGCGGATCGGGTTTGGCGTTGAGAAGTGCGGCCAATTGCGCTTGCGCCTGTCCTGTTCTTCCGCGTCGCCACTCTGCGCGAGAGTGCCGAAGGTCCTCTGGATCGCGGCTTGCAAACTCATCCCGCAGTGCCCGCACCCGATTGGCAACGGCATCTGACCTCAGGATCAATCCGCCGACCATCCCGGCTGTCGTCATAAATTTGGGCAAGCTGAACGCAGCGTATTCGCCCAGCCAATCGCGTGCGCCTGTTGCGGCGCTGGCAAAGAAATTGTGGCAGATATCCTCCACAATGGGCCCGGCAGGCTTGCCTTTCTGCAGATGGCCATATTGGTGGATGACAAGCGCTGCGTCTGCACTGGCGGCGTCAGATGACGCTGCGTCCACGGGAAACGCAACTCTGATAACGGCATCAAACACGCAGGCTGCTGTTTTGGGCGACATCGCGATGCGGCTTTTATAGCGTGATAACCCTAGGTCTTGAAAAGCAAGCAAAAGTGCACTTCGCCCCGATGATGTGAGCACCACTGGCGCCTCAAACCATTCAGCCAGCAGCGCTTCGACATTGCCAACAGATGCCGGTTTTCCGTCATTACAGTGCGGAGGCGCAAGGCAAAGCTTATGGGCCGATGTCATGGCATCACGGCCTCACGACAATGATGTCTTCGCGCGTCCGGCCAAACGGAAGGCTTTCTGGTTGAGGCGCGATCCAGGCATCAAAGCCTCTTTTGCGGAGATGGAGCAGAATGCGCATCATTTCTTCGTCACCAATCGGGCCAACTTGCACGGCCTTTTGCAGTGTCGCTTGGGCGTCAGAATAGGCCTTATTGTGCAAAAGTTCGGCGCGCTTGCGAACCCAGTCAGCCTCAAATTGAGCGCCGTCGGGACGGTTGCGCGTGCGTAACTGCCGGTCTCGGTTGGGAATATCAGCCAGCAATAAGCGCCCGCCCGGCGGCAGCATTGAAGCCGCAGCTTCAGCAAAGGAGAGAACCGTCTCAAAATCTGGCATGCACGGGATGACTGAATAAGCCACAATGCGGTCAAATACCCCCGGTACCGGCGTCTCTGGAAAGGCACCGCTTACCAGCACGGCGTTATTTAACCGGTGGTTACGGCCCAATGCTGCAATTACTTTGGGGTGATCAATCCCGACGATCTCAGTCACACAATAGGATAATGGAACGAGCAAGACGCCTGACCCGCAGCCGATATCAAGCACGCGGTGGTGAGGTTGCACATCAAGTTTGGCCAGCACATCAGCGAATATGCCTCGCTCCGCTTGTTTTTGAAACGGATAGCGCCCAGCTTTAATCGTCGGATCGCCGCCAATGTCCGCTATCTCGCCAAAAGCCTCCAGAGCAGTGATTTTATGCTGCGGGTCCATTTTCAAAGTTCCACGCTGTGTTCGATGGTACGCGCGTCAGGCTGTTTTTTGTCATTGGCCAACGACGCAAGATAGCCTTCATTTCTATCATGGCGATGCCTCAATGCGCTGTGCCCAAGTTGTTCGAACACGCGCAAATAATCGAAACGGTCCGCTAAGATAGCCTGCCTCCCAAGCCCTTCCACCATTTTTCGGACCAGTTCCAAATCATCGACATAGTCCACTGTCCATCGCAGTGCTGAAAGGTCTATCGCCGATGAAATAACCGCACACTGGGCCTTCCCTGGCAGGCGCATGAACGGCGTTACATGTTCACGTTCTGAAGGGCGCCGAGCTTCGCGGTGGGCGCGCATCAACAATTCAGCCGTAAACGCTTCGCAATCCAGTCCGTCCGGGTAACTTGGCGGGCTGCTATTGCTGGCATAGGTGCCAAGTCCGTCTTTTATAGCGGCCACGACAAGGTCGATCAATTCAGGATCAATAAGCGGGCAATCGCCAGTCATACGCACAATGATATCCGCTGAACTTGCCTCCGCTGCGCCAACAAAACGCGCAAGCACATCATCAAGCGAACCCCGAAAGACGCAGCGGCCAAGCTTCGTCATTGCCGTGTCCAGCGGGTCGTCGGATGGATGAGTGCTTGTCGCGATGATGATGTCGTCAAGCGACGTCGCCCGCGCGACGCGTTCGACCATAAACGCCAACAAAGGCATGCCGCCAAGATCCATCAATGCTTTGCCCGGCAAGCGTGATGATGACATCCGCGCTTGTATGACACCGACGGTGCGGAGCCGTGTCACGCGGCCACCTGCCTGGGAACGTGCACACGGCGGTTTTCGACTGCCTTGGCAATGGCGACTTCAAGCCCGTCTGCGATGCGGACTATATTGGCTGGGTCAAGACATGACGGGTTTGAAAAGGGATCACTGACAAAGCCTGGAAACGAGCGCGCGTGAATGGCTTGGAGCAAGCGAGCCCCAATGGCTAATGAGCCCATGCCAGCTTCCGCATCGCTCATCAGGCAAGCAACAGCGTCTTCCGGAGACTCAGCTGCCAATTTGGGCATCGTGCTCGAAATAAGGGGGTGCCGCAGCGAAATACACCGGCCCTTCCCAAAGGCAGCTTCAAAACCCACCGTGCCGCACACAGTCACTGCGCCGATGGACCGAGACATTGCCACGTCCATTGATGTTGATCGCGGCAACAATATGATCCGGGAATTCGCTGCTGCAAAAGCAATGAGTTCAGGAGACATTTCATATTTCGGTTTGGGATTTGATTTGAGCGCAATATTTACGCCTGCGGGCGCCGCGTTTAACAAACGCCGGATAGTTTCGATCTGATTGAAATAGGGGCGGCCCCAGACATCGATGTTGGCCTCTGGCTCCATCTGCAGGGGGTGAAGGATTGTTTTCTCGCCGGTTGGAACCTCACGTGCCAATTCATCCCATTTTCGACAGCAGGCAGACCTGATCTGTGACAATTGCCATTTTCTCGCAAGCGTCGGGGTATTGAACCGTTCCCCCATCAACCGCCCGGCGAACACTCTTGACCGTGTCAGCATCCACCAGAGCAGCTTTCGGATGCGAACAACCGGGCCAGCACCTTTCATGTAAGCGAGCGTTTCATGGCCGCTCACTACATTGGCAACATAAGTCTTCGCATCTTCAAAGCTCGGCGCGTGGCCACTTTCAACATAGGCGTTCTGGGTCAGCCCCTCAAACATCACAAACCGGTTTTGCGGATAACGCTCTCCTGTGGGATGAACAAAGGCAATTGCGCGTGACAGTGCGATTTGTGTCGCAAGCAGCTCATGAAAAAGCGTCGCTTCACCGATGACAAGATGAGGCTGCACAGTGTCAAACACATGGTCGATTTCGGCGGCATAATGCGCATAATGCCCAGAACCCGCGCCGAAAAATTGTCGGCCTCGATCAGTAACAAGTGCTGGCCATTCATCGAAGCCTTGCTCTTTTGGCAACAAACTCGGGTTGATTGGAAAGGGTAAAATATGAATGGTTCCGGGCAGCCCAGCCGCAAAGAGAGGGTTTTGCACCAACCAGTGGACGTCATGTCCTCGTTTCAAAAGCAAAGCGGCAGCGGCGCTCCAGAACCGGCTCTTTTCTCTGTTTTCAATGAACAGGAGTGTGGATCGCGGGTGCAGATTGTGAGACATCGTCCGCATCAATCCGGAAAATATGCAGGGTTGAAACAGCTGACGACAATCCGGTCGCGGGCTTCGCCGTTGATCAGATGATGCCCCTTCATACGCGCTTCAATGACCCAGCCTGCGCGTGTGTAGGCTTTCACTGATCCTTCGTTGCCCTCCGCGATCCCGCCGGAAAGCTTTCGGATTTGGTAAGTTTCAAACGCAATTTTGTTTCCGGCTAAGATGGCCTCAGTCGCATAGCCTTTGCCCCAGAATTCGCGGTGGCCAATCACAGTGACCAAGTCAGACGTCATATGGAGCCGATTGACTGGGCCAATTTTTACATTGCCAATGTGAATGCGCGATTCCAGATCAATGACGGCATACATATAATATGATGCGGTGGCGTGGCCGTCCCGCAGGTAGCGGATAGCGTCGTCGCGCGTGATCCCTGTCGAATCAAGATACTCGGTGACAACTGAATCTCTGAACCACGAAACATAGTCGTCGTCGATGTCAGCTTCTTCGAGTAGTCGCAAACTGATCCTGTTTTTGGAATATGCTGTCATAGCCTCATCCTTCACACATTTTGCCACAGGGCAGGGTTCAGCAACTGTAAGTCTTCGGATGCGATTGATTGTGCGCCGCTGAGCACATGGGGTTCTTTTGCGATTGCGATCAACTCTGCCAATTCATCTGCCGACAGAACGCCAACCACCACATGGTCTAATTCCTCTGTCATCATCACAAAACTCAGCGCTGCGGCGGCAGGGGTTATTGCATGATCCTGCGCAAATTTTCTGAATTTAATTAACGCGTCCTGGTGACGGACAAGGGAACCGGAAAGCGTGTTGGGGTCCGCCATGGCAAAACCCTGAAGAAAAGCTGATCGAGCGTGAAGTTCGATGCCGTTCGCCTTCAACCGCGCCAAGGCACCTGACGAAATCGCACGCTGATCAAAAATGCTGACCGGCAGCTGAACAACAGCAACGGTGTAGCGGTCCGCGATCAATTCTGCGTGCTCAGGATCGTAAACAGAAACGCCTAACCGGCCAACCAGACCTTCCCTTTGAGCACGGGATGCAATTGCCCAGTTTGCGTCGCCTTTTTTCCCAATCAAGTCAGCACAGTCGTGAAACAATAGTGTTTCCAAGTGGCCAACGCCCAGCGCTTGGCAGCTTTGCGCAATAGCCTCATCAATATCAGTTTCTTCATCTAACGAATGCGAAAGCGACGGAATTTTTGTTACGATGTTAAACCGGTCAGGCGCGGCTGCCTCTCCAAGCACCAATTCACTGTCGCCGTAGCTGCGTGCTGTATCCAGCACGGTGATACCGCCCGAATATGCGGCATCAAGAATGGTAGCGGCCTCTTCGGCAATGACCTGGCCTTTGGTGTTAAAGGCACCGTAACGCAATCCAAACTGGACTGTGCCAAGGGCAAGCTTCACCTCAGTTCCTCCCGCAATACCGCGACAACACGGTCTAAATCTTTCGGCGTTAATTGAGGGTGCATTGGCAGTGAAATGGCCCCTGCATAATAATGCTCCGCCGCCGGGAAATCTCCAGTATGAAAGCCAAGGTGCCGATAATAAGGTTGCAAATGAATGGGAATATAGTGGACGTTCACGCCGATATTTGCCGCACGCAGGGCATTGAATAGCCCCAAGCGCTTACTAGGCTGGTGGACCTGGACCGGGTAAAGATGAAGTGCACTGAAACGCCCAGTTTTACGCGATGGTAATGTCAGTGGCAGGTCAGCTAACATTGCATCATAGCGATCGGCAATGCGGTGCCGTGCCGCAACAAACTGATCGAGCCGAGCCAGCTGGCTCACCCCTAAAGCAGCTTGCATGTCTGTCATCCGGTAGTTGTAGCCAAGGCTGATCTGCTGATAATGCCATGGTCCGTCGGACGCTCTGTCCATCTGCCCGGCATCGCGCGTAATGCCGTGGGCGCGCAATTGAGCGAGGCGAGCTGCAATCACCGGATTGTTGGTCATGGCCGCCCCGCCTTCAGCCGTTGTGATAATTTTGACTGGATGAAAGCTGAACACTGTAATGTCGCTGAATTCACAGGACCCGACTTTTCTGGCACCATAGCTTGCGCCAACGGCATGGCTTGCATCTTCGATAACGCGAACCCCGTATTGACGCGCCAAGGCGCTAATTTCAGCCATATCGCAGCTTTCCCCGCCGAAATGCACTGGGATGACAACTTTAGGAAGCCTGCCCAGCGCTTTTGCCGCAGCTAGCTTTTCAGTCAGCAACGCAAGTGACATGTTCAGGCTGACCGGATCAATATCGACGAAATCAACTTCTGCGCCGCAATAAAGCGCGCAGTTGGCAGACGCGACAAAGCTGTTGGGGCTGGTCCACACCAGATCGCCGGGGCCAACGTCAAGGGCAAGGCACGCAATGTGCAGCGCCGCCGTCGCACTTGAAACCACCACAGCATATGTGCTTTCTGTAGCGGCCACTAATGCAGCTTCAAATCGTTCTATGGCCGGGCCTTGGGTCAGCCAATCTGACGTAAGGACAGCCACAACGGCATCAACATCAGACTGATCAATGTGTTGCCGTCCGTAGGCGATGAAGGGTTCAATATGTGACATGCTTATCAATCAGCCCGCGAATGTCGGCAACACTCAAAAAGTCAGGGTTTGTGCCGCTTTCATAGTGGAAATTCTGCGCTACTTTCGCGCCTGGGGCTGAACCGCTTTCGGCGATGAACTTGGCTTCATTCCAAAACGGGGTTGATGGCAGGATGACAAAATAGCTTGAAAACTCAACCGTATTGAGGGCGTCAGTTGTCGTGATCATTTCTTCGTGAAGCTTTTCCCCCGGGCGGATGCCAACATTTTTGGTCGGAACTCCCGGCGCCACTGCCTCTGCCACATCTGTGATGCGATACGACGGTATCTTCGGGATAAAAATCTCCCCGCCCCAAGTGCGCTTTAGACATTCAAGAACGAAATCAACGCCTGCTTCCAATGTAATCGAAAACCGCGTCATGGCCGTATCAGTGATGGGCAACATGCCCTCTTTCGCTTTTCCTCGGAAAAAAGGGATCACACTTCCCCGACTGCCCATGACATTGCCGTAACGTACGACACTGAAGCGCAAATCGCGTTTGCCGATATAGTTATTGGCGGCCACGAACAATTTGTCGGAACAAAGTTTAGTGGCGCCGTAGAGGTTGATGGGTGCAGCGGCTTTATCGGTAGACAGTGCAACAACACGGTGAACATTGTTTGCGCGCGCCGCCTCGATCACATTTTGCGCGCCAATAACGTTGGTCTTGATGGCTTCAAATGGATTATATTCGGCGGCTGGAACTTGCTTGAGTGCAGCCGCGTGAATGATAACATCAACGCCTTCGCAGGCCGTTTTCAGCCTGTCCGCGTCGCGCACATCACCAATAAAAAAGCGGACTCGGTGACGAAAGGGGGTCAGCCAGTCAGCCTGTTCCATGTCGAATTGCTTCAATTCATCGCGGCTGAAAACAACAACGCGCCTGACCCGTGTGGTTTCTAAGATACGGCGTATGAACGCTGTCCCAAATGATCCCGTACCACCAGTTACCAAAACCGATTTATTATCCAGCATTTCATGCCCCCAAATAGAATCATGCAACACGCGGCCCAACATTTGAATAGTGCTATACATTAACTGCATAGGCTCTGCCTATACCGAAAATTCGGGGCAAGTGCGCCAAAATGGGCTTTGATGGTGGCGAAAGGAACGGCACTTTAGTGATCTTGCCAATCAAACGTGATCAGACAGAGATTTGCTGAGCAGGTGACTATCGGGAGTTGATCGAAATCGAATGCGCCCCCGTCGATCATGCTTTCTGTTGGACCAGAAAACGGTTAGGCCGCAAGGAAAGCAGAACGGGGTCGCATATGGTTTGGGTTGTATCGCTGAAAGATTGGGTCAAAACCCATAAAAAGCTCTCCATCGCTTTGGCAGTAATGCTGCTGCTGATCGGTTATGCTGTGCTTCGGCCAACCAAGCAGACTTACGAATATGTCGCCCAAGCAGTGGACCGGGGTGAAGTCGTCAGCAAAGTCACGGCCAGTGGAAAACTGCGCGCACTGAATACCATTAAAGTGGGTGCAGAAGTTTCTGGCCAGATCACAAATGTGTATGTTGATTTTAACTCTCAAGTCAGCGCGGGACAGGTGCTGGCCGAAATTGACCCGACACGGATCAAGGCGCGGGTGCAGCAGGCGCAAGCTCAGGTCAGTCTGGCACAAGCCTCACTCCTTCAGGCTGAAGCTGGTGCGGCGCGCGCGCTAACAGATCTGGCGATCCAGAACCGTGAATATGGGCGGCGACAAAACCTGGAATCCGGCGGTTTTGTGTCCAAGGCGGGGCTGGATGTGGCGGCGAGTGCGCTGGCAGGGGCGCGCGCGTCGGTCAAAACCACGAATGCCCAGATCGCAAGCGCGCGGGCGCAAATTTCGCAAAGCGGTGCTGAATTAACGTCAGCGCAACTGGACCTGCGCCGCACAACGATTGTCGCGCCGACGGCAGGTGTGGTCATAAACAAACTGGTTGAGCCCGGCACGACAGTTGCGGCGAGTTTCCAGACGCCGAACCTGTTTGAAATTGCCGCTGACACCACCCGGATGCAAGTAGAGGCAGCTGTGGACGAAGCCGATATTGGTCAGATCAAAGGCGACCAACCAGTGCGGTTTACAGTGGATGCGTATCCTGACCAGACGTTCAAAGCCTCCGTCCGCCAAATCCGTAAAGCCGCGACGGAAACTCAGAATATCGTCAGCTATCTGGTGATCCTTGACGTGAACAATCCTGACGGCAAACTGCTTCCAGGGATGACCGCCAATGTGGAGATCATCACTGGGCAGAAGGCCAATGTTCTCCGCGCGCCCACCACAGCCCTGCGGTTCCGCCCACGCGCTGCTGACCGGTCTGACGATAAAGAAAAACCTGATCCCAAGCAGCCAGTTGTTTATGTTGCCGGCAGTGATCCGTTTCGTCCTGCGCGGCGCAAAGTAACATTGGGACAACAAGGCGAAGAGTATGTGGAAATCATCAAGGGGCTGAATGTGGGCGACAAAATTGTGGTGCGGTCGCGTTCGACTGTCGGGAAAGACGAAGCTGAACCAGACGCCGAAGAAGGGGACGGCAGTGGCAATTCCACTCCTTGAGGCGCGCGCGCTTCACAAAACTTACGTTCTTGGCGGGGAGACCGTGCGCGCAGTTGACGGCGTTTCATTGTCTATTGAGCGCGGCGAATTCGTTGCAATCATGGGGGCAAGCGGCTCAGGAAAATCGACGTTCATGAATATGATTGGCTGTCTGGATGTGCCTACGTCGGGTCAGATGATCCTTGACGGCAGCGACACTGGAAGTTTGTCCAGCGATGAAATGGCGGTCATCCGCAACCGCAAAATTGGGTTTGTGTTTCAGCAATTCAACTTGCTCAATCGCACGACCGCGCTCGATAATGTGGCCGTTCCGCTGATTTATGCGGGGCAATCAACAGTGGAACGACGCGCCAAAGCAAAGGCGAAACTGACTGAGTTGGGACTGGCGGAGCGGCTGGATCACACCCCTGCAAAACTGTCCGGTGGTCA
Source organism: Sphingomonadales bacterium (assembly GCA_031430995.1). Taxonomy (GTDB): domain Bacteria; phylum Pseudomonadota; class Alphaproteobacteria; order Sphingomonadales; family Sphingomonadaceae; genus Aquisediminimonas. The sequence continues at coordinate 14,048 of JANPCO010000113.1, read as the reverse complement.
GCAACAACGCGTGGCGATTGCACGCGCGCTTGTCACGGAGCCGCTGATGCTGCTTGCAGACGAACCAACCGGCGCGCTTGATACGCAAACATCGACCGATATCATGGGCATTTTCCAGCGGCTGAATGAAGGCGGCATCACGGTGATCGTCGTAACGCACGAGCCAGACATTGCAGACTACGCCCAGCGGCGCATTTTGTTTCGCGACGGAAAAGTGATTGAAGATGCCGCTGTCAGCAACCGGCGCAAGGCAGCCTGATGGCGCGGATCGCCTCCATGATCAGCGGCTGGGCCGTCAATGTGTCGATTGCACTGACGGCGCTGCGCACCAACCTGATGCGCTCTATTCTCACAACACTTGGTGTGATGATTGGCGTGCTGGCTGTGGTGCTGGCCGTCGCTGTCGGGTCTGGCGCGAAAGTTTCAGTCATGGAATCAATCAATACGCTGGGTTCCAACATGGCGATTATTTTTCCCCAGCCGGAAAGCGAAGGCGGCAGGCGCACTGAAACCCGTGGGCGCCTTACTGAACGCGATGCTCAGGCGCTGGAAAAACAATTATCCGGCATTGTCGGTATTGCGCCGCAATTGCGCGCGACAGTGCAATTGGTGGTGCAGGGCCGCAACGCATCAACCAGCGCGTTAGGCATCACGCCTGGTTACGGAGTGGTGTCAAACATCACGTCTGATGTCGGGCGTTTTATCTCCGATGCTGACGTGCGCACTGGGGCGCGGGTGATTGTCCTTGGCCGGACAGTGGCAACGACTTTATTTGGCGAATTAGAAGCTGTGGGCCAAAGCGTGCGGGTCAACCGTATTCCTTTTACCGTCGTGGGCATCCTCGAATCAAAGGGGTCAAGTTTCGGGCAAGATAATGATGATGTTGCCCTGATCCCGATCAGCACCGTCAGGCAGCGGCTGGCGACTGGCAATAATTTGCAAGGGCCAGACGATCTGCACGTGCTGTTCGTCGGATTTGAAGACGGCGTAAACTTGCCAGCCGCGAAGAAGGATATGACGGAAATCCTACGCAATCGTTACAGGGTGCCAGCGGATGATATCAGCCCCTTCACCATCCGCACGACAGAGGAATTCATGCAGGAAAGCAGCAAAGTGACGGGAATTTTTCAGGGTGTGCTCGTCGCGATTGCCTCCATCTCGCTTTTGGTCGGCGGCATTGGCATTATGAATATCATGCTGGTCAGCGTTACGGAGAGGACACGCGAAATCGGTTTGCGCATGGCACTAGGTGCGCGTCGCAGGGACATTCGCAATCAGTTTCTGGTGGAGGCAGCGGTGCTTTGCATGATCGGCGGCGCCATTGGGCTTATGTTGGCGATTGGGGTTGCTGCACTGTTTGAAAGCATGGCTGATTTCCCGGCGCCGATCGGGCTTGGCACGTCGATCATGGCGATATTATTTTCGGCTGGCATTGGCCTGACTTTTGGCGGTTATCCCGCCGTACGCGCGTCAAAACTCTCCCCAATCGAAGCCTTGCGGAGCGAATAGTCGGCACAGGTTGTGCACCAAAAGCCCATTTGCTCCCGCGCACTCATGAGGATATAGTGCCAACATGTCATCACTTAGACCCTGGCGTGATATCGCCCGCCGCAAATGTCGCCAGATCATGGTTGGTAATGTTCCCGTTGGCGGCGATGCGCCTGTGACGGTTCAGACCATGACCAATACGCTCACGTCGGATCCCAAAGCCACAATTGATCAGATCCGCCGCTGTGAAGAGGCTGGAGTGGACATCATCCGCGTGTCCTGCCCCGATGTTGAAAGCACAGCTGCGCTCAAACAGATTGTGCGCGCGGCACGAGTGCCCATCGTGGCGGATATCCATTTTCATTATCAACGGGCGTTAGAGGCGGCGGACGCCGGCGCGGCATGCCTTCGCATCAATCCGGGCAATATCGGATCGTCCGCGCGCGTGAAGGAAGTGGTGAACGCTGCCAAAGCCAACGGATGCGCAATTCGCATTGGCGTTAATGCAGGCAGCCTCGAACGTGATCTTCTGGAAAAATATGGTGAGCCTTGCCCAGAAGCTCTGGTCGAAAGTGCGCTGGACCATATCAAGCTGCTTCAGGATCATGATTTTCACGAATATAAAGTTGCAGTGAAAGCCAGTGACCATTTCCTGGCCGTGGCGGCATATCAGCAACTGGCAGAGGCAGTCGATTGCCCGATCCACCTTGGAATTACTGAGGCAGGCGGCCTGATTGCTGGCACCGTGAAATCAGCAATCGGCATGGGCTCGCTGCTTTGGTTTGGCATTGGGGACACGATCCGCGTTTCTCTATCAGCCGAGCCAGAGGAAGAAGTGCGTGTCGGTTACGAGATATTGAAAGCTTTGGGCATTCGCACACGCGGTGTGCGCGTGGTCAGTTGTCCAAGCTGCGCGCGCCAGGGTTTTGACGTGATCCGCACGGTACAAGCGCTGGAAGAACGGCTCCAGCATATTCAAACGCCGATGTCGCTTTCAGTGCTCGGCTGTGTCGTCAATGGCCCGGGCGAAGCACGCGAAACTGATATTGGCCTGACCGGCGGCGGCAACGGTAAGCATATGGTGTTTCTGTCTGGCGTCACCGATCACCATGTGCAGGATGCGGATATCATTGGTCATATCGTTAAGCTGGTGGAGGCCAAAGCGGCCGAGATCGATGCTGGAACCTCGTTTAGCATGGATAGTCAGCACGGTTAGTCGGATTAGATTGCTCCGTTCTAAGCAGCCACCCGGCCTACCAATGCAGCCTGTTCTTTGTCCCGCCATGTTGCGACCAACTGGCGCGCGTCTTCGGCTGGCATCGGGCGTCCGAAAAGATAGCCCTGGATTTTCTTGCAGCCAAGTTGCGCAATAACCATGCATTCTTCCTCAGTCTCCACGCCTTCAGCCGTCGTCGACATGCCCAGACTGTTGGCCAGGGCAACAACAGCACGGATGATGGCAAGGCTTTCGGGCGCATTCTTAGCCGCGCCCTGAACAAAGCTGCGATCCACTTTAATCGTGGAAAATTTGGTTTTCGACAAATAGCCAAGCGACGAATAGCCAGTGCCAAAATCATCGAGTGACAGTTTGACACCAAGGCCCAAAATCCGGTCCAGCACGGCAAGTGCCTGTTGTGCTTCGCTCATGAAAAGGCTTTCCGTCACTTCGAGTTCCAGCCGGTGCGGTGGCAGGCCAGCTTGCGAAAGAGCCGAAACGACTGTGCCGACAAAGTTGATGTCATGCAGTTGTTCCGCTGAGACATTCACCGCAATCCGGACGTGCGGCGGCCATTTTGCCGCTTCGATGCACGCGGTGCGCAACACCCATTCACCAATAGGCCGGATCAGCCGCGCGTCTTCGGCAATCGGAATGAATTTGCCTGGCGAAACATGGCCCAACTCCGGACTGTGCCAGCGCAACAGCGCTTCAAAACTTTCTACTGCGCCCGTTTGGGCATTAACTACTGGCTGATAATGCACAGTCATTTCATCGCGTTCTAGCGCCTTGCGGAGGGCAATTTCGAGAACGCGACGCTCTTCAGCGTGCACATGAAGATGTGGTTCATAGGTCGTAAAACTGCCGCCGCCCTGGTCTTTTGACCGGTAAAGCGCCAAATCTGCCGAACGAATAAGAGTTTCCGCTGCCCGTCCATCTCGCGGGCTGATTGCTGTTCCAACACTCGCGCCGATATAAAGCGTGTGCTCGTCAACTTCATAGGGCTGTGACAGTGTTGAGATGATCCGGCTCGCAATTTTCTCCAGCTGTGCTGTTTCCTTCACTTCGCGGATGACAATGGCAAATTCATCGCCGCCGAGCCGACCGCACATTTCATTTTGCGTCATGACGGATTGAAGCCGGTCGGCAACGAGTGACAGCAGGCGGTCACCGACCGGGTGGCCAAGTGTATCATTGACGGCTTTGAACCGATCAAGATCAATCATCATAAAGCCTGCACGACCGCGCCATTGATCAGCTTTGGTCATCGCTTCGGCCAATACTTCGTTCAACTGCAGTCGGTTGGGCAAGCCTGTCAGCGTATCAAATCGCGCCATATGGTTGATTTTGTCGGCGCTGCGGCGTTCAGCCGTCACGTCCGATCCAACGCCGTGAAAGCCCAGAAACGTGCCGGCATCATCAAATCTGGGTGACGCGGAAAATTCCCACCAATGCGATTCGCCGCCGACAACGATGGGAATGACAAGATCGCTAAAGCTCTCGCGATTTTTCAGCTTTTCGGCAAGAACTCGGAGGGCACCGGGCAAATTTCCATCATTCCACTGATCACCCGACAATATCTGCAAAAGCGGCTTGGCTTCCAGCTGCTCTGGTTCAAGACCAAGAGCATGAGCGAAGCGCGGCGACACGTGCGACAGGCACCGGCCGGGATCAGTCCGCCACATCCAGTCGCCACCCGTTTCTTCAAATTCGCGCAGCAACAGGCTAACGACTTCCGTTTTTTCCTTCAGGGCATGTTCGGCATAACGGTGCAGCACAAAGGTGCGCCCGCTAGCAAGACATGCGGCGGCCAAAGACAGAGTGTAGATGCCAGTCAATATACTGATGAGCGGTGATGCGAGCGTCGAGGTCATCACCATCAGGCCGCCACCCGTCACCAGAAGATAGGCCGCAGCCCCAAGCGGAATTGTCGATAGCCCAAAGGTAACCCCAGCCATCAAGGCCGTGAGCACTGCCCAGATCATAAACACATCCATCGCGACGGCACCGCGACCGAATAATATGGGAAGTGCTGCCCAAATAACCGACTGGATCAGCAGTCCCGATGTTTCGCGGTGAAGTTCAGCACGAGTCGCCGTCAGCCGTGGAAATTCGCGCTGGCGCAGCTGTGGCATCGCAAGCACGCCTGACGCTATGACAGTGACAACCAGCCAAGCCAATAAAGACGCGCTGGACTGGCCCAAGCTTACATAAACGCCAAGAGCCGCAAATACGCCAACAAACAGCCTGATCAGCGCAAATCCGCGGATGGCAGAAATCTGTGCTCCCCGAACTTGGCCAAGCTCAAGGCTGTTGGCTTCTGAAAGTCCTAGGATTGCCCACCAGTTCAGGGCTGCCAATGATGATTGCTTCGATTTTTTACTCACTCATTCGCCTTAACGACAAAAAGTTAGCGAACCGTAAGCGAGGATTAGATTTTCAAACTGATTTTTGTGCGGCACGCACCGCGATTATTCCGTTGGATATCATAGACATAACTGCCACCTCATGCTGGTTGAAAACGATAAGTCTTGATTTGAAGAAACCCATTTCAGGCTTTGTCGACGACGCGCGTTTCGACAGGATTTCAGTCTCACACCGCAGGGTGTCACCGGGGTAGACAGGTTTCAGCCAGCGGAGTTCATCAACACCTGGCGAACCAAGCCCCGCTTGCTTGTTGACCTTCAGATTTTCAACCAGCATCGACATCACCATAGCGCAGGTGTGCCACCCACTGGCGGACAGGCGGCCAAAATGGGTTTTCGCTGCGGCTTCATCATCAAGGTGAAAGGGCTGAGGGTCGTATTTCGCCGCGAATTCAAGCACTTCTTTGCGAGTCACCGAGCGGCTACCGAAGGCCTGTTTGCGGCCAATTTCAAGATCTTCAAAATATTGCATGCGTTTAATGCCCCAGAGAAAGCTTGGCGAATACCGTCGCCCCCACTGGGTGCTTGCCATAGGCCGCGTCAAGGGCGTTGGGCTTGGCAAAGGCCGATACAGTGCCACCCAGCGCGAGATTGAGAAGGCCAGTGAGGTTCATGCGGTAGGCATAGCCAAGCTGGAACTTGCTCACGCGGAAGGGAGTTTCGTGGAGCGGATCGAGATCACCCGGAAACAGCTCATCATTTTTCACATTTTCGACCCGCCCGAACAGCGTGTGATGATCGTCAAAATCCCAATTTACTTCGGCGAGAAATGCGGTCAGCGTGCCGCCGGGATCGCGGTTCTTGGCGGAAAAAGCAGCCATCGCGGAGAGGCCGCCGCTGGCATAATGCACGCTGGCTGTGGTGCGATGTTCATTTTCGCCCGGGTGAATGGCCTCAGGTTCCTTTAGGAAACCGTGGCTTACTTGCAGCGCCCATTTCGGGCTTGGGTTCCATGTCGCGCGGGCGGACCAGCTATCGAACTTGGGCGATTCGATATTCCAGCGGCGTTCATCAGGCTCACGGCCCGTAAAGATCGATCCTTCGAGCTGGAGCTTGCGGGATGCGAACCCGGCAGTGGCAACGCCGTAGGTGATATGCGTTGAATCAAACCAGTGGTGGGTGATCGGCGCTTCCGGGTTCAGCACGGCCGATCCCCGGTGCATAAACGCGCTGGGGCCAAGCGCGGGTTCGCCGACCGGTCCGCCGTAGAGGAATATCTTGTTGTCGCCGACGTTCACATCGACGCGTGCTGCCAATTCCATGAACAGATCATGCGGATGCTGGCGATCAATCAACGGCTGGCCGCCGTCTGTTTCTCCACTGGCAAACAGGTTTGGGTATCCGCTGTTCTTCATCAGCGGCTCCAGGCTCAGCATCGATTTCAATTGAATGCGGCCCCAGCTGGTGTCTTTTTCTCCTGTCAGCATGGCCATGGACTGGACATAGGTTTTCGAATCTCCGCGCGGGCCGGATTGGTTGGTGTGGACGCCCCAAGCATAGCCGTGCGCCATGAGCATCCAGTTTTTGCCAGCGTCGATGTGGAGGCCGGCGTGTCGTGCCATGCCCTTCATCACCGATATTCCCGCCGGTAAGCGTGAAGTACCTGAGCCCTCGATACTCTGTACCATTTCATAGCCGTGGACAAAATCGGGGACATCTTCTTCGGTCTCCGCAGAATCATGGCCCATTTGACCATGATCCATCTGCGAATGATCATGCTCCTGCGCGAAGGCTGGCAAGGGGAGCGCAGCAAGGATAAGGGCAATAAGTGCAGCCAGCGAACCCCCGTCGCCCTGACCTTGTTTCAGGGTCCATGCCTCAAAATATGCAGCAAAATGGTTGTGAAGAGTTCGGCGCCACCTTCGTCGCATGGATGCTGAAACGAGTTCAGCGTGACAAGAGCGCTTAAACATTAAACCGGAACAGCATGATGTCGCCGTCCTTCACCAGATAGTCCTTGCCTTCAGACCGCCACTTGCCCGCCTCACGCGCGCCAGCTTCGCCATTGAACTGAACATAGTCGGCGTAAGCCATCGTTTCCGCGCGGATGAAGCCTTTTTCAAAATCGGTGTGGATCGCACCAGCGGCATTGGGCGCGGTGGCCCCTTTGGTCACTGTCCAGGCGCGCGCTTCCTTGGGGCCAACCGTCAGGAAAGTGATCAAGTGCAACAACTCATACCCCGCCCGGATCACACGGGCCAGGCCCGTTTCTGTGAGACCTAGGTCGGACAGGAACTCGGCGCGGTCTTCAACCGCCATGGTGGCGATTTCAGCTTCGATGGCGGCTGAGACGACCACGGCCTCTGCGCCTTCGGCCTTCGCCTTTTCAAACACTTTGGCCGAAAATTCATTGCCGTTGGCAGCAGATGCTTCCTCAACATTGCAAACGTAAAGCACCGGTTTTGACGTGATGAGTTGCGCCCCATCGAACAGGCGCTTTTCTTCAGGATCGGTTATTTCCGTCAACCGCGCAGGCTTGCCTTCGCGCAACAGATCAAGCGCGCGGCCCAGAACAGCGGCAGCGGCCTTGGCTTCCTTGTCGCCCTGCGCGCCCTTTTTCTGCAAATTGGGAACGCGCTTTTCTAAGGATTCAAGGTCTGACAGCATCAATTCCGTCTCAACAGTTTCAGCGTCGGAGATCGGATCAATCTTGTTATCAACATGCTGAATATCATCGTCAACGAAGCAGCGCAGCACATGAACGATGGCGTCCACTTCGCGGATATTGCCAAGAAACTGATTACCCAGCCCTTCGCCTTTGCTGGCCCCGCGCACGAGGCCAGCAATATCGACAAAGCCCAGCTGTGTTTCGATAATCTTGGCCGATCCGCCAATCTTGGCAATCGCATCCAAGCGTGGGTCCGGCACCGCGACATTGCCGATGTTTGGCTCAATCGTGCAAAACGGATAATTGGCCGCCTGTGCCGCCGCCGTCTCGGTCAGCGCGTTAAATAGCGTTGATTTCCCAACATTAGGAAGCCCGACGATGCCACATTTGAAACCCATGAGATATTCCCGAATATGAAACTAATTACTTGCGCGGGCCTTCGCCTGAAACCAGCGCGTGGTCAATCAAACCCGACAAAATCTTCACGCGGAGTGCCGTCGATTCCGAACAGCTTTTCGGTGGGAAATTTTATGACAAGGCCAGAGTAAGGCAGTTTGAAATCCTCAATCGCGCCCAGCAATTGAGCCATTTTTCCGCCTTCTACCCGCGCGCCAAGGGCATTCATGCCAATCGCAAGCCCTTCGCCCATGCTCCCGGTCCAGCGGCTAACGCGCACAGTGACGCGGCCTGCATGGTATCTCCCGCCAGTGCGCGGCATGACTTGTTCGATCCACTGGCGGCCAATGCCGGTGCGGCGCTCTTCGCCGGGGGATTGGTGGATTTGATAGAAGCGCGGCTGGGTGACAAACCACCCCATGATGGCGCGGGCAACCACAGTGTTACCGCCACTCGGGGTGTTGGTGATGTCAATTGTCACAGGCAGTCCTGCGCGCAGACCAGTCATGGCCAAGTCAAACGCACCAATGGTGGATTCGTTGCTAAGACTATCATTGATCTTAATCGTCAGATGCCCGTTCTTCTCACTCGCCGTCACGGGGTTACGTTCGAAGGGAAGGGTATAAAGTGAGGGCAGGGAGAGCTCGCGGGTCTTGCCGCTCGCATCGGCGATCGTCAGCGCACGGAACCGGTCACGGCGTCCGGCAGTCAGAATGCGCGCCGCAAAGCTGGCGTCCACGTCGCTGACCGGCGCGGCGCGGCCAAGGTCAGCCCAGAATGACGTAACAGCGTCATCGATGACGATTCTGCTGATTGCAGTCACAGCATCGCCTAGTTTTACATCCGCCTTTTCCGCTGGTGAGCCTTCGCGCACGGCGGTGACGCGGTATATGCCGCTGATCCGTTCAATCCATAAATCAGAATAGCTTGGGATGATGGCCCAACTGTCATCAAATGAACTGCCGGTGATGGCATGGCTATCAACCAAAAGCAGCAGCGCGCGTTCTGCAAAGGCCAGCAGTGAGTCCGCGTCGTGCACCCGCTCCATCTCTGCCTTGAGTGGCGTAGTAAGAGTGAAGGTCTTGCCGTGAAGGCGTTCCGGATAGGCGTAATTATCTTGAATGAGTGACACCATGCCCTGCGCATCTGAGCGATATTGGTCAGGAGTGGCAGCGGGGAGAGGCGCAGCGGCCAAGGCAATACTCATAAAGGCGAATGACTTTTTCAGAGAGAACATGGCCTCACTTAGTCATTTTGCAGGCGAAGGGCCACATCATTCATAAAGCGAACATCATCGCTTGTGGCCAGCCACGCAGCCTCTGCGGCAATCGCCCCAAGCATATCTGACAACGGACCCATTTCAGCCTTCGCAAAAGGCCCAAGCACATAGGGCGTGACTTTATCCTTATGCCCCGGATGACCAATGCCAAGCCGAACGCGGCGGAACTCTGCACCGATATGGGCGATGGTGGACCGGATGCCATTATGCCCCGCTCCGCCGCCCCCGGTTTTCACTTTGATGCGGAATGGGTCGAGATCAAGCTCATCATACAGGCATGTCACTGCGCCCTGATCAAGCTTGAAAAAGCGGGCTGCTTCGCCAATTGCGCGGCCGCTTTCGTTCATGAATGTCTGGGGTTTGATCAGCAGGATTTTCGCTGTTCCAATCCGCCCTTCGCTGGTGAGCGCCTGAAACCGCACTTTCCATGGGCCAAAGCCATGCGTCGCGGCAATGGTGTCGACAGCCATGAAACCAACATTATGCCGGTGCAGCGCATAGGCCGCGCCCGGATTGCCTAGGCCTGCCCAGATCTGCATAAGCATCTCCTGGCCCCTCCCCTAAAGAGGAGGGGCTTAAGGATCAATTATTCAGCTTCGTCAGCCGTGCCAGTGTCACCGGCAGCTGATTTCATGCCAGAAGGCGCGATTAGCGTTGCAATGGTAAAGTCGCGGTCCGTGATAGCGCTTTTTGCGCCAGCAGGAAGCGTCACAGTGCTGATGTGGATCGAATCTCCAACTTCAAGGCCCTTCAAGCTGACTTCGATATCGTCAGGAATGAGGGCCGCGTCGCAAACCAGTTCAAGTTCGTGGCGTACGATGTTGAGCACAGCGCCGCGCTTCATGCCAGGCGACAGTTCTTCGTCCGTGAATTTCACGGGCACCTCAACATGCACTTCGCTATGTTCCGCAATGCGGAAGAAATCGGCATGAAGCGGACGATCAGACACGGGATGAAATTGCACATCCTTGGGCAAAGTGCGCACGGACTTGCCGCCGACTTCAATCATCACCACGCTATTGAAAAAATGGCCTGTCGCCAGCGCCTTATTGAGAAGCTTTTCCTCAATATGAATGCTCTCAGGTGTTTCGTTATTGCCGTAGATAACGGCAGGAATACGGTTGTTACGACGCAATTCGCGGGAGGCTCCCTTGCCAGCCCGATCGCGCGCATCAGCCGACAGTGTCAGCATATCGCTCATGTTATTTCTCCAGTTAAACCAATCACCGCCACGCCTCCAGGGATGACCATCGCGGGGAAGGGTGGGCCGTTACGCGGAACGCAGCAAAATTGCAAGGCGTTTGGTGGCGCTGTCGCCCTCGCTCAGGCCAAGCTTGACGAAGCCTGGGCGGTTTGAGAACAAGAAGTCGACGTGGGCGTTAGCCCGTTATTGCAGCCGCGTCACTTTATACCCTTTGGTGCTTAACATCGTCTGGACCGAGTCCGCGCCCGCCAAATGGCCCGCGCCAACGCCCATGAAAACAGTGCCTGGCTGATCCATCCGTTTGACCAGCCACTGTGTCCAGTTCGCATTGCGCCTCCGCAGCAAGCGGTCGATCAGTTCTGGGGAAAGTTTGAGTTCATCATCAAATGATAGCGCAATCTTGGCCTCATCGCCGGCCGCCCAAGAGGAAACCATGGCGTCAAATTCTTTGCGGACGTCCACAGTGTCATCAACCATCGATGTCAAAAACACGCGCTGAGCGTCCTCTGGCAGAGTATCGAAAAACCCCAGTTGCACCTCAGTCGTTTCAAGCCCTGATATGGGTTTATTCGCGGCTTTGAACGTCTTGGTCAGCGAAGCTTCAACGCCGTCGTCCGGACCGACGCCCAGCTCCTTTAACATGCCAGACGCCAGCGTCAGCGCCACGGCCCAGCTTTCAAATTGGTCAAGCGCCGCGCTAGGGATGCCGGATTTGGCAACCAGCGCATCAAGTTCTGCGCGTTTGTCGGCTGGCACGCGCTCTGCCACTGCGGGCAATCCGGGCGATATCGCAAGGTTCATGAACGTGCCTGCAGTTTTGGCATCGTCATTCAGATCAGCAACTTCAAGCACAAGTTCCTTGGAGTCCGCCATTGCCGCGTCCAAGACGGGCGTGCGCCACTGATAATCCTTGGGAAGAACATGAACGGTGCCAAACAGATAGATTTTTGTATCGGCATCGCTGATCATCCACAGCGCAGGCTTGGCAGGTGTGGCGGTCTGCGCATAAGTTGCGGGTGCACTGCACAACAGCAGAGCGGCGCTAAGAGCTGATATTGTCTTCATAACGCTCTGTATCGGCAAAACTGTGCCGCTGACAAGCCAGACTTGCTTGACCGCTTGCGGGCCATCCGCCAAAGCCTGCGGTCATGCAACCAAAGCCTTCGCCTGAAGAAAAAGGGCCCCTTAGCTTTCAGGATTTGATCCTAACCCTCCATGAATATTGGGGAAAGCAGGGCTGCGTCGTTCTGCAGCCTTATGATATGGAAATGGGGGCAGGGACCTTCCACACCGCGACAACGCTGCGGGCGCTGGGCCCCAACCCGTGGAACGCGGCCTTCGTGCAGCCGTGCAGGCGTCCAACGGATGGTCGCTACGGTGAAAATCCCAACCGGCTGGGCGCTTATTATCAGTATCAGGTGATCCTGAAGCCGTCCCCGCCGGATTTGCAGGAGCTTTATCTGGGCAGTTTAGCCGCCATCGGAATAGACCCGTTGCTGCATGATATCCGCTTTGTCGAAGATGATTGGGAAAGCCCGACACTTGGCGCGTGGGGACTAGGCTGGGAAGTCTGGTGTGACGGTATGGAAGTGACGCAGTTCACTTATTTTCAGCAAATGGGCGGCTTTGATTGCAAGCCAGTGGCAGGCGAACTCACCTACGGGCTAGAGAGACTGGCCATGTATATTCAGAATAAGGACAGCATTTTCGATCTGGCTTACAATGATGCAGGCGTAACGTACGGTGATGTCTTTCTCGAAAGTGAGAAGCAGATGAGTGCCTATCATTTTGAGGTGGCGGACACCGAAATGCTGTTCGACGCTTTCAAAAAAGCAACGGGCGAATGCGAGAATTGCCTCGACAAGAAACTCCCGATCCCGGCGTATGAACAGGCAGTCAAGGCGAGCCATATCTTCAACATGCTCCAGGCGCGCGGCGTGATTTCGGTCCAAGAGCGCGCGAGCTACATGGGCCGCGTGCGCGACTTGGCAAAGGGCAGTTGTGCAGCGTGGATGGACAAGAACGGCTGGGGGGCGTGATGAGCGCCTTTCGCCAAAACACCGTTTGCGCTGGGTCTGTCGAAGTGCCTCTTTCTTGTGTTACGCAGATGGGAAGGGAAGGCTTCGACAAGCTCAGCCCGAACGGTTTGGGGTGGGGGGCGTGACCGACTTCCTCCTTGAACTCCGATCCGAAGAAATCCCTGCGCGGATGCAGGATGATGCGCGGGCTAATTTGAAGCGATTGTTTGAGGTTGAACTGGCCAAGGCTGGGCTGAAGGCGGATGACATCGCCACTTACGCAACGCCGCGAAGGCTGGCGCTGATTGCTTACGGCCTGCCGCTTGAAACCGAAGCTGTGTCAGAGGAACGCAAAGGGCCACGCGCCGATGCGCCGGATGCGGCTTTACAAGGGTTTCTGCGTTCGACAGGCTTGAAGCAGGAAGATTTGGTCTCACGCGAAGACGCGAAGGGCGCGAAGGTCTATTTCGCTGTGATCGAAAAGGCGGGGCGTAAGACGGCGGATGTGCTTGCCGAAGCCATCCCCGCGATCATCCGGGGTTTCCCTTGGCCTAAATCCATGCGCTGGGGCACGGCGTCTCAGTCGACCGAAAGCCTGCGGTGGGTGCGGCCTCTTCAGGGGATCGTCGCGCTGCTTGGCGATAACGTGGTCGCGTGTGAAGTTGACGGGATTATCAGCGGTTCGACGACGATGGGCCACCGCTTCCATCACATAGGCCCGATCACGATCGACAATGCAGGCAGCTATGCCGAGAAGTTGCGCGCTGGTCACGTGATCCTCGATCAAGAAAAACGCCGCGCGATCATTCGGGCAGGGGCAGAAAAGGCCGCGACGGATGCGGGGCTGGTGCTTGTTTCTGATGCTGGTTTGGTCACCGAAAACGCAGGCCTCACCGAATGGCCCGTGCCGATGCTTGGGCGCTTTGACCCAGCGTTTCTGGCTGTGCCAGAGGAAGTCATCCAGCTGACCGCACGAGTGAACCAGAAATATTTCATCTGCCGCGATGGGGAAGGTAGGCTCGCCAATGCGTTTATCTGCACCGCCAATATCGTGGCGCGTGATGGCGGTGCCGCGATTGTGGCGGGCAACGAAAAGGTCCTTGCTGCGCGGCTATCGGATGCGAAATTCTTTTATGAACAGGATTTGAAGGTTCCGCTTGAGGAGCATGCGGCAAAGCTTTCCAGCATCGTCTTCCACGAAAAGCTGGGGACTGTGGCTGACAAGGTTGAACGGGTGGCCAAACTGGCGCGGTGGCTGGTTGAGAGCGGCGTTGTTAAATCCTCCCCATCAACTTGTGATGGGGAGGAACTCGCGGACATGGCCGAACGAGCCGCGCGGCTCTGCAAGGCCGACCTCGTCACCGGAATGGTCGGCGAATTCCCTGAACTGCAAGGCATCATGGGCGGATACTA
>JANPCO010000112.1:0-3950 GCA_031430995.1 Sphingomonadales bacterium | reverse complement strand
CGATTGATCACAATGGTGGGCGGCGTCACGCTGACCCAAGGCGCGAACCGGATCAGCGGCGGTCGTCTGGTGATTGACCTCGATACCGGCCGTTCGGTCATTGACGGCAGCAGCGTCGGCGCGCCAGGCGTAGAAGGTGGTTCTGGTGGCCGGGTAACAGGCCGCTTCACTGTCACTGACCGCAGCAAATAGAGCTTTTAACGAGACTGGATCAGTCTTTCATGCAATTTTCTTGCCAAGCGGCTCAATTTAATCCTTAATTTACCAACGTAGCCCCATCCGGGTGCTCCGTTATCTATGGACGAAACCCTATGAACGACGTCGCGACCCTAAGCGCCCCAGAGGCCATAGCCGCCGCAGGAACAGACGGGCTGAGCGTTGTTTCGATTGCGAAATCATATGACAAGCGCGCCATCCTGTCAGATGTATCGCTTTCCGTGGGGCACGGTGAAGTCGTCGGTCTGCTTGGCCCCAATGGCGCGGGCAAGACGACCTGTTTTTATTCAATCATGGGCCTGGTAAAACCGGATGCGGGCCGCATCCTGTTGGACGGTGAAGATATTACTGGCCTGCCCATGTATCGCCGCGCAATTTTGGGGCTGGGCTATTTGCCACAGGAAACTTCCATTTTTCGCGGGCTATCGGTTGAACAGAATATTGGAGCGGCGCTTGAACTCGCGGTTCCTGACAAGGCCGCGCGCGCAGAGCGACTGGAGGCTTTGCTTGATGAATTTGGTCTGACCAAACTTCGCAAGTCTGCCGCGATGGCGCTATCTGGCGGGGAGCGGCGGCGCTGCGAAATAGCCCGTGCGCTGGCGGCCAACCCGACGATTATCCTCCTGGATGAGCCGTTCGCCGGGATTGACCCTATTTCGATATCAGACATTCGCGATCTCGTCATCGATTTGAAACAGCGCGGCATTGGGGTGCTGATCACTGATCATAACGTGCGCGAAACCCTAGAAATTGTTGACCGCGCGTGCATCATCTATGATGGCCGCGTGCTTTTTGCCGGCAGCCCAGCCGAACTGGTCGCGGATGAAAATGTCCGCCGGCTGTATCTGGGCGAAAGTTTCGCGCTTTAACGCCTATGGCCATGGGACCGCGCCTTGACTTAAGGCAAAGCCAGTCGCTGGTCATGACGCCGCAGTTGCAACAGGCCATTCGCCTGCTGGCCATGTCAAACCTGGAACTCGAAGCCGAAATTGCTGCCGAAGTCGACAAGAACCCGCTGCTTGAAATCGAGCATGACGAAGGGGTTCTGACAGCGCAAGAGCGGCCCGAAATGGAGCAGATGTCTGCCGATGAAGCACTGAGTTCAGGGGCGATCGACGGCAACGAAGCGCTGGACACAGATTTCAACGACACCACATTTCACCATGACAGTGTGAGTGACAGCGCAAATGACGGCGCGCCTCGGGATAACGGCATTGGTTCGGGCAGTAGCACTGGCGAGGACGGGCCGGATTTTGATAGTTTTGAAGGACATGCAGCAAGTCTTGCTGATACGTTGATGGCGCAGGCGGGGTCTGCACTTGGCGGCCTTGATCTGGCGATTGCGCATGATCTGATCGGGCAACTGGATGAGGCTGGATATCTGACCGCCAACTTGTTGGAGCTTGCCCAGCGCCTGGGGGTTCCCCGCGCACAGGTGGAACGCGTACTCGGCGTGGTGCAAAGTTTTGAACCCACTGGAGTTGCTGCCCGCACTCTTGGCGAATGCCTGGCGCTGCAGGCCAAAGAGGCAGATCGTTATGACCCCGCGATGGCAGTGCTGCTGGATAATCTCGATTTGCTGGCCCAAGGGCGCATGGCGCAAATCAGGCGCATTTGCCGTGTGGATGAGGAAGATCTGGATGATATGATCCGCGAACTGCGGGCCTATGATCCAAAGCCTGGGCTTAAATTTGGCAGCAGCACCGTCAACAGCGTCGTTCCAGACTTGTTCGTGCGCGCCAGAAAAGGCGGCTGGGCCGTGGAAATCAACAGCGCCACTTTACCCCGCGTGCTGGTGAACCGCACCTATTATGCTGAACTGACAGCTTGCGGAGATAAAGCATCAAAGGCGTGGGTTGGCGACTGTCTGGCAAATGCCAATTGGCTGGCCAAGGCGCTGGATCAACGCCAGCGCACGATCATCCGCGTCGCGACGGAAATTGTGAAGCATCAGGAAGCTTTTTTCCGCAGTGGCGTGGAGCATCTCCGCCCGCTTACGCTGCGAACGATTGCCGACGTGATTGAAATGCACGAATCAACGGTAAGCCGCGTGACATCGAACAAATATCTCAGCTGTGATCGCGGCACGTATGAGTTGAAATATTTCTTCACGAGCGGAATTGCAGCGGCGGACGGCGGCGAGAATATCTCAGCTGAAACCGTCAAAAATCGCATTCGCGCGCTGATTGTGGCAGAAAGCGCCCATGCTATCCTGTCCGACGACACACTCGTTGTTATGCTGAAAAGCGAGGGGTTTGACCTTGCCCGGCGGACCGTTGCAAAATACCGGGAAGCACTGGGGCTTGGATCATCGATTCAGCGGCGGCGACAAAAGGCGTTGCAAGCACGCGCAGCTTAGCGCTGAAGACACGACGGGCGATTTCGGCCAGCACTTCACACCCCCAACACATCAAACCCCAACACATCAAACCATTGACAAAACAGTTGCTTTTCAAGACTGTTCCTCATCACGCTGTTGCGGGTAGGAGAGACGCATGACCGACTTTGATGTTTTGATTGTGGGTGCTGGCATATCTGGCATCGGCGGGGCTGTGCATTTGAAACAGAAATGCCCGGGCAAAAGCTTTGCCATCATTGAAGGGCGCGAACGACTGGGCGGCACGTGGGATTTGTTTCGCTACCCCGGTATCCGGTCTGATTCTGATATGTATACTCTGGGGTTTGAATTCAAACCCTGGACCAACAGCAAAGCAATTGCCGATGGGCCTGCAATCCTCAACTATCTGAAAGAAACGGTCACGGATTTTGGCCTGGAAAAGGACATCCGCTTTCAAACCCGAGTGAAGGATTTAAGCTGGTCGTCACAGGATTGCTGCTGGACAGTTACGTGCGAAGTGGGGCCAGACGCGCGGCGCGAAGTGATGACGGCAGGGTTCGTGTTCATGGGCACTGGCTATTACAGCTATACTGATCCTTACCGGCCCGCTTTCCCAGGTGAAGCTGCCTTCAAAGGGCCAATCATCCACCCCCAAACCTGGCCTGAAAATCTCAACTACCGTGACAAGAAAGTGGTGATCATCGGCAGTGGCGCAACGGCTGTAACGCTGGTGCCTGCAATGATCGATACTGGTGCCGCGCATGTGACGATGCTGCAGCGGTCCCCCACCTATATTGTTTCGATGCCTGCCGAAGACGGGCTGGCCAATAGTTTCAACAAATATCTTCCGCTAAAACTCGCGTATGCCCTGACCCGGTGGCGAAAAATCGCGATGCAGTGGCTGACTTATAATCTGGCACAATCCCGCCCGAACATGATCAAAAACTCCATATCAAAGCAAGCCAAGGAAGAATTGGGCAGCGAATATAACCGGTTGCAGGCGGGCCTGACGCCCAGTTACAATCCTTGGGATCAGCGCATGTGCCTTGTGCCGGACAGCGATCTGTTTCGCGTTATCCGCGCCAAGCAGGCCGATATCGTTACGGGCCACATCGAAACCTTCACTGATGCTGGTATCACCCTGACAGATGGCACAAAAATTGACGCAGACATCATTGTCACTGCTACGGGCCTGAAAATGGAGATCATGAGTGGCGTGAACTTGTCCGTTGATGGTCGCGCGATCAAACTGTCGGACACGCTCAGCTATAAGGGCTTCATGTATTCTGATGTGCCCAACATCATGTCATCGTTCGGATATTCCAATGCATCCTGGACATTGAAGAGCGACCTGATCGGGAATTATATGTGCCGCCTGCTCAAATATATGGATGCG
>JANPCO010000111.1:0-40179 GCA_031430995.1 Sphingomonadales bacterium | reverse complement strand
GTCTTTTCAGAATTGGCGATAGAATTGGTGCGGCCAAAGGCAAGCCGCCCCTGGATCGACGGCGCGCGGTAACCCTTGGCAACGCGGGCGAACACGTTCACGTCATCTGTCAGTTCATATAGAGCTGAGGCATCCCAAGTGATAGGGCTTGCCTTGACGCGGCTGGCTTGCGGAAGCACCGGGCCGCCAAATCCCAAGAAGCTCGGGCGGGTGTCAACGGGACGTGACGCCACAAAGTTGCGCTTGTCATCGTTGTAACGGGCACCGGCCTGAAGGGTGAGCCCGCTATCAAACTTGTAGTTGACCGAACCGAAGATACCCAGCGCACGGCTGTCTTGGCGCTGGAGCGCAATGGCCGCAGGCGTGATGCTGTTGGGCGAACCAAAGTCGAAAGTGGAAATATCCAGATTTTCGTCAAAGTAGAAGACACCTGCCTGATAGCCAAGCCCGTCCGTGTTGTTCGAGGCGATCCGCACTTCCTGGGTGAACTGATCAAGGCTCGGCACATTATCCTGGGTCTGAGCAGAGAACGCAATGACTCCGGGGCCTTGAGTTGGCGCAAACCGGTTGCCAAAACCGCCGTCGATATCGCCGCGGCTCTTCAGGTTGGCATTCCAGTAGGACGTAACGGATGTCAGTGTTGCGGCCCCGAAATCATAGTCGATGGTGCCACCAACATTGTAATTGTTGAGCTTCAGGAAATTGATCCCATCTGCGCGGGTTACGCTGCGGCGGAATTCAGTGCCTGCGCCGCCAAGGCCGACCAGTGTGTTGCTGCCTTTGGTGAATGCATTGGCGCGGAACACGCGAGCCGAACCGTCCACAGTGCGCATCTGGCCGACAAGGCGGATTTTCAGGGCATCGGTGGGCGCATATTGCAGTTGCAGGCGCGCTGCGAATTCGCCGAACCCTTCCAGATCATTGCCGGGGCCATTGTCGATATTATCGACCCAGTCGCTGCGCCGCTGGTACATGGCCGACAAGCGAACCGAGAAGTCATCAGACAATTTGCCACCCACGGCGCCTTCAAGGTTAATTGAGCGAAACCGACCGTAGCTGGCGCGCGCATAGCCGCCTTCGGCATCGGGCTTCACAGTATCGAACTTCACAATCCCGGCAGGCGTATTGCGGCCAAACAATGTGCCTTGCGGGCCGCGCAGCACTTCAACGCGCTCCACGTCAAAGATAGGGAACCCTTTCAGGATCGGGTTTTCGAGAACGACATCATCGTAGACCAAGCTAACTGGCTGCGACGCGTTCAGATCAAAATCGGTATTGCCAAGTCCGCGAATGTAAAAGCGCGGGAAGGTGCGGCCAAAGCTGCTTTCAATGTTCAGGCTGGGCACGCGGCCCGCAAGCGCACGAATATCACCGCCGCCAGAATTGATCGCGGCAAGCTTGTCACCAGCCACCACATCGACTGAAACCGGCACATCCTGCAAGCTTTGTTCACGGCGTTGGGCGGTGACGATAATATCGGCAAGTCCCTCCGCTGGATCAGCATCCTGCGCAAAGGCAGGCATGGCGCTGGAGGCCAACAGCGTGAAAGCGCAGGCACGGGCAAAAGATGACGTTCGCATGGGTGGCTCCGGTTTATGACGGTTTTAAGACGTCTCGTCCTCTACCGCAGTGCAGCAAAGCGTCAACTGGGGGCGCAGTCCCAAAGCCGTTTTTGCGCTCTGCTGTTGTCGCTTTTGTGTTCCCTGTTGCCGAAATGCACCGCTTTGGGTGGTTGATTAGCGTTCAATCGCCAACAGCGTTTCGCCCTGATACCGCTCAGACTCCGGCAGATAAAGCGCGTCGACGGCAAACACCTCCTCAGTCAGCGCAACGTGAGTGAGGCCAGACAAGCGAAACGCACCCAGCTTGCGATGTTTGGGCGGCGCGCCAGCCTTAGTCAGCGCAATCGCATCCATGTGCAAGTCGCCGTGCTTGGTATACAGAATATGCGGCGCAAGCTTCATATCCACACGGTTATAGGTCGCCATCAGGCATTTTTTGAGGGCAATGCCTTCGAGAATTAAACGCGTGTCTTGCATCCCGACTGTTTGAACGAGCGGCCAAAAAAGCGCAACCTGTAATTTTGTGCAGTGCAGCAGAGGGAAGTTACAGCTTCACGTTCAAGGTCAATCGTGCGTTTATCGGCGCACCTGTTGAGATGTTATTGTCAGTTTGCGCCACTGGAAAGTACCGTGTGTTGGTCACATTTTCGACATTCAACTGGATTTCGAACTGATCGTTTATTGTTGCAAACACCGCAGCATCTAAACGCGTGAAGGACGGCAGTTCAGTCGCGTTGCTGATTGTCGTGAACTGCTTTGACTGGTGATACAGCCCTAGGCCAAGCCCAAATCGCTTGGTGACATCATAACGGTTCCACAGTGAAAACTGATGCCGCGGCACTTGTGCGACTTTGAGGCCAGCCCGTGCTGCTAGCGTTGTGGAACTCACCACCGCTTTGGTGTTGGCATAGCCTAGTGTGGCTTGCCATTTATCAGTCACACGGCCCGTCAGGCTCACTTCATATCCCGATGTGCGCTGAGATCCCGTTTGAACTAGGGTGCCAGCAACAGGGCCAGCCGCACGGGTGTTGGTGCGATCCAGCCGGTAAACTGCCGTGGTGAGAGTTAGTCCGGGTTTGATGTCCCACTTTGCGCCCAATTCGTAATTGTCAAACTCTTCGGGTTCCAGCGCAGCACTGGTCAGATCAAGATTGACAAACTGATCGCCCGATTGGGGCAGGAATGATTTGGAATAGCTGAGATAGATCGAAGCATTTTCAACGGGCTTGAACACAAGGCCAACGCGCGGCGACCAAAGATCATCAGTGCGGGAAAACTTTGCGTTGGTGAACAGGTTAGTCGCATCCAGCGCAAACCGGTCATAGCGGATGCCTGCGATCAGATCGAGCTTGTCACTAAAGCTGATCTGGTCTTGGATATAGAAAGACAGCTGGCTGAGATTGCTTTCAACGGCGCGGTTGCCGTTGCCTGTGACGCCGCGCACGAACGTGACGGCGGGGATGACAGGTTGAGGCGAAAGCGTGATGGTCCGCCTGCGGCTGGCTGCATTCAGTGTCGCATCGAAAAAACCATTGATCCGTTCGCTGGAACTATCCTGCGCTGTATACTCGGCGCCGATCAGAAGGACGTGATCCATGCCAGCGGCCCGTCCGCGCCATTCTAGGTTGGCTTGTGCGATCACAGTTTCTCGCTTTGACGGATCGCGGTAAGCCTCAACCGCTGTCGTTGGCGTCGCGAGCGTCAAGTTGGCAGGCGTCACGACAAAGACGTTGGAATAAATTTTGTCATAGCTGCCGTACTGAGCCTGCGCGGACGCTGTCAGCGTGTCGGTCAGCTTGGCCTCCCCCCGGAATCGGACAACATGAGCTTCAAACTCACTTTCATTCACGCCGCGAGTGCCGAAAAACGCATCGCGATACGCCTTGGTTTGAAGGGGCTGAAGCGGCGTCGAAGGTGATCCTGCAAGGCCAGTAAATTCAGATGGGATGCCCCGGTCCACAACGCGGCGGTCGCGAACATATTCATACCCCAGTTGGAGTTTAATTGCATCGCCCAACTGCGCGGCAATAACGGGGTTGACCGCATACCGATCCCCGTTGAAAGCGTCGCGGTGGTTGTTCAGGTCTTCGTAAAAGGCGTTGATGCGCAGTCCAGCGCGCCCCAGGTCAACATTCACATCACTTGAAACATACCAGGCACCAAATGTGTCAGCGGATAGCATGCCGCTCAGTCGGTCTTCGCCGACCAGCGCGCCTTTAGTGACGCGGTTGACCAGGCCACCGCCGCCGCCACGGCCAAAAATCATGGCGTTGGGGCCTTTGTGAACTTCAACGCGCTCAACATTGTAAAATCCACGGAAATACTGAACGTCATCGCGCAGCCCGTCGACGAAAAAGTCAGCAGTGGAATTGTTTCCACGCAGCGTAATTTGATCACGGTGGCCTTCCCCCTGGCCCGATGACACGCCGGGGATCAGGCGCACAAGATCAGCCATTGACCGGATTGCCTGATCATTGATTTGCTGTTCAGTCACCACTGAAATAGCCTGCGGAACATCAAGGATTGCCGTGTTGGTCTTCGTGCCAGTGGTGGTGTTGACTGTCCGATATCCGTCCAAGCTGCCTGTGACGATGATTTCACGCCCGTCCATTGCAGCATCAGATTCTCCTTCCGCGGCGTAGCTGGCTTGGGCAATGCAGAAGAGGGCAGTGGAAAGCGTGGCAGAGAGAGCACGGGTGGCAAGAGCACGGGTGGCGAAGCGCGCTTTAGTAACCTGTTTTACGGGTGCGAATGTCATTGGTTTGCCCTTCATCATCAAGCGGATCAACGCAGGCCTAAAACGCCAGCGCTATGCGATGATTGGGCAGTTAATGATTGTTATTCGCAATAGCAATCGTATTTGCTATTAGTTCGCAATAAAATTCAGCATTCCGCTCCGGTTGCCAGTTGAGGAAACTTCGGCGTAAAATCACGGTAGTAAGCGCGCATTTTAATCATATCCGCTTCGAAATCTCCGGTGGGTTGGAATAAATCCCTCAACATCACCAATTTTCGTGGATAGTCCATCACGCCGAACATGATCGGAACTTTGGCGGCCATAGCGATATGATAAAATCCCGATTTCCATCGATCCACTTTCCCGCGTGTGCCTTCGGGCGCAATTGTGAGCATGAATTCATCGCGGGCGGCAAATTCAGCTGCCATTTGGTCAACATAGTTTCGCGACGATGAGCGGTCGACAGGAATACCGCCCAATTCGCGCATCGCCCGTGCGAATGGCCAGCGGAATAACTGTTTCTTGCCCATGAATGAAAGCTGCGCGCCCAATTCACGCGTTGCCCCAATGAAATAGACAAAATCCCAATTGCTGGTGTGAGGTGCAGCAATTACCACAAATTTGCGGGGTTCGGGCACCGGCCCAACTACAGTCCAGCCCTTACGGTTGAACCACCATTTCAGGCTACCTTCAATGGCACGCGCCAGCAGTGATAATTTTGCCATGATCCTCTTTCGACCCCAATTTTCTCTTTGCTAAGCGAAGTCGCAGTGACAGACAATCATCCTCCTGCAAAACACCGAATGCATTAGCGTTTTGGAAACCATCAATGTCTTATCGTCCTGGTTATCACGGAGGAGGAATAACATGATGGACGGCTTCCAAATAGCGCATTGGATTGGCGCTGCTTATGTGATGGGCCTTGCAACTGCAGGTATAGTGTTGCTGATCCGCGACCGTCGACTGGAAACTGGTGACGTTAGCGGAACCGCCTTCGCATCTATTTTGAGCGTGCTTTCGGTTCGCCAAGACTATCACCCAAGCATGCGCGCGAACCCCCTGCGCGGGGCGCGGCTATAATCCAAAAGCACGCGTTGCATCATCCTTAACAATCTGTTGGGGACGTTCATTACCCTAGAATTACAAAGGCTCATGCCAATCCCTTCTGATCAGGAGGGTTGGCGTGGTGGCACTGACGAAAATCATGGAGCTAAGCGCGTTCTGCACGCTGGTAGCCAGCGGTTCCGCCGCTTCGGCAAAAGATGTCGCATCGCCGTTTCTGCCTGCCGGCGAAACAGCTGACGCCCCTTTTGGTTTTGTTGAAATGTGCACGCGAGACCCACAGTTGTGCAGACTGGGCGGTCCAGATGCCGCTGCCAACGCCCCAGCCCCAATCGCGCCAAAGGCAGCTGCACCTGATCCCATCAGTGATATCGCCGGGGCCACTTCACAATTAACGGGTCAGCGTGCACCATGCGCTGTGGCGCCCAGCAACAAGGCGCGCACCATGGCCCGCAACCCAGGGCGTGCTGATTTCAATAATGGTCTGTCCTTTGCAACGACTTACGCAAATATGATGCTCAACGGTGGCTGGGCCTACCCGGTGCTCAGCTTGGTCCAGCTTGGCGCACAATCAGGCGATGCTGCTTCCTGTGCGGCACCCTTGGCCACTTCACTCTTAAAAAACCCACCGCCGCCCCGGTTAGGCCAGCAGGCCGGGCGCCGCCCCTCTAGGCGATTAGACCGCTTGGCACGGGCCGCGTTGAAGCGTGATCTTGCTCAGCTCCGTGCGATCAACAGCGAAGTGAACCGGACAGTCATTCAAGTCGCAGATATCGATTCCACAGGGATAAGTGAGCAATGGCAACGCACAGGGGCCAGCAAGACCCCTGTTGGCGACTGTGAAGATATCGCCATTGAAAAGCGCATTCGGCTGATGGAACACGGATTTGCAACGCAGCGGCTGTTCTACGCAGTCAGCTATGTCCAAGGATACGGCCTCCACACAGTTTTGGTCGCGCGGTTAGAAAGCGATGATTATATCCTCGACAGTCTATCGCCGCATGTGATGAAGTGGTCGCAAGTTCACTACCAGTGGTTGCGGCAACAGTCGCCTGGGCAGCCCATGGTCTGGTCACGCGTTGGGGGTGCAGTGCGGACAGCTGCGTCCGCCGCTGCCAACACTACCGCGGTAACGGCCAGCTAACGGGCTTCGTGCTGCCTTCGGGCAAACCAAGGATGATCCGCCCGCCGCTGGCCGTGATATGATGTCGATCAAGATAGTAGACCGCGCCCTCACTGGCATAGCGGCATCCCTTGGCGCTGCACAATGTCTGGCGCGGATCGATGAACCCGGTGCCGTGGCGCTGCGCCGCCTGCCTGATCGTGATACGCGTAGGATCAGCGTTAACTTGGTCCCCTCCGGCCACACCTGATCCACGGCCGCCGCCTGACAGCCATGTCCGCAGCGGCAAGTAAGCCCCAATGCGCCGTGCGTAAGGGTCAAAATCAAATTCAGGCGGGTCAGCTATCAGGATGATCCGGCGACCCGTCCGTTTGAGCTGAACCAGACTTTGGTCAAGCCCAACCGCAAACGGCACGGTTTTGGTTGCATCCGGGCCCGTGGCCAAGTTTTTGCCCGTGCTCCAATAGGCAGCAAGGATAATTTCGGTAATTTCAGGATGCTGATTGATGTAGGCGAGCACCGCGCGCTGATATGCCAGACATTCTGCCGCGTCGCTGGACCGCTCAGGAGCCAATCGCACTGCGCCTGCAAAAGGAAGACAGGATGATTTGGTCAACTGGCCAAAGCCGCGTCTGCGCAGGGCAGTCTGTTCGGCCAGCGCTGGGGCAAGGGCACTGGCATGGCTATCACCAATGACAAGCGTGCGTTCTTTCTGGCCGGATTTCAGCGGCGGCACACAAAGGTCAAGGTTTGCGATTTGGCTGATGCCGCTGCGGGTCAGGCAGACATTGTCATGGGCTGCTGCGGCTTGTGCTGCCATAAACTGTCCTTGCGTCGGCAATCGCGCTGGAACACCGTCACTGCGGTAGATCAGCAGGGCTGGCACTGCCGTGATGACCAGAACCAAAGCGTAACGCATGACGGCAACACGGTCTGGCAAAACCCGTTTGCGCAACGGCTGTTCAATGAAACGCCAGGAAAGCCAGGCCATGACGAGAGAAAATATGAATGCAGGGGCAATGCCCCACCCCTTTTCCCCGCCAACCACGCGGTGCAGGTAGAAAATCGGCCAATGCCAAAGATACCAGCTATAGGAAATCCACCCGACCGCGCGCATGACCTTATGGGAAAGCAGTTGCTGGTTGATGATTGATGCAGGTGTCGCAATAAGCAGCGCGCCTGCAGCCACGGGTAATATTGCAAACAAGCCCGGAAATTGGGTTTCTGACGCAAAGAGGCCCACGGACACCCCGATCAAAACCAACGCCAGCCCAGCGATGATATTGGGGTGCCTGTCAGCCACCTGAAATTGCTTTCCATCGGCGCTGCGGATTGCCAGCACTGCGCCAATCCCCAATTCCCAGCTGCGGGTGGGCAACAGGTAAAATGCAGCTTGCGGGTCAACCTCAACCAACCAAAGTGACGCTGTAAATGATATGAGTGTCAACACTGTGATAACCGGCAGAACGCGCAATCGCTTGAACCGCGTGATGATCAGCAACAAAACCGGAAACAGCAGGTAAAATTGTTCCTCAACGCCCAGTGACCAGGTCATCAGCAAAGGCTGCATATCTGCGGCTGGAGCAAAATAGCCTTTGCCGAGGTAGAAGAGGATATTGGACAGACCAAAGACACTGGCAAAACCCTCTTTGCCCAAGTCGCGATATTCTTCGGGCGTCAAGATCAAAGCCCCGATCAGCATTGTCGTTGCCAGCAGGACGATCAAAGCGGGCATGATGCGGCGCAAGCGGCGGGCGTAAAAATCGAGATAGCTAAACTGGCCGTTTTGTCGTTCACGGTAAATC
Organism: Sphingomonadales bacterium; assembly: GCA_031430995.1. GTDB lineage: Bacteria > Pseudomonadota > Alphaproteobacteria > Sphingomonadales > Sphingomonadaceae > Aquisediminimonas. The sequence continues at coordinate 31,890 of JANPCO010000111.1, read as the reverse complement.
TGCCCGCCGATCAGGAACCCGGATATGACAAAGAAAATGTCGACCCCGACAAATCCGCCAGGCAGCCCGGGAACGCCAGCATGATACAGAACAACCACCAGCACCGCGATGGCGCGCAACCCGTCAATGTCGGGGCGGTAAGCGGGATGGGCTTTATCCGTCATTGCGGCGTCATCATTTTATACAGCGCAACAAAGTGATCAGCGCAGGCGTCAACTGAATAATGCGCAGAAAAATGGGCATGGCCCGCCTTGCCCATGCGCTGTGCTAATTCCGCATCATCAAGCAGCGTTGCAATCGCCTTGGCCAATTGTGCTACGTCACCTGCGTCCACTAAGGTGCCAGTCACGCCGTCGATGACCTGTTCAGGGATCGCACCCACTCGCGTAGAAATAACGGGCAGTCCGTGTGCCATGGCTTCCAATATCGATACGGGCTGATTTTCGGCGCGCGAAGGCAGCACAAAAATATCGGCTGTGGTCAACAGCGCATCAACGGCGGCCTCATCGACCCAACCCGTGAAGGTCACGCGTTTTGTTAGGCCCAAAATCGCACAGTGCCGTCTGGCGTCGTCTACTGCGCCGTTCCCGGCAATGACTGCGTTCCATTCCGGGTGGCTCGCCTGCAGCAGCGCCAATGCTTCAAGTAAGATATCACCCCCTTTTCGCGGGCCGATTTCTCCTAAAAACACAATCGTCGGCCCGCTGCTTTGCGGGCCTTTGTCAGCCAATTCGCGGCCCGGAACACCGTTGGCAATGACATGAACCCGCGCAGGATCGACGCCTATTTTACCAACCAAGACCGTGCGCCAATAAGGGCTCAACGCGACGACCGCTGCCGCACGGTTAAAAAACCGCGTGATCCGGGCTTGCTGCGACGGCCGAAGGCATGCGTAATACTCATCATATCCGCTGCCGTGTAAATGCAGCAGCACTGGCTTGCCCAACAGGTCAGCAATCCGCGCAAATATCATTTTACGCCATGTTGATCCGCGCCGCGCCACGTTGATATGGGCAATATCAATGTGGCCAGCCAAACATCTGAACCCAAATATTAGGGCAGCCAGAGGCACTGTAAGATGCTTTATCCACCGGCGCACACTCAAGCGGGCGGGTTGATCAATAACCATGATATCTGTGTGCCGCTGCCCAACGGACCGGCTGACATAAGTCATGATCCGCCCAATTCCGCCAGGTGATGACAGTCCGTCCGATACAATGAAAGCAACTCTCCGCAAGCCCATGACTATGATTATCCAAATCTGGGCCACGTCACCCTTAATTATGTCCTCATATCGCTATTTTGGTGCAGCGCAACATAATCCGCTTTGCATTTAGTCAGTGGATGCTTAAAGTTCTGGGACAACGAAAGCAGCGATTCATTGATTATCAACCCAGTTCCAGGCGACGAACGCGCCCTTCGGCACCACGGCCCAGTAATCGCCCTGCTGGCGCTATTCATTGTGGCGTGCCTTTTTGCGGTGGTGGCCTTTGCTTATCCAGACAAAGGCGTCGGCCGTTATTTTATCGCGCCACAGTCAAGCCCCGCGTCACTTGACGTGTCGCTGGATGCCGCGCCGTTTGAAGTGAAGCCCGTGTCGGACCCGGACGCGTTAAACCCCGTTGATGCAGCAACTGCTCAGCAGATGAACGCCTTGATGCCGATTGGGAAATCCCCCAATCCTGCTGCCCAGCCGCTCATCATTTCCCTCGCGGATTCCCAGAATTGGGTTCGGTCGATCGATTGCATGACAGCGGCGGTTTATTATGAAGCGGCAATGGAACCCGTTGCTGGACAGCGTGCCGTGGCACAAGTCATCCTTAACCGAGTTCGTGATCCCGCCTTTCCAAAAAATGTGTGCGGTGTTGTTTTTGAAGGGTCTGCGCGGCGCACAGGGTGCCAGTTCAGCTTCACCTGTGATGGGTCTCTCTCACGAAAGCCATCTGTGGCTGGATGGTCGCAGGCGCGCGTCGTCGCAAGTCAAGCGTTGGGCGGCTATGTGAACGTTGCTGTGGGCTATTCAACCCATTATCACGCCGATTATGTGAGCCCGTACTGGGCCCCCAAATTGGTGAAGACAGCAGTCATTGGCGCGCATATTTTTTACCGCTGGCCCGGGCGCAGGGGCGGACCGGCTGTGATCAACGCAAGTTACGCTGGCGCGGAACCTTCCGTGTTTGGTCAGGATGCGACTGTGGCAGGCACGACCACTGCGGACGGCAGTGTTGCAGACCCGTTCCTAAATGCCAATGCGCCGCCCGTATCGCGGACTGTATTGAACATCGACGGCGGAAGCGAGTCTTCTGGGCCTACTGAGGCACAAGCGGACGCGGCACCAGCACAACAAAATGTGGCTGCAAAACGACAGGCAGGGCACCGGTGGGTGATCGGCGCCGCGCCTGTTTCTGACGTGCAAAACGCGCCTCCAGTGTCTGATCCGTCAAGTGTTGCAGGACGGACCACGAAGTAGCTGCCGCAGACACGCGCTAGCCAGGACGTTTCGGCGCGGTTTGGCCTGATGCTTTCGGTGTTTCCGGCACCTTCTGTCCGTCCGGTATAGTTGGCGCGTCGAGGCAAGGATAAGTCTGTTTGAGGGCCACAACCACGACCGACGCTGCTTGTCCGCTGCTATTTTGTGGATAGGCGGATACATAGGTCAGAAACGCTCTGCGCAAATCGCCTTGAGCGTTGGCTTGGGGAATGCAAAATTCGCGCTGCCCCAGCCAGATTTCATAGGCCCGCATCGTATCATGGACCGACGCAATATACGCAAAACAATAGGTGATATTCGCAGGTGCGCTGTCCTGGCATCGCTGTGCCAGCGCTGCTGCTGTCAAATATCCAATCTCAGCGCGCGGCGATGGTTGCGGGGGCGGTCCGATTTCGGACGGCGGTCGCGCATCTGGTGTGGGTGTGAGCGTAAGCGCAGGGGCGACCGCTGGTAATGCGGTGGCAGGTGGTGCGGGCTTGACTGGCGACGGGATGTTCGGAACCTCAGCTTGCGCTAATGCCAAGAACAGGCGCGACGCGAGCATGAGTTCAACCATCATCATATTGCGCAGTTCACAAAGCCGTCAAAACAGCGTCGGGTGTTTGCACCAACACCAATTCATCTTGAACATTGATCAGTTCCCGTTTGGTGCCTTCCAGGTAAATTGCCGTCAATATTCCGGTCCGGTACGCCCCGCTGTCAAGCCCGATACGGTTGCCGCGGATTTCGACCTCTGTTTCAATACTATGGCCATGGACGACAACCACACCGTGTGAACTATTGTCGTTTAGAAACTCATCACGGATCCACAGCATATCGGCCCGTGTTTGCCGCTTAAGCGCAATGCCGGGCCTTAAACCGGCATGACAGAAAAAATAGTCCCCAGATCGCGCTGATACTGGCAGTGACGAGAGCCAATTCCGGATCTCAGTTGGAATGATGCGCAGGATAGTATCGACAAAATCCACTGAAATGTCTGACGCCCCCGGGGGTTCTATGCCGAAGCTGCGCAGAGTTTCGTCGCCGCCAATCCTTAGCCAAGCGCGAAGCAAGCCAGGCTGCTTGGCCAAAGCGCGCAACATCAGATCTTCATGATTGCCAAGCAGAACGACAATGTCGGAATTTTGTTTTTGCGCCTGAAACAAGTGGCTGAGCACATCAGCGCTTTGCGGGCCTCGGTCGACCATATCGCCCAATATGACGACATGGGTTTGCTGTGGAGTGGGCAAGGCGGCGTGGTGATCTTCGATCTTTTGGAGCAGACGCGCGAGCAAGTCGAAGCGACCGTGCACATCGCCAATGGCATATATCCGTTCCCCAGCCTGAGTGCTGGGCTTTGCGACTGAGGGTTTGCGAAACGCGAAGTGGTTCAAAATTTATACCATATTGTAAATTGCAGGTTTCATTTCTGAATGCCCTATGATTATGGTGCACCGCAATAAGCAAGTCAATCAAAGCGATTCGCAGGGTTTGCGGCTAGCGAGAATTGATTGGTTGTGAGCAGCGCGGTAATGAACGTTGCATGAAAATCGGGTTCAGCTGCGCGTCTCGCTACCGATTTGGGACATGTTGGTAAATGGAAATTGCCTGCTTGCTTCATTTGTCCATGATAGATATTCCTATTTGGTATTTCGTGCGTATGTCCCTCTCCTACAAAGGCTAGTCACTTTGACCGTGCGTATTATCCTTTCATCGTTGCTTGCGCTGATCTTGTCCGCCTGCGCCGCTAACGTTGCTAACGTCATTGAAACTGGTCCGCGATTCGCGGCGGTGACCAGCGTCGCTGAAGACTATAAGCTTGCAGCAGGTGACAAAGTTCGGCTGACAGTGTTTAACGAACCCAATTTATCCGGCGAATTTTCTGTAAGCACGTCCGGCGCACTTTCACTGCCTTTGGTTGGTGACATCCCAGCCGACGGCAAGTCGATCGCAGATATCACGACGGTCGTGCAAAAGCGGCTTGCAGACGGATATTTGCGGGACCCCAACATCAGTCTTGAGGTTACAACATATCGCCCGTTTTTCATTCTGGGAGAAGTGTCTGCGCCAGGGCAATATCCCTACGCGAGTAACATGACGGTGCTGAACGCTGTGGCAACAGCGCAGGGGTTCACGCCGCGCGCTGACAACAAGATCGTCTACATCCGCCGAGCAGGCGGCGTTGACGAACAAGCCTACCGTTTGTCGCCAGACCTAAGAGTATTGCCGGGCGATACAATTCGGTTGGGTGAGCGGTTCTTTTAGGAATTTGGGCAAAGGCAGAAGCTTGAAAAGCCTGTCGTTTCAAAAGGGGTATGAAAATGGAAAAGCAAGACAGTGGGAGCAGCTCCCCGAAAAAGTCAGTTCTTTTGGCATCGGCCATCGCTTTGGCGACCACATCAATGGTGGTCGCCGCGCAAGAAGCGATTGGGACGCCTTCCGTTGCGGCGGCAAATGACGGTGCGGCGGCCAAAGTGCTGGCGGCTTCTCTTTCAACTGAAACCAATGTGATGGCAAATTCGACAACTGCCGAAGATTATGAAGCCGCGTTGATGTTCGTGGTCAGCCAGCAGGACTATCCGATAGAAACTGCAGAACAGGCTTTGACCATATTGGAAGGCGACAGCGCTGGGAATTCGGCATTGCTGATTGCCATCGGCCGCGTGCGGGATGCTTTGCGTAAGCGGAAGTTTAACCGCGGAACAGCCGCAATCGCGGGTGGCAATAATAGCGGATTTGGCTCTTCTAACTTTTCTTTCCCATCTATCGGCTCTGGTGGCGGCACGTCGAACTATGGCCAATAAAACCGCAGGTCGTAAGCGTATGACTGGTCATCACGGTTACAATGGCGTCCACAGCTATGCGCCAAAGACGGTGAGCCGGGCGTGGGTGGCGCTGGGTTTGATCAGCAGCGCCTTTGGATTTGCGCTTCCAGCGGCTGCGCAAGAAACGATATTGATCACTCCAGATGTTCCCAACGACTATGACAAGGGCCGCAATGTCTCTGTCATCGAACGCGGGCGGCCAGATTATGATGCCCTTGGCATCTCTGTGAACAGCTTCAAATTATTGCCACGCGTTCAAGTGGGATTGGGATATTCTGACAATGTTTTTCTTGCCGATGGGAACAGGCAAGATGACGCTTTTCTATCAGTTTCGCCGTCGATCAGAGCCAATTCAAACTGGTCACGCCATTCTTTGCAACTGGCAGCGGGTGCAGGACTGCGGCGTTATTTGAGTGAAACGGCGCGAGACGAGACAAATTATAATCTGGCGGCTGTTGGGCGCTATGATATTGGTTCGGAATATGCCCTGACTTATGAAGGGCAGCTGGCGCGCCAGTTTGAATCTCCTTTGACTGGCGAAGTGGATTCAAACCTTGCGGCCATTTCGTCTTATCGTCGCGGATTTGTGAGTGTTCGCGGTGAACGCCGCGCTGGCCGCACACGTGTGCTGGGCACAGTAGACCGAACGACATTTAACTTTGGCGATATCAAGCAGGCAAACGGTACCGTCATTGATCAATCAGACCGTAACCGGGCCGTCACTCGCGTTCGCGCGCAGGCGGAATATGGCTTCACGCCAAGCTTGGCGGTATACGGCCAAGTCACCTATGAAAAAACTGATTATTCGCGCTTTCTGGCGTCAGGGGCAGCAAACAGGGACTCACGGGCGATCAGAACAATTGCGGGCTTTAATTTCGATCTTGCAGGCGTGATGCGGGGCACATTTGGGGCAGGTTATGTCAATCGCAGGTTCCGGTCTCCGCTTTACAAGGATGTCAGCGGCGTTTCAGTTGAAGCAAAAATTGAGTATTTTCCGTCTCAATTAACAACAGTCACATTTGGCGTGCGGCGCCTTATCTCTGATTCCAGCATCGGCACCACCAGCGCCTATTTTGATAATCGCGCATCAGTGAGGGTTGATCATGAATTGCGCAGAAACATCATCCTGAACGCATCAGCTGATTTCGCGATCCAGGACTATATTGGCACCAAGCAGACAAGCGATGTCATGAGGCTGGGCGGGGGCGGACGCTACCTGATCAACCGGCGCTACAGCATCGAACTGACTGGCGCTTATTCCAGCCGCAAACGGTCAGGCATCAACACGGGGTCAAGTTTCAAAGAAGCGACTGCACTCATGTCGTTTGTGATGCAGCTATAACATCCAATTTTTTGGTCGAACGGTTCAGGAATTATAATCTCCCATGGAAATAGCACAGCATAATGACGGCAACGAAGGCCGCATGGCGGATCTTCTCCTCACCATCAGAGAAGTCGTCAGGCGCCGTTGGATCACGTTGGCGCTTGTCACTGCCACTGTATTTGGTCTGGGCGTTGCGCTGATGCTTTTGATGACGCCGCAATATGAAGCCACTGCGCGGGTGCGAATTGACCCCAGCCAGAATCCACTTTCAACCAACGCTCAGGCCGATCAAGCCAATCTGAACCCCGAAGCCATCGAAACAGAAGTCACTGTTTTAAGTTCACTTGATCTAGCGCGTGAAGTTGTGCGGCGATTGAAGTTGGTCAGTGATCCCGAATTCACCAAAACATTGTCAGCGTTACCCAATGCGGCGAAATTGGGTCAAGTTGAACGCGAAACGATTGTTGCACAGACCGTCCTGGGGAAAATTTCAGTCGGACGTGAAAACCTGACCTATATTTTGGCGATCAGAGGAAAATCATCTGATCCGCTCAAGGCCGCGCGCATCGTCAACACATTTGCCGACGCCTATCTGGAAACCAAAGCGGGCTACAAGGTTGATACAGCCCAGCGCCAGGGAACATGGTTGCAGACGCAATTGGACGATCTTGGTGAGCAGTTGAAACAAGCCGACGCTGCCGTCGCAGCTTACCGCGCACGGACTGGCATTTCGGTTGGGCCAGAAGGCAGCACAACTGGCACCATCGTAGATCAGCAAGTGGCTCCGCTCTCATCTTCGCTTGCTATTGCTGAATCAGAAGCTGCAGCTGCGCGGGCCAATCTCTCTGCTGCGCAACAGCAAATCGCGAGTGGTGGATTGGATGCGGTTTCCGAAGTGCGCAACTCACCTGTGATCGCTGACCTGCGCCGCCAGCGTGCGGAAGTGTTGCGGTCAATGGGTGAAGTACAAGCGCGTTACGGCGACAAACATCCTGAAAGCTTGCGTGTTCGCGATCAACTGACATCTGTTGATACGCAGATTCGCGAAGAGGCCAACCGGGTGATTGGGTCCTTGCGGGCCGAAGCCGTCGCAGCCGATGCGCGCAGCGGAAGCCTGCGGCGATCACTGGGCACGCTCGAATCCAAACGCGCTGGCAATACACGCGCCGCTGTGACCGCAGACAGCCTTGAACGGGATGCCACTGCCAAGCGAGAGGCCTATCAGCGCTTGTCCGAAATGTCGCTCAACAATACCCAAGCCGCACAAAACCGGTCTGCGCAGGCCGTAATCGTTGATCGGGCGCAGCCGCCATCTTATCCGTCATCGCCGAACAAGCCGCTCATCACGGCCTTGTCACTCATCATTGGAATGATGGCGGGGGCAGGCACAGTGGCCGTGCAGGAAATGCTGGGCACTGGTATGCGGACAATCGGGCAACTGGAACGTGCCCTTGGCATTCCAGTCTTGGCTGCGATACCCAACGTTGCCAAAATGCGTAACCCCGCAGATCTGCTGATGGAACGACCAACGTCGCTTTTTGCGGAATCGCTCCGGATAGCAAGGGCCTCCATCTTGGGGGTGAAATCCAGTGCCGTAACGCAAGTGATTGCCCTGACATCAGCATTGCCGAGCGAAGGTAAAACCACAACGGCGCTGGCCTTTGCGCGAACGCTGGCCACCAATGGCAGCAGAACGTTGCTGCTGGAATGCGATGTTCGCCGCGCGGCGATGCGCGCCATCATGCCAGAAGCGCCAAATGCACCGGGCATCGTTGAGATATTGCACGGGAAAGCGACGCTTGCTGAAGGCATCCAGCACAGCATTGTTCCCGGTCTTGACCAGTTGCTGGTGACTGAGCCTTATTTCAGTTCGGAAGATATGTTTGGTGGCGGCGCGATGGAACGCATGTTGAACCAGCTACGCACGCAATATGATCATATCGTGCTTGATCTGCCGCCGCTCGTCGGGCTTGCAGATGGCCGCTTTCTTGCAGTGCTGGCGGATGTGACGGTGTTGATTGTTCGGTGGGATAATACGCCAGCTTCTGCGGCTGCTGCTGCCCTTAATTTGTTGCGCGGTGATGCTGCCAATCCGATCGGGTCAATTTACACCATGGTCGACGCGTCAGCTGAGGCCATTGGCGGCCTTTATTATTCCAAAAAATATGGCACTTACTACCAGTCGCAGTGACGGCAGCGTTTGCGCCGTGCGCGTCAATGCCTGCTAAAAAACGCCGTGCAAAGTCGCGCTCCACACAGCTGCTTCCGATTGCGCTTTGCCTGTTTGCCCTGATCGCCATCCTCGGCTTGGCCATCCAGGAAGTGGCCGTCGTCGCGCTTGACACTAAATTGGATCGGCAAACCGGTCTGCTCAACCGCCGTGAAACAGACATTGTCGCCAGCAGCTTTGCTTCGCCTTCGAATGCAGTGGCGCGCGGGGCACTGGCCAATGCCATGATCCTAGCACAAACAGCGCAATTCCAGCCTGACATCAGGATAAAAGCCCGCACCACTGCGCTGGCGCGTGATGACATTGAACACGCACTTGCGGCGCGTCCGACATGGGGAGAGGCTTGGATGGTCAAAAGCTATATTGCAGCTGTTGAAGCTGGCTCTGCCAGCCCCGAAGCTTTGGATGCTCTGACGCGCAGCTATGAACAAGCCCCCTTTTTGCGCCATGCCGCCGATTGGCGCGTCGCCTTTTCGTTTCAGTATTGGAACGCCCTAAGCCCAGCGACGCGCCGCCACGCCGTCGACGAAGCGGTTTGGGCCGGTGCTTTGGACGGTGCGTTGCGGGTTCGCTTTTTTCAACTCGCGCGCGGATCGCAGGCTTATCCTGTTCTTGCAAGCCGGTGGCGCCAAATGCGGCTAACAGGCGATTAGGACGCTTGCGCCGCCACCGCTGCAATTTTGGCAGGCCGCCACAACAGGCCACATAGAAATAGGGCCAGCGCCACAACCGCAGGCACGTCGAGCGCAATATCCACACAAGAACACGCGCCGATCAAAGCGATACCTGAGGCACAGCCAAGCCGATCAATTGGCCAGTGCCTCAGCGACAAATCGCGTGCGATTGCTGTCACTATGTGCCCAGCTGCCACCAACATCGCGCCGAGATACAGCAGGCCGCCGCCCAGCGCCATTTGCAGAAGGATATTGTGAGGTGAATTGACGCGCCACAAGGCATTTGCCAATTCCAAACTGGTCAGGTTTTGCTGGTTCACGACCGAAAAGCTGCCGATCCCGTAACCGTATATTGGTGATGCCAGAACCAGTTCTAAGTAGTGACTCCACATGAAGAGACGAGCCCCGCCTTCGCTATCAATCTCGGAAAAGCGCTCAGCCAGAAGAGTTTGCGGAGCGAGAGCGGCAAACGCAAAGGCAGCTATCACAGCGCCAACAGCCAGATATCTGGTTGTCGCCTTGGGCAATCCCAAACGTGTCGCGCGCCATATCAGCAAAACGGCCAGCGCAACGGTCATGATAAGTGCAAACCGAGACGCTGCGGCGGTAAGTGAGACGAGCGAAACGGCCAACAGGGCAAAATGAACAAAATATCGGAGCCTGCCTTGCCCCTGCCTTTCGGCGTCGGATGTCAAACCGCCACAAGCATCCTTCAAAATCTGGCCCAGAATGATCATTGCCATACAGCCGGCAACAGCCGCCGTGACATTGGCATTGCCGAGTGGGCCTGCAAAACGGCCTTGCCATGATAAGGTCCAGATGCTGATCTGGTCAGTCTGGCCCAGACTGCGCAGCGCGAATGTGATGCCAAATATGATCGCCGTTGGCACGATGAACCAAGTCACAGCAAAGTTGCCATCATCAGAGTTCGCACCAATCCGCATACCGCAAAGCAGAATTGCCACTGAGCCCGCAATTGCCGCCAATTCGATGCCAAATAGATCAGGCGCAAGCGACAGCGGATCACGCGCGAACGGCACGACGGCGATACCGAAATGAATGATCACTAACCAGACGACTGCGAGCACCACAAACGCCAGCAGCAAGCGCGCCTGTTGCCAAAACCGATCATCAGCAGGGGCAGCTACTAACAAGCAGGTCAGCAGCATGATATTGCCAAAAGCAGATATCAACTTTCCCATATCGCTGTTCAGCCCCCCCCATGTCACGCCGGTTGCAAGAAAAAGCCCTGCAGCAATGGCTGCAAACTTATGGCTCTTACGCCTCTGGACGGTGCCTCTGGCGCGGTGAGGCGACGGAGCAGCGCGCATGGGCGTGGGCCTTATCTGTCGCGTACTCCTTTCACTCATGTCATTTGAACCCCCGTCCTAAACCTGCGTCGCCAGTCTACTGGTGCGCCACTTGTTTTCAAGGCTGTGGCTTACGGCTTCGTGGTCAAAATCGCTGCGGGGAATCCGGATACCCATTTTCCACCGCGGTAAAGCGAGAATCCATTTGTAAACGACCACGCACAGCTTTGGACGCCGATTGAGGCAAATGCAGCGCTGATAGTGCCGTAATAGGCCAGTCGGTCTGCGGTGCTGATCCCGGCGATATCATAAGCACCGAATTCCCCGAGCAGGGGGACCTCGCCTGTTCGCTGCATAAAGCTTTTGACACGGACAAGCCGCCCCCGGATCAGATCAGCGTCGCTTTGGGTAAACCGCCGGCCAACGGGCCGTGCCCGGCTTGTCCAGTTGGCGCCTTGATGGGTGAAGGCCATTGGTTCATAAAAATGGAATGTCGGCACCAGATTTGGGTCATCGGGTAGTGTCAGTTTATCAAGCGAATCAACATCGCTGCGCCCGCCGGATATAATCACGGGCCGCACCGGGTTAGTGGTGCGAATGGCGGCTAGGGCTGGCGTGAATATGGTCCAGACGTCAACGTTGGACCAGAATTGACCAGTTGGTTCATTCAAAAGTTCAAACCAGACGCTGGCCGGGGCATTGGCAAACCGTTCTGCCAGTTGCTGCCAAATGGCCACGAAACGGTCTTTCTGACCCGTCGGGTCGTCCATGACCTCAGTATAAGCATGCAGATCAAGAATGATGTTAAGGCGCTGTTTGGTGGCGACATCGACGACGTGGCTGATGCGGTTCAAAAACTTTGGGTTAATCCGATAGGGCGGTGTTTTGGCGGCGTGGGCAGCGACATTGATGGGCAGCCGGATCGTGGCAAATCCTGAATCTTTGACTGTGGCCAAGTCACCGTCACGCAGCGGAGGGCCCAGATCGCCTTCAACCCGGCGCTCAAGCATGCCGCCCATGTTGATGCATTTTCCGACTTTTAAGGCGACCCCAAATCGCGGCCTGGCGGCGGCCACTGGCGCATAGTCACCGTGCAGCGCCGCGTTAGCCTTAAAATCGACGGGCTGATTAGCCCTTGCGATGATATGGCCGAACGCACCAGCCAAACCGATCAATACTCCGGCCCAAAGGACTTGTGTCTTCATGGAGCTAGGCCGCCATGTCAAAAATTCTCGCGCCATAGTGATCCTCATCACCAAGTTGTTATGATATTATGCAAAAAAATGCCAAGAGGCAGACAATTAAGACTCCATGCGTATCTTTTGTCCAATGTAAGGATAGGTGTTTGAACGATAAAGTCACGGTTGGCACGTTTGCTGACGACAAGTGACCGTGAAGAAAGCAAGCAATATGATCCGTTCCAAAGCTGACCTCAAACTCTATCTGCAGGCAGACTTGGACAGATCTGACATCGGCCAGTGGCGATTATGGTCCAATATCCGTTATCCGATCATGCGATATCAGCGCCTTTTGCGGCGCACTGAATATGCCGTAAACTGCCTCACCGCAAAAATCTGGCGGCCCATTGTCCTGCTACGGCTGTTTCAGCTGCGAGGGGCGGGAATGAAACTGGGCTTTACCATCCATCCCAACGTGTTTGGCCCGGGGCTGTCGATAGCACATTGGGGCACTATCGTTGTGAACACGGCGGTGCGGATTGGAATGAATTGCCGCATCCACCCCGGCACCAGCCTGGGCGAATTGCGCGGGGGCGCGCCGACGTTAGGCCATGATTGCTACATTGGGCCCGGCGCGAAGTTATTTGGCCCGATCATATTGGGGGACCGTGTGCAGATCGGGGCCAACGCCGTCGTGAACCGGTCTTTTCCTTCAGATACCCTGCTGGTTGGCATTCCCGCAGCCGCTGTTGTCTCAAAATCTCACCAATGTGGCCGGATCAAAGCCTAATCCCCCGCGTCAGAACATCGTAAATCTGTTCGCAACTGCAAAAAATACTTGCGAAAACCATGCCCGCGAGCGACACGGCAGAGGCGAAGATGCTCGCATAATGAGAAAAGACGCGCATTGATCGTCAGTCATCGCCCCCGTTGCATCGCCCCCGCAGCATCGTCCCCGTAACCTCCTGTCTTTGAAAGTAGCGTCCGGCCTCTCATGCTTCTGCGGCAAACTCTGTTATACCTGCCAGCACAGATTATTGCGCCGCTCGTGCAACTCGCGTCAGTGCTGGTTTGGGCCTATTTGCTCGCGCCAGAGGCGTTGGGCGCGCTTACGCTCATCATAGCGCTGCAGGAAATCTGTTATGCCGCGATCTTTGGCTATTGGGGCTTTTACGCCCTGCGCTATCTGCCCAGCTTTGCCGCGCCTGAGGAGCGGGCTGTTTTTCTACGAACCGAAACTGCAGCCATCCTGATTTCTGTGATTGCGCAAGCTGTAATTGCTGGTCCGTTGCTTCTGCTCGTGCTCGCAAAGAGCATGGATAGCCACCTGTTGGTCATGGCTGCTGCGTTCATGGTGACACGCTCTCTCAATACTTATGCCGCAGACCGCGCCCGCGCAGAAACGCAGATTATGCTGTATAGCTTGATGCAAATCATTGGCCCCGTTTTCGGCTTTGCCGTTGGGCTGATGTTCATCTGGCAGGTTGAGCCATCGGTTAAAAGCGTGCTCACTGGTTTTGTGATTGCCCAAGGGGTGAGCTTCGTCATCGCACTGTTGCTGTCTGATTTTGGCAGGCGGATTGGCCGCGTGTCGACAGATATTTTCAGATCGGCATTCTCATTCGGCGGCACACAGACTATTTCATATATGCTGGCCATAACAGCGATCAATGCGCCACGTTTCATTGTTCAACATACACTTGGCCTTGCTGCCGTTGGTCTGTTTTCGGTGGGTTACGGGCTTGGTCTGCGGGCGTCTTCGTTTGCGGTAACTTTGGTTACGGCTGGGGCTTATCCGCTGGTGGTCCGCATTATGGAGCGTGAAGGGAGTGACGCGGCCTTCAAACAATTGGCGCAAAATATGATCTTGGTTGCGCTGGTTGTGGCTCCCGTGGCGTTTGGTTTGCTTGCCATCACGCCGTCGCTGGTCAATCTGCTGATCGCCGAACCTTACCGCAACGCCACATTGTTGATATTGCCGCTCGCCACGATGGGCGGGCTCTTCCGCCATTTGCGCGCGCATACTTCGGATCAGGTGTTTTTGCTCAACGCGCGACCCGGGTATGGCACCATCATTGCACTTTGTGACCTTGCGGTCGCTGTTGGGTCGGTGATTGTCGGCATATCCATCATGGGGGTCGTGGGTGCAGCACTTGGCCCGATGATGTCCGGGCTGGTGACGTTCACGATCAGCTTTACGCTGTCGCGGTGGAAATTCGGATTCCACGCGCCGTTTTCCGCCTTCGCCAAAATCGCATTGTCCGCGCTGGTGATGGCCGCTGCACTCTATTGGCTACCAGTGGCGCGCAACCTGGTCCAGCTTGGGGGCTATATTGCAGCTGGGGGCGTGGTCTACGCGCTGATGCTGCATTTCACGATGCCTGGCCAAGCGCTGGTCGTGCTGAACAAGATAGTGAAGCGTAGAGGGACCGCTCTGTAATGACGACACTGTCGATCTATATGACCGAGTTTGCCTCAGGTGGCGTTCAACGCATGTATCTTAATTTAGCCCAACGCTTCGCAGCGACGGGGTATGACGTCACGTTTGTTGTGCACAAAGCGGAAGGCGCACTTCTCAATAGTGTTCCGCTCGGCGTAAGTGTCCATTCCCTCAATGCTGCCCGCGCGCGCCATGCTATTCTGCCGTTGGCGCGCTATTTGAAAACCTATAAGCCTGATATCATGATGTCCGCCCTTGGTCAGCCAAATCTGATTGCTTTGCTCGCAAGCGCGTTAGCAGGGCACCCGAGCAAGATTGTGGTGAGCCAGCATAGCCACCTGACGCTGCACGCCAAAGCTATGCCAAACTGGCAATATAAGGTTTTGCCGTATCTCTACCGTCGATTCTTGCACCGTGCTGATGGAATAATTGCCGTGTCCGAAGGATTGGCAGATGATCTGGTGGCGATTACTGGCATGCCGCGCGCGCGGATCTCGGTCATTTACAATCCCGCAGTGCCTGACAACTTAAGAACGCTCGCGGCAGAAAATGTTGAGCATCCTTGGTTTGCCGCGGGCCTTCCCGTCGCTGTTGCTATTGGTCGATTGGTGGCCGTCAAAGATTATCCGACGATGATTGATGCCGTTGCTATGGTCCCCAATTTGCACCTTATGATCCTAGGTGAGGGCACTTTGAAAGGAGAATTGGAGGCACAAGTTAATCGCCTTAGCATTGGCCACCGTGTGGCTTTTTTAGGGTTCCAGCCTAACCCCTTTGCGTATTTAGTGCGCGCGTCAACTTTTGTCCTCACATCGCGAAGTGAAGGCTTTGGCAATGTGATTGCCGAAGCCTTGGCCTGCGGCACGCCAGTAGTATCGACCGATTGCGAGTCTGGGCCTGCGGAGATATTGGAACATGGTCGTTTCGGACGACTGGTTCCGGTGGGCAATGTAACGGCGCTGGCCGCCGCGCTAACAGAATCATTGTCTGCTGTGCCGGACAAAGAGGCGCTAAAATTACGGGGATTGAGCTTTTCAGAAGATCGCGCAGCTAACGCCTATCGCACACTTTTCAAAAAGCTCCTCGGCGATGGATGAGGGATGTGCTAGCCGCCACATGACATGAAATCAGCGTCAACCCTCCCTCTTTTCGGCATCCTGTTCAGCCGCTGTTCGCAGGATAATCTGGTTTCTGAGCTACTGGCTGTGCCTGAGGCGGGGCAGGGCGTTCGGCTGGTGGTGACGGCCAATGTCGATCATATCGTGCAGCTGCGCACTAATGCTGGCTTGCGCGCAGCTTATGCCCACGCGTGGCGGCGGACAATTGACGGGACGCCTGTCTATTTGTTTGCCCTGATGCGGCGTGCGGGTGTGCACCATAAAGTGGCAGGGGCGGACTTGTTTGCTGAAGTCATGACGCAAATGGACGCGGCCCGCCACCGGCCGTTCTTCGTATGCGCAGACCAGAGTATCGCAGACGGTCTGCGCAGCGCCCTTGCGACCCGGGGCTTTGTGGATGGCACTGTTGGCACGGCTGTGCCGCCCTTCGGGTTTGAAAATGACGACGCCTACAGCAAAACCCTCGTCGATGCCGTGCACGGCCACGGCACCACCAATTTGTTTTTCGGCCTTGGCTGCCCGAAATCTGAAATCTGGATTGACTGTCACAGAGGCGACCTGGGTGATCTTTATGCCTGTGCGGTGGGGGCGGCTCTGGCTTTTGAAACTGGTGCGCTGCGCCGCGCACCGCAACTCCTGCGGCGCATTGGCTTCGAATGGCTCTGGCGCGCATTGCAGGAGCCCAACCGGTTGCTCAGACGCTATTTCGTCCATTCGTGGACGTTTATTGCAGCCATGGCTGATGACCTCCGCGGCCGCACACCTCCAGTAAGCTTATAGCTTCTATAAGAATATGGAATAGTATATCGAAACAAGTTAATCCGATTGCCGGATCGTCGCTATTGCAGGACAGGCGAAGCTCGGGCCACGTGGCCTTGGGTAAAATGTATGAAATCAACAGCGCGAGCAGTGGTTATCGGTGGGGGCGTCGTGGGCGTCAGCACTCTCTATCATCTTGCGAAAATGGGGTGGAGCGATGTTGTTCTGCTGGAACGCAAGGAACTGACGTCCGGGTCAACCTGGCATGCGGCGGGGCTGCTGCCTCTGTTCAACCTGAGCTATTCCGTGGGCAAGCTGCACCAATATTCAGTGGGTCTATACCCGTCGCTTGAGGCTGAAACTGGGCTTCACGCGGGCTTTTCGCAAGTGACGAACATCCGCCTTGCCACCACGAGGGACCGGATGGATGAATATCATTATTATGCCGGGGTCGCCCGCACCATTGGCGTCAATGTCAACTTCCTGACCCCTGATCAGGTGAAGGAAATCTGGCCGCTGGCGGATATGACTGGCGTGATTGGCGCCATCCAGCATCCCGATGACGGCTATATTCAGCCCGCTGATCTGACCCAGGCCTTGGCCAAAGGCGCGCGGCAACGCGGGGCGACAATCCACCGGAACACAGTGTTGACGGCCATCACGCAGCAGGTGAGCGGGCAATGGCTGGTGTCGACGGATCAGGGCGACATTCTGTGCGATCATGTCATTTCCTGTTCGGGCAATTTTGCACGGCAGACCGGGGCGATGGTGGGCCTTGATATTCCAGTCATCCCCGTTGAGCACCAATATATCGTGACGGAGCAGCATCCGGCGATCATGGAGCGCAAGCGGAACGGCCTGCCTGAAATGGGGGTGCTGCGCGAATCGGACGCATCCTATTATATGCGCGAAGAAGCGGGCGGACTGCTGCTGGGCCCTTACGAAGTCGGCGCGCCGGCCTGCTATGTCGATGGCCCGGCCGCGCAGAGCGAATATGAATTGTTCCCCGATGCGCTCGAACGGCTGGAGCCTTATATCATGGCGGCCATGGCGCGTGTGCCGGCCTTTGGCGAGGTGGGAATCAAGAAAGTCTACAACGGTGCTATCGCTTACACTCCCGACGGGTCGCCGATCGTGGGTCCGGCATGGGGCCTCAAAAACTTCTGGCTCAATGAAGGCCATAGTTTTGGGGTCACTGCCGCTGGGGGCGCGGGTTGGCAACTGGCGCACTGGATTGTTGATGGTGAGCCGACCATCGACATGATGGGTGTCGATCCGCGCCGCTTTGGCGATTATGCCGGACGTGGTTTCCTGATCGAGAAAAATGAAGAGGCCTATGCCAAGGTCTTCACTGTTCATTATCCTGATGAAGAGCGCGAAGCGGGCCGGGCGCTGCGCCAGACACCCTGTTATGACCGGATGAAGGCGCTTGGCGCAGTGTTTGGCAGCGTGTTTGGCTGGGAACGTCCCAACTGGTTTGCGCCCGCTGGCTATGCGCTTTCAGAGGCTGATCTGGACCGCCCCGATGTGCTGCTCAATCACAATCATCCTGCCACCTCTGACGGTGCGCCCGTCCGGGAAAAATGGTCATTCCGCCGCTCCAACTATTTTGAACATGTTGGCAATGAATGCTTGCACGTGACAAGCCATGTCGGCCTTCAGGATATGAGTGCCTTTGCCAAGTGCGAAATCTCCGGCCCCGGGGCCGAAGGCTGGCTTGATCAATTGCTCACCAATGCGGTGCCCAAAAAGGTTGGCCGTGTTTCGCTGTCTTATTTGCTGACGAACAAAGGCGGCGTCCGCAGTGAATTCACTGTCTATAAAATTGCGCCGCAACGCTATTATCTTGTGTCGGCGGGCGCTTATGAGCGGCATGATCATGACTGTCTGAAAAAAGCGATGCCGGGCGACGGGTCAGTCAGATTTGAACGGCTGACGACATCAATGGGCGTGCTGGTGCTTGCAGGCCCACGCGCGCGTGATGTGCTGAAAAAACTGACGGACACTGATTTGTCGAGCGAGGCATTCCCTTGGCTTACCGGCAAGAAGATGAGCATTGGCCTTGCCCAGGTTGATGCCCTGCGCGTGAATTTCATCGGAGAACTGGGCTGGGAAATCCATCACCCGATAGAAATGCAAAATTACATTTTCGACAAGCTGATGGAGGCGGGGGCGGAATTTGACATTAAGCCGTTTGGCATCCGCGCAATGACGCTGATGGCTCTGGAAAAGGGCTATAAACTGATCCCGCGTGAACTTTCGGTCGAGTATAGCGCGTTTGAAAGCGGGCTGGACCGGTTCATCAGCCTGAAGAAGCAGACCTTTCATGGCCGCGATGCGTTGCTCACTTGGCGCGACAAAGGCATGGTCAACACGCTGGTGACGATGGAAGTGCACGGGGTGACTGACGCCGACGCACGCGGGTCTGAGCCCGTTTATCACGGTGAAGAGAGTGTCGGGCGCGTGACATCTGGCGGATACGGCTGGCGCGTCGGCAAGAGCCTTGCCCTTGCCATGGTGCGGCCTGATCTTGCCGTGCCGGGTGCAGAGTTTGAAATCGCGATCCTAGGCACGCGTCACAAAGCGACGATCATTGAGGATTCGCCGTTCGACCCTGAAAATCATGCACTGCGAAGCTAGCGGTATGTCTGCCCACGATCCCATTGATGCTTGGCTGGCGAGTGACCGCAAGGGTCACACCTTGCCGCGCGAGCTTTATGTGAGTGATGAGGCGTTCGCGTTTGATGCGCAGGTGATGCTGAAATCGGTCTGGCTCTATGCCTGCACCGTCGCGCATGTGAAGCAGCCGGGCGATTTCTTCCTGTTTGAACTCGCCCGTAACTCGATCATCATTGTGCGCGGGCGCGACAATGAAGTACGCGCGTTTTGGAACAGCTGCCGCCACCGGGGCGCGCGGATTTGCCATGAACAGATGGGCCGCGCGCCGCGCCTGATGTGTCCTTATCATCAATGGACATATGGGCTGGACGGCGCGTTGCTCGCCGCGCGCAATATGGCTGAGGATTTTGACAAGGCGGACCACGGGCTGACGCCAGTGGCGCTGGAAAATGTCGGCGGGCTGATCTTCATTTGCATGAGCGACACACCACCGCCGATGGACCGGGTGAAGGCCGATATTGCCGAACAAATTGCTGTCTATGACCTCGATCATATGAAAGTCGCGGTGCAGGACAATCTGATCGAAGATGCCAACTGGAAACTGGTGATGGAAAATAACCGCGAATGCTATCACTGCGACGTGGGCCATCCTGAACTGATCAGCGTGCTTGGCACGACCGGTTTCGGCAAAGAAGCGCCCGTTGACGGCGCTCTTGATGCCAAGCGTGCCGAGTGGCGCGCGTTGGGTGTGGACCATGATCTGATCGAATTTCCTGACGGCTGGTGGCACAGGATCGCACGGCTGGCGCTGGCGAACGGCGCTGTGACACAATCCATTGACGGAAAGCTGGCCTGTCAAAAGCTGATTGGCCCGTTCAAAGAACCTGAAATGTCTAGCTTGTCAGTCTGGACCCAGCCCAACAGCTGGCACCATTTCTGCTGTGATCATGTCGTCACCTTTTCGCTCACGCCAGTCTCCGCAGGCAAAACGCTGCTGCGGACAAGCTGGCTGGTGCATGAGGACGCAGTCGAAGGCGTCGATTATGATCCTGACCATCTGGCGGCATTGTGGCGGACGACCAACAGTCAGGATTGTCATTTTTCAAGCATCAATCATCTGGGCATTGCCACCGATGGCTACCGTCAAGGGCCCTATGCTGTGGAAGAAAAGCTGGTTGATGATTTCAAGACTTTCTATGTTGAGGCGTCAAAGGCAGCACTAGCAGGACGGGCCAAATGACACGCCTTCCTGAAAGCGGATCTGTCAAGATCGCAGCGTCAGATTGGACAGCCGGAGAGCGACCCGGAGAGCGCATCCGAACGCTGGTCAATGATCCGTCAGGCTATCGCACGATGCTGCTTAGCCTTGCGCCCAGCCCCTTGGGCGTCTTGCATGACCATGACGAAATAGAGCAAATTTACGTGATGGAAGGCGATTTCTTTGACGACGATGCCAGCTACACCGCAGGCGATTTCGTGCTGCGGATGCCAGGTACACAGCACCGCGCAGGCAGCAAGGCCGGTTGCACGATGCTGATCATCTATGCCCCGCTGGTAGAGGTGCGCGCATGACGCGGTTCAGTGCGCTTAGCCTGTTTGCCAAGGCGCTTGGCGGGCATAAGACTTGGCCCGAACAGTGGCCCGATGCAGCGCCGAAGCCTGCTTATGATGCCATCATCATCGGCGGCGGCGGGCACGGGCTGGGCGCGGCTTATTATCTGGCGAAAAAATACGGCATCACCAATGTGGCGGTGCTGGAAAAGGGCTGGATCGGCGGCGGGAACACAGGGCGCAACACCACGATCATCCGGTCCAACTATCTTTATGATGAAAGCGCGCATCTTTATGATCATGCGGTCAAGCTGTGGGACGGGCTAAGCCAGGAACTGAATTACAACATCATGTATTCAAAACGCGGCGTGATGATGCTCGCCCATAATGTCCATGATGTGCAAAGCTTCAAACGCCACATCCACGCCAACCGCCTGAACGGCGTCGATAATGAATGGCTAAGCGCGGAAGAGGCCAAGGCCTATTGCCCGCCGCTCAGCATTTCTCCCGATGCCCGCCACCCGGTGTTGGGTGCAGCGCTGCAACGGCGCGGGGGGACAGCGCGGCATGATTCCGTGGCGTGGGGCTATGCCCGCGCTGCAGCGGCCCTTGGCGTGGATATCATCCAGAACTGCGCAGTCACGGGCATCAGGCGCAGCGTGGACGGAGCTGTGGAAGGCGTGGAAACGACACGCGGATATATCGCCAGCAAGCGGATCGGCGTTTCAGCAGCAGGCAACACATCCGTCGTGATGCAAATGGCGGGGCTGGATTTCCCGTTGGAAAGCTATCCGCTGCAGGCACTGGTGTCAGAGCCGATCAAGCCGACTTTCCCCTGCGTTGTCATGTCAAACACCGTCCATGCTTATATGAGCCAGTCCGACAAAGGCGAACTGGTGATCGGTGCAGGCACGGACCAATATGTCAGTTATTCGCAGCGCGGCGCCCTTCATATCGTCGAACATACGCTCGCAGCCATTTGTGAGATTTTCCCGATCTACCGGCGGATGCGGATGCTGCGCACGTGGGGCGGAATTGTGGATGTCACGCCGGACCGATCGCCGATCCTGGGTAAAACGCCGGTCAAAGGGCTGTATGTCAATTGCGGGTGGGGCACAGGCGGGTTCAAGGCCACGCCGGGCGCTGCGGACCTGCTGGCCTACACAATCGCCAAAGATGAGCCACACCCGATCAACGCGCCTTACACGCTTGATCGCTTCCGCAACGGGCGGTTGATCGATGAAGCCGCAGCGGCGGCGGTAGCGCACTGACATGATCCTGATCCACTGCCCTTATTGCGATGAAAAGCGCCCTGAAATTGAATTTGCCAATGCTGGCCAAGCCCATATTGCGCGGCCCGCCGACCCATCGACACAAAGCGATGCGCAGTGGGAGGCTTATCTGTTCATCCGCGCCAACCCGCGCGGCCGGCACCATGAACGCTGGCGGCACACCCACGGTTGTGGACGTTTTTTCAATGCCGTGCGCGACACGGTGACGGACAAATTCGAAACCACGTACAAAGCCGGGGAGCCGCGCCAATGAGCGGCTATCGCTTGCCAGATGGCGGACGGATTGATCGGGGCCGCCCTGTGACTTTCAGCTTTGACGGCAAGGACTATCAGGGCCTTGCGGGCGATACGCTGGCCTCTGCACTTCTAGCAAATGGAGTCATGCTCTTTGGCCGCTCATTCAAATATCACCGCCCGCGCGGGGTGATGGCAGCGGGCAGCGAAGAACCGAATGCGCTTGTTTCGGTTACGCGCGGTCCGGGGCAATTCACTCCCAATTTGCGCGCAACAGGAGTTGAGGTGCATGAAGGGTTGAGTGCTGTCAGTCAGAATCGCTGGCCTTCGCTCAAACATGATGTCGTGGCGATCAACGACCGGCTCGGCATGTTTTTTCCCGCAGGCTTTTACAACAAGACCTTCATGTGGCCGCGATCCTTCTGGGACAGGGTTTATGAGCCTGTCATCAGGCGACTTGCCGGACTGGGCGACGCGCCGACGGCGGAAGACCCAGACAGTTACGCCTCCACCTATGCGCACTGCGACCTTCTGATCATTGGTGCCGGGCCTGCGGGAATTGATGCAGCACTAGAGGCGAGTGCAACGAACAAGCGCATCATCCTGATCGATGAGCAGAACGAACTGGGCGGTGGCGCACTGGCCGATCCCGCACTTTGGCCGTGGCTAGACCGCAGCAGGAAGGCGCTGACTGAAGCGCCGAATGTGACGATCCTCAGCCGCACGACAGCCTTTGGATATTATCACGATAATTTTATCGGCGCTGTCCAGCGGCTGACGGATCATCTTGCTGATGGTGGTCAAAGTCCGCGCGAAAAACTCTGGCGTATCCGGGCAGGCGAAGTCATTTTGGCCCAAGGGGCCATTGAACGCCCGCTGGTGTTTGAAGGCAATGATACGCCGGGCGTGATGCTGTCCTCTGCGGCAAAGACTTATGCCAACCGTTACGGTGTTGCGGTGGGCCAGTCAGTCGCCTTGATGACGTCGCATGACAGCGGCTGGCACGATGTCTTTGCGCTGGTCAAGGCAGGTGTCGGCATAGCGGCGATTATTGATGTGCGCGCGGGTGTGGATGACAGCCTGATCAACGAGGCCGCTTCACTTGGCCTGTCTGTCAGGCTCGGGTCCAGCGTTGTCGGCGTGTCTGGTCGCCACGGCGTCACGTCTATTCAAGTCGCGGCGAACGATGGCACAGGCAAAGCGTCGATTGTGTGCGACGCGCTGTTGATGGCGGGGGGGTGGACGCCGACTGTGCATCTCTGGTCACACAGCAAAAGCAGCCTGGCGTGGCGCAGTGATATCGGGGCCTATGTGCCTGATCGGCCCAGCGAAAATGTCCGCTGTGTTGGGGCTTGTGCGGGCACTTGGAATTTTGGCAGAGGCGACGTGATCGATATGTTGCCGACGCCAAAGGATCCGTCGCGGATCAAGGCTTTCGTTGATTTCCAGAATGATGTGACGGCCAAGGACATCAGGCTTGCAGTGAGCGAAGGCTTCCGGTCGATTGAACATATCAAGCGCTACACCACCAACGGTATGGCAACGGATCAGGGTAAAACATCGAACCTGAACGGCCTGCAGATTGCCTCGACGGCGCTGTCAAAACCGGTGACTGATATCGGCCTGACGACGTTCCGCCCGCCCTACACCCCGCAAACTTTCGGCGCGCTTGCAGGCCATGCGAAGGGCGATTTGTTTCAGCCGCTGCGCAAAACCAGCATCGACCCGTGGGCGGCAGAGCATGGTGCAGTGTTTGAACTAGTGGCTCAGTGGCGGCGGGCGCGCTATTTTCCCAAAACGGGCGAAGATATGCACACAGCTGTCAACCGTGAATGCGTCGCTGTGCGCAGTAGCGTTGGCATTTTTGATGCTTCAACCCTGGGCAAAATCGAAGTGGTGGGGCCAGACGCTGCTGAATTCCTGAACCGTATGTATACCAACCCGTGGAAGGCGCTGGAGCCTGGGCGGTGTCGCTACGGCTTGTTGCTGAAGGAAGACGGCTTCATCACTGACGACGGCGTGTCAGCGCGGCTGGCCTCAGACCGGTTCCATCTGACGACCACAACAGGCGGCGCCGCGCGCGTGCTGAACATGATGGAGGATTATCTTCAAACTGAATGGGCCGACCTGAATGTTTGGCTGACCAGCACGACTGAGCAATACGCCGTCATTGCGCTGCAAGGGCCAAATGCGCGCAAAGTGCTCGAACCGCTGGTGGGCGGCATTGATCTGTCCGCTGATGCTTTCCCGCACATGGCGATCCGCGAAGGGACGATCTGCGGCATACCAACACGGCTGTTCCGCGTGAGCTTCACCGGCGAACTGGGCTTCGAAATTAACGTGCCGAACGCTTATGGACGTGCGGTTTGGGAAGCGATCATGGCGCAGGGGGCCGCTTTTGACATCACGCCCTACGGCACCGAAGCAATGCACGTGCTGCGCGCGGAAAAGGGCTTCATCATTGTCGGGCAGGATACGGACGGCACAGTAACGCCTTATGATGCGGGCCTTGATTGGGCGGTTGGGAAGAAGAAGCCCGATTTTGTCGGTAAGCGTTCATTGGCGCGGCCTGACATTGTGGCCCCAGGCCGCAGGCAATTGGTTGGGCTGATGACGGATGATCCCGCTGTCGTGCTGGAGGAAGGGGCACAAATTGTCGCTGACCCGAACCAGGCGATCCCGATGAAAATGATCGGTCATGTGACATCGTCCTACTGGAGCGAGGCGCTGGGCCGCTCGATTGCGTTGGCGCTTGTCGAGGGTGGGCAAGGCCGGATGGGTGAGACGCTGCACATTCCGATGCCAGGGCGAACCCACACTGCCAAGGTGACGGTGACGGTCTTCTACGATGCGGAAGGAACGCGGCTTCATGTCTGATGGCCTTACCCGAAGCGATCCTTTTCCAGCGGCAGCCTGTATCGCGGCGGGCGTAACCATCAGCCTAAGGCCGCCGATGGCGCGCTATTCCTTGCGTGCGCGCCAGCCTCAGGCGCTTGAGACTTTGCTCAACGCAAAAGTGCCAAGGACAATCGGCGAAACTGCGGGCGGCATCGCTTGCCTTGGCCCCGATGAATGGCTGATGCGTGCGCCGGTGGGCACTATGGTGCCCTCAACCGACGGCTTGCCAGTTGCCATCACCAACATCAGTGAGCGCTCCGTCTGCCTTGTCGTCGAAGGGACCCGTGCTGCCGAAACCCTCATGTCAGGCTGTCCGCTTGATCTTGATCATTTTGCGGTCGGCCGCGCGACGCGCACGATTTACGAAACGGTTGAAATCATTGTTTTGCGCGAAGCCAAAGACCAGTTTCATATTGAGGTCTGGCGCAGCTTTGCGCCTTGGCTCTCGACAGCATTGACATTGGCTGCCAGCCATTAACACATAAGGGAACATAGCATGGCGCATTGGGCGAATGAGATTGATCTCGGTCATTACGGCAAGTCCAATCGCAACTGGGGCGGGATGATTGTCAATCCAGCTGTGTTTTTCCCGTCTGCCTTGCTTTCGCTATCCGTCATTCTGTTCAGTATCGTGGCGCCGCAAGCCTCTGCGGATGTATTTTCCTGGCTCCGGGCTTCAGTCACATCGCAATTTGCGTGGTTGCTGATGTCAGTGGGCAATGTGCTGCTGCTGTTCTGCGTGGCGGTCGCCGTGTCGCCGCTCGGTAAAATTCGCCTTGGCGGTAAAGGCGCGCAGCCGGAATATTCCCGCCTGTCCTGGTTTTCGATGCTGTTTGGGGCTGGCATGGGCATTGGCCTGGTTTTTTACGGGGTTGGGGAGCCCGTTACTCATTTCACGTCATCAATGGCAGGCGGTGCTGCTGCGCCTCTGGGCGGAGCAGCGGGAGACGTGGCTGCGGCGCGGAGCCTGGCGATGGCAGCCACTGTTTTTAATTGGTCGCTTCATCCCTGGGCCATCTATGCTGTCGTCGGGCTCGCGCTGGCGGTCTTTTCTTATGATTTTAAGATGCCGTTTTCGCTGCGGTCGGCCTTTTATCCTCTGCTCGGTGCGCGGGTGTGGGGGCGCACTGGCGATGTGATTGATGTGCTCGCGGTCTTTGCTACGTTGTTCGGCCTCGCTTCATCACTGGGCCTTGGGGCGCAGCAAGCGATGGCAGGCATTTCCCATCTTTACGGAATTGCCAGTTCGCCGCCTGCGATCATCGCCTTGATTGCGGTCATGGCGTTCGTGACATTCCTGTCGGTCAGAGGCGGCATCGACAAAGGCATCCGCATCCTGAGCGAAGTGAACATGTGGGTGGCGCTGGCGCTGATGCTCTTCATCTTGGCGACGGGGTCTAGCGCGGCGTTACTGGGCGACATCTTCCGCAACCTCGTAGCTTATGTTCAGCTTTTGCCTGCCTTGTCCAATCCAGTCGGGCGGACAGACACGGGATTTTACCATGATTGGACTGCCTATTACTGGACGTGGTGGATCAGTTGGGCCCCCTTTGTCGGCTTGTTCATGGCCCGTATTTCGCTTGGCCGCACGGTCCGTGAATATATGATCGGGTCTCTGATTGCGCCGACTTTGCTCTGTGTGGTCTGGCTGACCATATTCGGCGATGGCAGTATTGCCCGGATCGTCTCTGGCCAAGCGCCGGACCTCGCTAAGGCTCCGCTCGACACGCAGCTGTTCCTTCTGCTGGAATCGCTGCCGTGGCCGCAGGTGACATCTTTTGTGTCGATTTGCCTAATCCTGATTTTTTTCATCACAGGCTGGGATTCTGGGACGCTGGTCATTGATACGATGACATCAGGCGGACGCACGGATACCCCGCTACGCCAGAAACTCTTCTGGCTGTTTGCCGTTGGCGGCATTGGCGTTGTCTTGCTGATCAGTGGCGGCCTGATTTCGTTGCAGGCCGCTGCCATTGCATCAGGGCTGCCCCTTGCGCTGGTATTGTTGCTCATGTGCGTTGGCACGCTCAAGGGTCTTCTGGCTCTGCACCGCGCCGCAGTGAGTGCGCCGGCTGTCCAATAGCCATATCGAAAATGCATGAACCTATTACCATAAACATGGGCTAGCCATAAGTTTGCGTTATGTCAGCCAGCCGTGGCTGGCATGATGTGCTTGGGAGGGCACGCCAGATGAAACTGCCGCAGGAATTTGATCTGCACGCACTTGAAGTGTTCGTCATGACCGTGGAACTTGGCGGTATGTCGCAGTGTGCAGCGCATATGCGCGTGACACAGTCTGCCGTTTCGCAAACCATCGCAAAGCTGGAAACAGGCATAGGCGCGCCGTTATTTGACAGAACGATGCGACCACTGGGGTTAACGGCGAGCGGAAAATCACTGTTTGCGCGTGGTCAGAAACTGATTGCCCATGCTCGGCTGGCCTATGATGAAGTGCGTGAAGGCGCAAACTTGCCTATTTCCAGTATCACGGTTGCGATGTCATTCAGCCTGGCCAATCAATTGACTGCGCCGATTTTGCGCAGCCTGGGCCCGCGCGCAGACCGCTGGAACATTCGGTCTGGGATATCGATGGAGCATCAGGGCGAATTTCTGGCCCGCGACATTGACATGCTGGTAACCGGCAGTTTCAACGTGGAACACCGTGACACCGTTGAACTGCATCCGGTATTTGAAGAAAGCTTCATTTTCGTCTTTCCCAAAAACTTTCGAGAGCCACTTGACCAGATTGGCGTGCCATCGCTGTTGCCATTTATCCGGTTTTCGTTGCTCACTGGAATGGGCCAGCAAATTGAGCGGCAGATTACGCGGATGAAATTGAAACTGCCCCAAATGGTCGAAGTGGAATCCGCGCATCAGCAACTGGCATTGGTCGCGGCCGGGCTCGGCTGGACGATTACGACACCTGTCTGCCTGGCCGCTGTGAATGAACTTTTGCCGCACCTCCGTGCTGAGCCCATGACACGCGGGCGGTTCTCGCGCGCTGTGCAAGTTGTCGCGCGGGCGGGCGAATTGGGCGACATCCCCAGCCTTACAGCAGCGCTCTGCCAGGACATGCTGCGCGAACAGACTTTCGCGCCGCTAATCGCAGATTACCCTTGGATGGAACAGCAATTGGTTTGGCCGGGTGCAGCCAGCGCCGATCTTGAAGAATTGATCCTATGTTGAAATGGGCAATAACAGGGCTATCCCTGCTGATTGGCGCCCCGCTGAGCGCGAACACCAGTCCGCCTAGTGCTCCTGGTGTCGACGCGCCTGAGCTGGCTGCTCTGGGGCCAAACGGCGTCGGCTTCAAATCCGTCACTTATCACCACCGCGCGCAGCCCGATTTGCAGGCTGCCGACGCGAAAACAGGCACCGTGCCGCTGCATGATCGTGCGCTAATCGTCGATATCTGGTATCCTGCAGTCGTCACGAAAAGCAACAGGCACATAACGTATCGCGCCGCGTTCTGGGGGGAGCCGCCTAGGCCTCCGGTGTCATTCACCGTGCCGGGATTGGCAGTCCTGAACGCGAAACCTGTTGGCGCGGGGCATCCGCTGGTCATCCTGTCGCACGGCTATAGCAACGCGCCTGCATCGATGACGTGGCTGACTGAAAACCTGGCGTCAAAGGGCTATGTTGTGGCAGCGATCCACCATGGCGATCCTGACCCCTATGTCGTGTCTGCAGAAAGACGCGCGGCCCCTAATTTTTACAGGCCAGTCGATATTGCCTTTGTGGCCACACAGTTGCGGGCGGACCTGGGGGGAAAAATTGACGCCGCGAATGTGGCCCTGATCGGCTATTCACAAGGCGGCTACGGCGTGCTGACCGCAGGCGGGGCCAGCCTTGATCCTGATGGCCCCAATATGGGCGTCGTCGCAGGTGGCTGGCTCAAAAAAATTGCGCGCGGAACGGCAGGTGCGGCTCAGATTATCGTTCCGGGCGTCAAGGCTATCGTCGCGCTTGCGCCGGGCGGGGGCTTTCCGAAAAGCGCGTGGGGAGCGCAGGGCCTTGCGGGTATCAAAGCGCCCCTATTGCTGATCCAAGGCGATGCAGACCCAGTCGTCGACTATAAAAGCGGGGCGCTCGCGGTGTTTGCAGGGGCGGTAAATTCGGACCGTTATTTGCTGACTTACAAACAAGCGGGGCATTCCGTGGCGCTCAACCCGGCGCCGCCAGAAATGCGCGGCAGCCTGTGGGACATGGACTGGTTCGAAGATTCGATCTGGCGACAAGACCGCATAAACGCCATCAACCTTCACTTCATCACGGCGTTTCTGGCTGTGAATTTGCGCGGGGACAGGGCGCGAGCGGCCTTTCTTACTGTCGGGGTCGAAAATTCAGACGACGGCTCCTGGAACGCCCCTGCCGAAACGCCTTGGGGCACCTATAGCCCCGGCGGCCAGAGCGTGACACTGTGGAAAGGCTTCCAGCGGCGGCACGCACGGGGGATGGTTTTGCAGCATCGCAAAGCGCGGGATTAGGGCGGCGTGAGGCCGGTGTCTGGTTGCGACAAGTTTGCGGACGTTGGTTTATCAATCGTAGCGCCTCAAAAGCGGACATCCAATGCCTTCAGAATTCCGCCCCATTTGAAGCTATCCGCAGATATTCCGTAATCCCGACACCAGCACTTTGAAGCTATTCGACCGCGTGTTATTGACATCAAGTTGCAATCCGATGGCTCTTGAACCGGATACCTTCTGGTACGCACCTTTGGTCAATTGTTTTAGTTCCTTTGACGGCGTCATTAGCGTATCAGGCGAACGAAATCTACGCTCATTCTGACGTTGCGCGATACCAGTGATTTCCAACGCCGCTTCGACTGCTGAAAGGTCGCCAATATAAACGGCTTCCAATTCACGGCAGAAAATTCGTGCAAGCAACGCTCGATTGCCTAACCCATTTGCGCACAAGCCAAGCAGTTTGGCTTTCAAACCCCCGCAATCGTCATTGGAGTCTTGATCTCTGATGACAATGAATCGAGCATGTGGGTTACGATAACCGCGGATGCGTTTACCAACTTGTTTTTCAAGATCGTGCTTCCCTTCAAAAACCACATAGCGAACAGTCGGAAGTTTTAAGCCGATCCGAGGTAATAGCCCTTCCAACATTGCGCGCGCCGAAGGCTCCTCCAGCATAAAAACCAGTTCAATCACCTCGGATCGGCTCCTTGGAAGAAACCCTGTTTCCAAAGGCTCCCCATTTGGTCGCCATCTGCCATATATGCTGCGATTTGCTTGTCGTCAGATGCTCGGCGGATTTCTGTATATCCTTGATTTTTTTGTAACCAGATGACTTCTTCGAGCTCGCATGCGTTCAAGAAGTCTGGGGAGTGAGTTGAAACGACCACCTGCCCCCCGCGATTTGCGTATAGCCTAAACTCTTCCGCAAGCTCGGGCATCAATTGCGGATAAAGCTGATTCTCTGGCTCCTCGACGCAAAGCAAAGGATGCGGCGCAGGATCATAGAGAAGGACAAGATAGGCGAACATCTTGATCGTCCCATCGGAAACATATCTGTCGAGGAATGGGGTGGAGAATGAACTGTCGCTAAACTTCAGGGTAAGATATCCATCTTCTGTTGTGATAGGTTCAACTCTAGACACACCAGGAACACGTTTCGTCATAATCTGAAGGATTTTGTCAAACACGGTTGGATGCTGCTCAAAAACATACTGTGCAACTCTAGGAAGGTTCTCACCTGATTCAGACAAGTGTTCAGAATCTCCGGTAGCTTCTTTCCTGCCACGTGCAGATTCGATGTGGAAATCAGACACGTGCCATGCTTCGATCAGTCGCCTAAACGCGCTGGCTGCCTTAAATCGCTCAAACTGACCCAGTCCTTTCAACGCGAGAATATCCGGCGAACCCAACTTGCTAGATTCTCGATCCAGTTCCTCATCCGGACGATTAAAGTCTTCTTCGTTAGTTATTGAAAATCCCTCACCATTTTCAAACTTCAAAAAATAATAGGGCGCCCCATAGCGACCTCTCTTATATCTAAGACTCTCCTTCTTTACATAAGGAGTGCCATTTTTGTCACCAATTTCAAGTGTATACGTCACGAGCCTGTTTACGTTGACGATTTCCATACGGTATTGAATTTCAATAAATATAGTGTCTTTCTCAGAAGCCCCTCTGCTAATGACTTCACGAAACCGGCCTCTAGCATTCAACGCTTGACGGACATTACTTTCAAGGCAATCGTGGAGAAACCCGAATACGTCAAATAGGGTAGATTTTCCGGTTCCATTCGCTCCAACGACAACCAGAAATGCTGGAATGTTCGTCAAGTGAACAATACGGAACGCCTTGAAATTTTTAAGTTTAATCGACTCTATGCGCATTACGGCTTCCTTGCAGAAGGATGATTTGGAGCAAAACAGTCGAGATGGCAATGCCCCGCCACTCTATCGAAAGTGGCTAAGCAATCAACAGTCCTCAATTTCTCCCACACGGTGGCGTCGACAAGCCTATGGCAGCTTTCCCAAATCTCGCCATAAAATCCGGACAGTCCGCTCCCCCCAACAAAGCCGCCATTCTCGCCCCACACCCCGTGATCCCCTTTTGTTCTCGACATTTGCGCACTCTTCGGATAGGATATATCCTATTTATGGAGAAGGATGTGTGTATGACTGACTATCTCTGGACCCCAGCGCTGGAGCGGGCATTTGTGGAAGGGCTGGCTGATCCTGCCCACAGTGCCTCGGTGACTGACGTGCGCGATTTTCTCGGCGACCGCGAGGATGTGTGGCGGGAAAACGAGCAGCTGCCACGTGAGGATCGTGTTGAGGTGAAAGCGGTGGTGCGGCCCGCTCCAGACACTGCAATTCAGTGTGAAGTTGCGCAGAGTTCTGCGGTTTGTGAGGACGCATCGTCATTGCGAGGAGTGCAACGACGCGGCAATCCACAGGCCAACGCCTCACAGTCTGGATTGCCGCGCTTCGCTCGCAATGACGGTGGGGA